>JAIBBN010000002.1:0-300000 GCA_019694655.1 Leptospirales bacterium
CCGCGGCTACTGTCGCGTCACGTCAACAGCGACCTTGACGCTGTGCTCGCCGCCGCCAAAGATTACGCCCTTCAGCGGCGTAATGTCGGCGTAGTCGCGTCCCCAGGCCAGGGTGATGTGTTGTGTGGACGGCATCAGGTTGTTGGTCGGATCAAAATCGAGCCACTGTCCGCCGGGAAAGAGCGCCGCCGCCCAGGCGTGCGATGCATCGGCGCCCTGCAGTTTTGTCTTTCCCGGCGGCGGAGAGGTTTCCAGGTAGCCGCTGACGTAGCGTCCGGCAAAGCCCAGCGAGCGCAGACAGGCCAGAAAGAGGTGCGCAAAATCCTGACAGACGCCGCGACGGTGCTCAAAGACCACGTCCAGCGGCGTTGAAACATTGGAAAAGCCGCTCTCGTATTTGAAATCGGCGTGGATGCGCGCATTCAAATCCTGGCAAGAATCGAGCAGGGCGCGACCGGAAAGAAAGCTCCGTAGCGCATACTCACGGTACTCCAGCCCCGCGGCGGCCATTGGCGAATCCAGGCGAAACTCGCTGAAGACAAAGCTGTCGGCGTGCGGCCCTTGCAACGCACGCAAGGCCTCCTCCCACGGCGGGTTGTGCGCGGGGGGCGAGGGCGGCCGCAGTTCGACAATGCTCTCGGCCACGGCTTCCAGGCGGCGGTGCGGTCGCTGCAGCGCAAAGTAGCTAACGCGATTTCCAAAATAATCGCTGCGCTCCATGCTGAAATCGGCGCCAGGTTGGATGCGCAAGCTGGCCTGCAGCGTGCGCTGGCGGTCCAGGTCTCTGGGCAGCAGCCGACCTTCGCTATGGCAGAGGTTCACATCCTCTTTATACTCGTATATAGTTTGATGACGCACACGATAGCGCGTCGTCCCAGCGTTCTCCGGCGTCGAGTCTTCCGTGTATTCCATGGTTCGACCTACAATTGCTGCAACGGCGCGGAGTGTACGAAATAGCGCGCGGCGAGGGCCTCGGAAAAGCTGCGCATCGAATCGGAGAGGCCAAGCAGGAGTTCGCCCAGGCTCTGTTGGTCGCTGAGCGCAGCATCGGACTCCTGCATCTGCAGGGCATTCCAGGCCTGCAGCGCCAGGCGTCTTTCCAGGGAGCGCCGGCGCTGGCCGTCGCTTTCATTCAGCGCCGCCACGTGCTCATCGATGCGCTGCAGCTGGAAGGCCGCCGATTGTGGATTGCTTTCATCGAAGAGCAGCAGATCAAGAGCGCCGCGGATCTGGAAACGGGCGTGGTAGCGGCGGCGGTAGGTGCGCAGGCTGTCGCGGGCCAGCAGCAAGGACTCGATGCTGGCCTCGTCATCCGTGGCGTCGCTCCAGACGAAGTAGGCTTGCAATACCGCAAAGCTTCCCAGCGCTCGCTCCACGCGCCGACCGATGTCCAGAAAGCGCCAGGCTGGACCGCGGCTCATGCTTTCGTTGGCGACGCCGGCAAATGCTGAAAGCGCCACCAGTACGCTGTCCAGCGCAGGCAGGGCGTCGCCCAGCTGCAGCGGGCGCAGGCTCAATCGGTCGCGCAAAGTATTCAGGAAACGCCAACCATCGTCGGACAATCGATCCTGTACGGAGCGTCCGGCCTGCAGCGCGTTCTCGATATTGAAACGCAAGCTGCCGCCGGCGCCGGCCTCATAGATCAGCTGCATCAAGGCCAGATCGAGCTGAGCGGCCTCCTCGAGGTCCAGCTGCGCCAGATGCAGGCCGCCGCTCAGCGCGTCCACGGCGCGGGCCAGCGGCCGCTGCGCTTCGCTCAAGCCGCGCGTTTCGCCGGCATCCACTTCGCGAATGCACTGGCGCAAGGCGCGGGCCTGCATCTCCGCCCTTTCGGCGTAGCGGCCAAGCCAGTAGAGATTCTCGGCGACACGGCTGGCCACCGAACCGCTGGCGCGATTGATTTCAACGGGCGTCGCCGAGGAACGCAAGAGCGTGGTCTCACGCAGTCGCTCCGAGGCCAGCACCCAGGTGTCTTTGGAGATGCCGCCCTTCTGGTTGGAAACCAGGGTGCTGTCCGGACTGCTGGAAACGCGCGTCAGCCCGCCTGGCATCGCCATGTAGTCCTCGCCGCGCGACAGGGCGTAGCTGCGAAGGATCATTGGCCGCGATTCCAGTCCGCGCTCGGAAAGGTGCGGTACGCGTGACAGTGGTACAATCTCCTGCGCCACATAGCCCCAGGGATTGGCGCGAATGCGATCGCAGAGTTGACGGCGCGCATTCTCCGATATCTGGGCCGGAAAGATCGCCCGTTTGCCCGGTCGCGGAAAAGTTGGCTTTACTATAATAGTTTCCAGATTGGCCAGAACATGCTGGCGCGAGTCCTCATCGCCGCACCACCAGGTCTGCACCGAAGGCAGGTAAAGGTCCTGACCCAGAAGCGCGCGACAGATGCGCGGCAAATAAGGAAAAAGCGCCGGATTGTCGAGTACGCCGGCCCCGGCCGGATTGGCCAGGGTGACATTGCCCAGACGCGCCGCCTGTAGCAAGCCTGGCGCGCCCAGCAGCGAATCCGGTCGCAGTTCCAGAGGATCGCAGAATACATCGTCCAGTCGACGCAGGATGACATCCACCTGCTCCAGCCCGTCAAGGGTGCGCAGGAACACGCGCCCATCACGCACCGTCAAATCATCGCCTTGCACCAGGGTGATGCCCAGATAGTTGGTTAGAAAGGCGTGTTCGAAGTAGGTCTCGCTGTCTGGACCTGGCGTCAACAATGCGACGCGCGGATCGTCTCGACCGGGTGCCAGTTCAGCCAGGCTGTTGCGCAGCGTGCGAAAATAGCCGGCGAGGCGATGCACCTGCGCGTCGCGGTAAATGCTGGGCAGAAAGCGCGACAGCGCGATACGATTTTCCAGCGCATAGCCGGCGCCGGAGGGCGCCTGAGCGCGGTCGGCCACGGCAACCATGGCGCCGCCTGGCAGCCGCGCAAGGTCTACGGCCAGCAAGAAAAGGCGATGAGCGCCGGCCTGAGTCATGCCGCTGCAGGCGCGCAGAAATCCGGGATGGGAAAGCACCGTTTCGGCCGGCAAGAGTCCGCGACGAATCAGGTCGCGCGGTCCGTAAAGGTCGCGCAGCACAAGGTCAAGAAGCTCTGCGCGTTGCAACAGGCCGCGCTCAATGCGATTCCATTCCCGCGAATCGTAGACGACCGGCACCAGATCCAGCGACCAGGCGCGCTCGCGACGTTGCGATTCGTCGTTGACGTTGTAGGTGACGCCGCTTTCACGCAGGCTGCGCTGCAACTCGTCCTTACGCTGTAACAGGTCGCCAAGCGGCAGCGCATCCAGCGAACGCAGCACAAAGTCCCAGTGCTGGCGCACGCCCTCCGGACCGATCATCTCATCCCAGGCCCCGCGCTTTGGCTGGTAGGCGGCGAAGGATCCAACAGCGGCGCTCAGGGCAGGCATGATCTCAGCTTGGACCGTGATCGCGCTGGCGTCGCAGATCAAGGGTCATGGGCGATTCTGGATTACGCTCCGCAGCTGGAATCTCAATTTTTCCCGGCGTATGACCGAGTCGCGTAAATCGGGACTGGCGCCGCGACTCCGCCTCGGCGGCGTTGACCGGCAATGCCTCGTAGGCGCGGCCCCCGGGATGGCTCACATAGTAGCTGCAACCGCCTGCAGAGCGGCCGCGCCGTAGATCGACCAGATCGAAGATCAGCGGGCTTTGCGCCGGAACGCAGGGATGCATCGTGTTTGGCGGATTCCAGGCCTTGTAGCGTACGCCGGCCACATATTCCCCGGAGGCGCCGCCGGGAGAGAGCGGCAGGCGGCGCATGTTGCAGAGTACGGCATAGCGATCAGGATCCAGCAGGCGGGCGCGCAGCTCCAGGCGTTCTACCGCCGAATCGACGGGACGCGATACGGCGCCCTGCCAGCTGATTTCGCCCAGCACCGGCCAGGGTTCGAGGGCCATGCGCAACTGTAGCTGGACGCCCTCAATCTCGGTTTCACCGTAGAGCGGAAAGCGAAACTCAAAGAAGGGTTCGAAATGCTCTTCCTGCAACGCAAAGCCGGCCTCGCGCAAGTCGCCCAGGACAATGTGAAAATCCTCGCGCAGGAAATGGGGCAGCATGAAGCGATCGAAGAGCTCCACACCCCAGCGTCGCAGCCGACGCGGCGGTCGCGCCGAACTCAGCATCGCTGTCAGCGCTCGCACCAGCAGCTGCTGGGCCAGATACATCTGTGGATGCGGCGGCATTTCAAAGGCGCGCAGTTCCACCAGGCCCAGGCGTTGCTGCCAGCGGTCGGGCGGGAAAAGCTTGTCGATGCAGAACTCGGCGCGGTGGGTGTTGCCGGTGATGTCCGTCAGGAGGTTGCGCAGCAGACGGTCCAGCAGCCAGGGCGCAGCCGCTTGATCAGATTTCTGGGATAGTTGTTCCAGTGCAATTTCCAGTTCGTACAAACTTTCATGACGAGCTTCATCAATGCGCGGCGCCTGGCTGGTCGGACCGACAAAAAGTCCGCTGAACAGGTAGGAGAGCGAGGGATGTCGTTGCCAGTAGCAGAGCATTGCCGGCAGCAGCGCCGGCCGCGCCAGAAAGGGGCTTTCCGCCGGCGTGGCCCCGCCCAGCGTGATGTGTGCGCCGCCGCCGGTTCCTGTCGGACGTCCATCCAGCAAAAACTTTTCAGAATGCAACTTCTCAATGGCCGCCGCCGCATAGAGCGTTTCCACGCTGCCTTGCAGCTCGTTCCAGTTTTTGGCCGGAGGAACGTTGACCTCCAGTACGCCAGGATCGGGAGTTACGGCCATGCGCTGCAGCCGGCGGTCAGGCGGCGCTTCGTAACCCTCCAGAAAGGCGCGTAGCTTGAGAACGCTCAAGGCGCGCTCGACTACTGCCATCAAGTCGACGTAGGCCTCAGCCTCCAGCGTTGGCGGCAGGAAGATGTGCAAGGCGCCGTCGCGCAATTCGATGGCCGCCGCCGTATGAAACATCCACGCCGGATCAAGCGGCGGCGCGGCGCCAAGAGCGCGCTGCTGAACGCGCAGGACTGCATCTGGCAAGGCCGGCGCCTCGGCCCCTGGATCGTGCAAATGTGGCGCAAGATCCTCCGGCCCCGTTTCGGGAGGCAGACGATTCAGGGGCAGCCGGTAACCGATAGGCGAGTCGCCTGGCGTGAGATAGAGTCCCTCCTCAGGCGCAGGCCAGATGCAGCTCAGCCAGCATTGCCGCGTCGAATGCCAGCGCAGGGGGAGTATCAATCCGCGCGGCGTCTGTTGCGCGGGCGTGGCGGCCAGGGCTGGAAGCATGGCCTGGAAGCTGCGGCGATAGAATTCGCCGCTTTGCCAGCGCTGGTAGTAGATGTCTTCCAGCGCCGGACGGAGTGCTGCGCGCGATACGCCGGCGCCATCGGCCAGGGCCTCGGCCAGCTTCTGGAGCTGGCTCCATTCCGCATTCGCGCTTTCTCCGGCGCGCATCAATAGATCCGGATTTTGCCACAGGGCGCGGCCGTCGGCGCGCCAGCAGGCCTGAATGGCCCAGCGCGGCAAGGGCTCTCCGGGATACCACTTGCCCTGTCCGTGGATGGCAACCGCCCCCGGCGCCAGATTCTCGCGCAGTCGAAATAACAGACGCGATGCGATGGCGCGTTTCTCGCCGCCATCGGCCGCCAGATTCCACTCTGGAGCATCGCGATCCTCCATCGAAACAAAGGTGGGCTCTCCGCCCATGGTCAATCCCAGCTCCGCCTTCGCCAGACGCAGTTCTACCTGTGCAGCGACGTTCTCGATCTGGCGCCATTGCGCCTCGCTGTAGGGACGCGAGGATCGCGGACCTTCATCGATGCGCTCCACCGTCATTTCAAATTGAAACTGTGAGTCGCAGGGTTCGGAAAATCCGCTGATCGGCGCTGCCAGCAAGGGCGCGGCGCTGCAGGCCAGGGGAATGTGTCCCTCGGCCGCCAGCATGCCCGAGGTTGAGTCCAGCCCAATCCAGCCGGCGCCTGGCAGATATACCTCCGTCCAGGCGTGCAAATCGCAAAAATCCTGGAGCGGGCCTTCGCCTGCCGTATCAGGGCGAAGCTGAATCAGATAGCCGGAAACAAAGCGCGCCGCCAGACCCAGCTGGCGCAGGGCCTGCACCATGGTCCACGCTGAATCGCGACAGGAGCCGCTGCCGAGCGCAAAAGTTTCAGCTACGGACTGCACGCCCGACTCCATACGTACTACGTAGTGAATTTGCTTTGCCAGCGCCTGGTTTACCTGGACCAAAAAATCGACGCTGCGCTGTTCGTTCATCGAGCGAAAAGGCTTCAAGAAATCGAGCAGCGCCGGCGGCGGCGTTTCCAGCTCCAGGTAGGGGCCAAGTTCATTGCGCTCCGCTTCCGAATAGGAAAAGGGAAAGAATTCCGCCTCCGGCTCTACGAAGAAGTCAAAGGGGTTGATGGCGGCCAGATCGGCCAGCAGGCTCACCTTAACCTGAAACTCGCGCGTCCGCTCCGGAACAGTAACGCGCGCCAGAAAGTTGCCGGAGGGGTCCTGCTGCCAGTGTAGAAAATGTTGGCCGGGCTTCACTTCCAGATGGTAGGCCAGAATGCGCGTGCGGCAATGCGCCGCCGGGCGCAGGCGAATGATCTGCGGCCCAAGATTGACGGCGCGATCGTAGCGATAGGAGCTCAAATGGTGGAGAGCTACGCGTATCGCCATGAGTTTTGAAGAAGCAAGAGCTGTGCCTGGCTTTGAGCCGGTCGGCCGCAGTGGGAGCGCATGATCTGCCCGGGAGGGCGTTTGCCGCCGCAAGCTTTGCAGGCGTTCTGCCTGATTCTCGGGCGCCGGTAGATGCATATTGTTGGAAAGAAGTTAGATTGTGAGTGAATCAAAGGCGCTTCGGCCCTGAATTCGCCCTGCCACAGGCGGCACGCGAATTGCAATGGAAGCTGCGCATTGCTGCCAGAGGCTGCGCAGCGGCGCCAGGAGTTGCCATGCCGGTGGAACTGGAAAAGTACGAAGTCGGACATTATTACGATGAAATGTTCACGGCCGAGCACGGTATCCGGCCCGGCTGGGCCAAGCTGGGCGAGAACATCGGCCGCATGTCAGCCGAGGACCTGGTGCGTCGCAAGCACTCCATCGAGCGGGCGCTTTACCGCATGGGCATCACCTTCAATCTCAATGGCGAGGGCGGCGAGCTGGAGCGCATTTTGCCCTTCGATATTATTCCGCGCATCATCCAGGCGCGCGAGTGGGAGAGCCTGGAGCAAGGCCTGCGTCAGCGCGCCCTTGCCCTGAACCTCTTTCTGGAGGATATCTACAACGATCAGAAGATCTTGCGCGACGGCGTCATTCCGCGCGCCATCATCGAATCCAGCAAGGGCTACCTCAAGCAATGCGCCAACCTTCGCCCGCCGCGCGGCGTCTGGTCGCACATCTCCGGCACCGATCTGATTCGAAATACTGACGGTCATTTTTATGTGCTGGAAGACAACATGCGCTGTCCCTCCGGCGTGTCCTACGTCCTGGAAAATCGCGAAAGCATGAAGCGCACATTTGCCGATATGTTCAATCGCATTGGCGTGCGTCCGGTTTACGACTATCCGATGCGTCTGCTGGAAACGCTGCGTTACATGTCCGACCTGGAATCGCCCTCCGTGGCCGTGCTCACGCCAGGCGTGTACAACTCCGCTTACTTCGAGCACAGCTTTCTGGCGCGGCAAATGGGCGTGCCGCTGGTGGAGGGCAAAGATCTGGCCATCATCGACGGTTATGTTCAGATGCGCACCACGCGCGGCTTTCAGCGCGTCGATGTCATCTACCGGCGAATCGACGATACTTTCCTTGATCCGGCGGCCTTCAACCCGGATTCGATGCTTGGCGTGCGCGGCCTCTTTGAAGCATATCTCAAAGGACGCGTGGCGCTGTGCAACGCGCCGGGAACCGGCGTCGCCGATGACAAGGTTGTCTATGCCTATGTGCCGCGGATCGTTAAGTACTATCTCGGCGAAGAGGCCATCATTCCCAATGTGCCTACTTACATTTGTGAAGATGAAAGCGATCGCAAGTATGTGCTGGACAATATTGACCAGCTGGTTGTGAAAGCGGCCAATGAAGCCGGCGGCTATGGCATGCTGATTGGCCCGCATTCCTCGCGCGCCGAGTGCGAGGACTTTCGCCAGCGCGTCATCCAGAACCCGCGCAACTATATTGCCCAGCCGACGCTCTCGCTATCTAGAGCGCCGACACTTGTTGAGGATCAGATCGAGGGTCGCCATGTGGACCTGCGGCCCTTTCTGCTCTACGGTCAGGAAATCTATGTGATGCCCGGCGGCCTGACGCGCGTAGCGCTGAAGCGCGGATCGCTGGTGGTAAACTCCTCGCAGGGCGGCGGCAGCAAGGACACCTGGGTGCTGCGCGAGTAGAGCTAACGGCCTATGCTCAGTCGCGTTGCGGATTCGATTTACTGGATGAACCGCTACATGGAGCGGGCGGACAGCTACGCCCGTTTCATCGACGTCAATTTGAACCTGACCCTGGATTTGCCGCCAGGCATGGCCGAGCAGTGGAGTCCGCTGGTCTACACCACCGGCGACAACCGGCTCTTTTCGGAGATTTCCAGCGAGGCCAGTCGCGAGCAGGTGCTGCGTTTTCTGATTCAAGAGGAGCGCAATCCGTCCTCGATTCGCAGCTGCCTGCTGCGCGCTCGCGAAAATGCGCGCAGCGTCCGCGAGCATCTTTCGCTGGAACTATGGGAGCACATCAACTCCTGCTACATTGCGGTGCGCGATAGCACGGCGGACATTGAGGCCATATTGCGCGAGCCGGTCGAGTTCTGCCAGCGGATCAAACGCAACCATCAACTCTTCCTGGGGCTCTTTGATCTGACACTGAGCCGCGGCGAGGCCTGGTATTTTGGCGATATCGGTCGTCAGGCGGAGCGCGCTGACAAGACGACGCGTATGCTCGATGTGAAGTACTTTGTGCTCTTGCCGCGGGCCGATGACATTGGCGAGTCCTTCGATTTGTTACAATGGTCGTCGGTGCTCAAGTCCGCCAGCGCCTTTGAAATGTACACGCGAGTCTACGATCAGGTGCTGCCGGCCAAGATCGTTCAATTTCTGCTGCTCAGCGCCGAATTTCCGCGCGCGCTGCGCTTCTGCATGGCCCAGGCCGACTCTTCATTGCGTGCGATCACCGGCAGCCCGCCGCGCGGCTTTGCCAATTCGGCGGAAAAGAAATTGGGACTCTTTCGATCGGAGCTGGATTTCACAGATATCGATGAAATATTTCGCTTTGGTCTGCACGAGTACCTCGATCTGGCGCAGTCGAAGCTGAACGATATTGGCGAGGCGCTGGCGGAGACTTTTTTCGAGAGCGCGGCGCCCACAGTCGCCGGGTAGTACTACGGAGAATTGAGGGTAAGCGTGGGGCTTGACGCAGCCAGCACGCCGTGCAATTCTTTACCGTTGGCTGCCATGTCCGCTCGCACCTTCCCCCGGCGTCAACCTGCGCGTCTTTACTCTGGCCTGCTGTGTCTGGCGGCGCTGGCTGGCTGGATGTTTGTGCTGGAACTTGCGCGCAGGGCGCAGCTGCAGCCAATCTGGCGCGACTTGATTGCCGCTGCGCAAATCGTGGGCGCATCGCTGCTTGCCTTTGGCTGCCTGTGGAGTTTTCTGCGTCGCGACCGGCGCGAATTCGAGGACCTGGCCGCGCAGCTTCGCGACATGGCGGACCTTGCCGCCGACGCCATCATCCTGATCAATGAGCGCGGGATCATTCAGAACTTCAATCGCGCCGCGACGCGACTCTTTGGTTACAGCGCGCAGGAAGCAATTGGCGCCAATGTTTCGATGTTGATGCCAGAACCCGATCGCAGTCGTCACGATTCCTATTTGCAGTCCTACCGGAAAAGCGGCGAAGCGCAGGTGATCGGGCGCGGTCGGGAAGTGATTGGCAGACGCAGCGACGGCGCTACCTTTTCACTTTACCTTTCTGTTAGCGAGATTGGCATCGGCGGTCGACGGGCCTATCTCGGTTTTCTGCATGACCTGACCGCTCTCAAGGAGCGCGAGCGCGAATTGGCCCGTAAGAGCAAGGAACTCGAACGATCCAATGAGGACCTTGAGCAATTTGCTTATGTGGCCTCCCATGATTTGCAGGAGCCGCTGCGCATGGTCGGCAGCTATGTGCAGCTGCTGGCAAGGCGCTACCGCGGCAAACTGGATGCCGATGCCGATGAGTTTATCGAGTTTGCCGTTGAAGGCGCGGAGCGCATGCAATCGATGATCAACGATTTGCTGGCTTACTCGCGGGTCGGCCGCGGCCAGCCCAAACGCTCCCAGCTAAAGCTCAATGTAGTTCTGGAGCAGGCGCTGAAAAATCTTTCAATGAGCATCAAAGAACGCAGTGCGCAAATTGAAATTCCAACTTTGCCAGAGCTGCCTGGCGATGAAACTTTGTTGATATTGCTTTTTCAAAATCTGATTGGCAATGCGCTGAAGTTTACGTTGCCGGAGCAGCAACCGACATTGAAGATTGTCGCTCAGGAGCGCGGCGATTTCTGGCGGCTGGCAATCTCGGACAACGGTATAGGCATCGATCCGCGACACCAGTCGCGAATTTTTGTGCTCTTCCAGCGGCTGAACGATCGGCAGAGCTACGCTGGCACTGGAATTGGTCTGGCTATCTGCAAAAAAATTGTGGAGCTGCACGGCGGGGCGATCGGCGTGGAGTCCGCGCCGGGCCAGGGTTCGACCTTCTATTTTACCCTGCCCAGGAGCGTTATCGATGGAGAGCACGTCAGGAGCGCAAAAGGTGAGGCCAATCGAGATATTGCTGGTTGAGGACAATCCCGCGGACATTCGCCTGACGCAGGAAATTCTGCGCGAAGCGCGGGTAGACAACAAGCTGCATGTCGCTATTGACGGCGATCAGGCGCTGCAATTTCTGAATCGCGAGGCGCCATTTCAGGACGCGCCGCGTCCTGATCTGGTGCTGCTCGACTTGAATTTGCCCCGCCGGGATGGGCGCGAGGTGCTGGCCGCCGTCAAAGATAGCGCCGACCTGCGCACCATTCCGGTTGTGGTGCTGACAACTTCGCAGGCCGAGCAGGACATTCTGCGCAGCTACAGCTTGCATGCCAATTGTTACATCAATAAGCCGGTCAACCTGGAGCAGTTTATCCGCGTAATGAATGTCATAGAAGAATTCTGGTTGAGCATTGTTCGACTGCCGGTTGCAGAGCGGCGCTAGGTCGGTTATGCGTATTCTAATCGTAGAGGATAATCAGGCCGATGCCCGGTTGCTGGAGATACTGCTGCGCGAGGAGCGCGATTTCGATGCCGACTTGAGCTTTGCCAGCAACCTGGAAGAGGGGCTTGCCGCTCTGGCGCGCGACGGCGCCGATGCCGTACTGCTGGATATGCAGCTGCCCGATTCGCAGGGCATGGGCACCCTCACTGCCATGCACGAGGCGAACCCCGAAACTCCAATCTTGCTGCTTACCGGCATGGATGATATCCGCGCTGCGGCGCGCGCTCTGCGCCTGGGGGCTCAGGACTATCTGGTCAAGGGCGCCGTCTCCGGTCCGCTCCTGACGCGAGCCATACGTTATGCCATCGATCGCGGCGCTGCCGAGCTGCAGATCAAGCAGCTATCGCGCCGCGTCCTGGAGATTCAGGAGGACGAGCGTTCGCGTATTTCCCGTGAGATACACGACGGCCTGGGTCAGGATCTATTCGCCATGAAGCTGCAGGTGCAGACCGCCTTCCAGCGCTTTGCGCCTAACCAGCCGGATGCCAACAAGGCCCGCGATCAGATTCTGGAGGCCTTGAGTCTGATGATTGAGAACGCCCGTCGGCTGGCGCGAAGCCTCAGCCCTGCCTTTATGGAAAGCGCTGGTTTGCCGGCCGCCATCCAGCGCCTTGGCGAGACCTTTGAGATGGGCGGATCGATGCGGGTCAGCGTGGAGGTAGACGCCCTTGACGGCTTTTTCCCGGGAAACTGGGACATCAATCTGTATCGAATCGTGCATGAAGCTCTGCTCAACGCCGCGCGCCATTCCGGCGCACATGTGATCGGCGTGGGCGCCGCGTCGGATGGCGACCGATTGCGCGTTCGCGTCCACGACAATGGCAAAGGCTTTGATCCAGAGGCTGTGCGCGGAGGCATGCATGGTCTTGGCCTTGCAATCATGGAAGCGCGCGCTCATTTGATGTCAGCAAAACTTACCATTCGCTCCGTTCCAGGCGACGGTTCCGAAGTCATTCTTGACATCCCGCGACGCGAACTGGAGAGGTAAATGCCAATGGCGCCGTACGCGGGAGGAACTACCATGATCCGCACTCAACCCTACCGCATTGTAATTTGCGATGATCACAAGATTTTGCGCGCCGGTCTCAAAAACCTGATTGGCGAAGTCGATGACTTGCAGGTCGTCGGCGAAGCAAACAACGGTCGCGAACTGCTTGATCTACTGGACAAGCATCCGCCGGATTTGCTGATACTCGATCTCAGCATGCCCGAAATGACCGGGCTTTCCGCGCTGGAAGAGATTCGTCGCAAATTGCCGGGGCTCAAGGTGCTTGTGCTGACCATGCACAAAGAGCGCGAATATCTGCGCAAGGCGATGAAACTTGGAATTGATGGCTACATCCTCAAGGATGATGTCTTTGAGAAACTGATACTGGCCATCCGCGACATTCAGCAGGGACGCAAAGCGATTTCCAATGATCTGATCTCCAGCTTTATGGAGGAGTACCATGTGATTCGCGAGGGCGAAGCCTCCCTGGAACTCCTGACGCGACGCGAGCGAGAAGTGCTGCGTTTCATTGCCGAGGGGCTGACCAATCGCGAAGCCGCGGAAAAGATGGACATCAGCGTGCGGACCGTCGAAGCGCATCGGGCGCGAATCATGGAGAAGTTGCAGATCAACTCTGTGGCTGGCCTGGTCAAGTACGCTATGGAGCGCGGTCTGGTCTAGGCCGCCGGTCGCTTTCGGTCAAAGGAATCGGCGAAAGAAATAGAGCAGAGCCGCTTGCCATGCGCCGGCCGTGCTCGCGCCCTCAAAGCGCTGCGACTCGCCTCGCATCTGTTCAAACAAGCGTTCGGCCTGCGGCAAGAGCGGCGATCGCCAGCGCAAAGTGAGCGTCTCCAGATTGAGCGCCAGGCTCCTTCGATCCAGATTGGCGGAGCCGATGCCCAGCCAGTCATCCATCAGGCAGACCTTGCCGTGATTGAAACGGATTGGGTCCTTGCTGCGGCGGCGACCATGGTAGAGCCAGACTGTAACGCCGCGGGCATGCAGGCGGCCGGCGATATAGAGCGAAACCTTCTGAATCCAGGGAACATCGGAGCGCAGCGGTAGAAAGATCTGTACGTCGAGTCCGCGCGAGGCCTGCCGTCCCAGTATGCGCAGCAAGCCGCCGTAAGGCACGAAATAAGGGAACATCAAGTAGATACGACGCCGACTGTCGCCAATCAATTGCTTCAGCGCGCGCGCCACGTGCAGACGACGTGCGCGGCGCCGGCCGCTTCGGCGACGAAACTGTCGGAAGCGAAAGCGCGGATAGACTGCGGCCTCCGGGACGCGCTTGCCTTCGTTGCCCGCCTCCTGCAGCGGTTGACGTATGCGACGCAGACTGTCCAGAAACAGGGCGCGCAGTTCGCCGACCATTGCTGGCAGCTCGGTGCGGTACATTACATCCATCCAGCGCCCCGGACCGCTGGCGCGCCTCGAGCACTCATCCATGATATTGAATCCGCCCGTATATGCAATGCGCGCATCAATCAAGATCAGTTTTCGATGATCGCGCCGCAGGAATCCAATGCGCAGCGCTGCAGCGATTCCGCCCAGGCGGGCCCAGAAACCAGTAAACCGTTGACGCCATTTCCTGGACTTCCAGGGCCAGGGACGGAAAGGCAGGCAGCGCGCGCCGCTGCTCTGCAGCGCCTGCCAGAAGCTTTCTGGCGTCTGGCGGCTTCCCAGACGATCATAGATGACCGTTACCCGCAGTCCGCGATGCGCCGCTTGTTGCAGCGCGCGCTGAAAGCGCTGGCCCACGCGTCCCGCCTGGAAGATATACATATCAATCTCCACGCTGCGCGAGGCTGCGCGGATATCTTGCAGGGCGCGATCATAGAGCCGATCGCCTTCAGTGAAAAGTTCCTCGCGCCTCGGGCGCTTTTGTTTGTGGATCTTCAGGCCGCTGAGGTTTGCAGCTCTTCAAAAATTTGCAAGGCCTCTTTGTAACGTTCGGCAAAGAGCAGGCTGAGGCCCAGTTGCATGCTGGCCTGTCGCGGTCGGCCCGACTGGCTCAGGATTTGTTCCGCTTCATTGATGGCGGCGGCATAGCTTCGGCGCACCTCGTCATAGCGATCCTGGTAGGGTTGACCGTGAACGCGTTCGTAAAGCGGATAGAGCAATTGTTGAGCGTCCTGATAACGGCTCAGCTGCAGATAGGCCAGGGCGGCGCGCTGAGCGGACTCGGCATCCGCTAGATGTGCTCTCATTCTTTCAAAAAAGCGGGCCGCTTCGGCAAATCTGCCGCGTATCATCAGGCTTTGAAGCAAGGCTCGCGCCAGCAGCGGGCCAAGCGCACCGTGCTTCAGCCACTTACGAGCGGCCTGATCCAGAAGACCGTGCTCTTCGCCAAGCAGCGCCATTTCACAGAAACGCTCGACGACGCGGGTGCAGGCGTAGTCGCGATCCGCCAGCCAGCGCCCCAGGGCTCGCGCTGACGATTGCCGATCGCCGCGGTGGTAGGCCTGCATTCCCAGAAGCAAGCCTGCAAACAGGCTATCTCGCGCTTCGATGTCCAGCGGCGTCGCGGCTAACTCCAGGCGCGCCAGGCTTTGCAGATCGTTCAACTCGGCGCTCGGACCGGCGTTCAGCTGCAGTAGTTGTTCGTAGCTGTCTGCCGCATAGAGATCCCAGGCTCGCTCTACGGCCACAGGATCGGCAGCGCGTGCACGGATTGCTGTCATAAGCAATGATTCGGAGAGGCCAGGGTCCTCTTTGAGCAGTTTTTCAAGCCGTTCCGGTCTCAGCGGGGCGCCTTGAAGCGCCTGGCTTCAAATCCGTACTCGTCCAATTTGCGCGCCAGGGTATTGCGGTGAACGCCAAGCAGGCGCGCGGCCTCCTGGATATTGCCGCGAGCCCGTTGCAGGGCGCTCTGAATCAAAGCCATCTCCTGATCGCGCAATGTAGGAAAAGACGCCTCGCCTTCGGCCACCGGCGGCGACCCCGGCGGCATAGCCGGTCCGCCGTGCTGGGCGGCGGACAGCTCAGCAATCCCTGTCTCCTGGAAAATCCGCGGCGGCAAATGGTCGGCCGAAAGCTGATTGTATTCAGCCAGCGCCGCCAGTCTCTCGATGCAGTTTTCCAGCTCGCGGATATTTCCCGGCCAGGAGTAGGTCGAAAGCGCCCGATCCAGTCGGCGATCCTGCCATTGCAGCGACTGACCTCGCTCTAGATTCAGTCGACCCAGAAAGTACTGGGCAAGCGGCAAGACGTCCTCCGGTCGCTGGCGCAGCGGCGGCAAAGTAAGCGGGACGACATTGAGTCGAAAGTAGAGGTCTTCGCGAAAGCGGCCGCTGCGCACTTCCTCTTCCAGATTGCGATGGGTCGCGGCAATCAAGCGCACGTCGACTTCGATCTCCTGTTCGGCGCCAAGCGCTTCAATTCGCCGCTCCTGGAGAACACGCAGCAGTTTGACCTGTAGCGCCGCGCTGAGTTCGCCAATCTCGTCCAGGAAAATAGTTCCGCTCTGCGCCCGCAAAAAACGGCCGGCTCGACTGCGCGTGGCGCCAGTATAGGCGCCGCGTTCTACGCCAAAGAGCTCCGACTCCAGCAGCGTTTCAGGGATGGATCCACAGGCCACAGTCACAAAGGGCCCGTTGCGTCGAGCGCTGCCACGGTGGATCAGCTGAGCGAGGCGCGACTTGCCGACTCCTGATTCGCCCAGCAGCAATGCCGTCGCATCGCTGCCGGCAATGCGCAGCGCGATTTCCTGGACGCGCTGCATGGCGGCGTTTGCCGAATCCGGGGCCTGATCTTCATCTTTGCTTTCCACTGGCGCCAGCAGTAGCGCCTGCGCTTCCTTCCAGTCGGGCGGATCCATCCAGCCGCGCTGCAGTAGCGCGGCGCGCAATTGGGGCAGGCTGCCCGGCAGGTCAGCCTGCAGTTCTCGCACTTGCTTGCGGCTCAGATAGGAGTGGCGCAGCAGAATTTCTAGATTTGGCTGCATGGGGCGTTATCAAGGCGGCGATTGCGGGGGCTGCCTTTTGAGCAGTCCGCTAGGCCAGTCCATATTGTTTCATTCGGTATTGCAACGAGCCTCGCGAAATTTTCAAAATGCGCGCCGCTTCGCGCTGGTTGCCTCCGCTGCGTTGCAGCGCTTCCAGCAGCAGCTCGCGTTCCAAACGCTCGCGATCAAATTGCATGCGCTCCAGTTGATTTCGCTTCCGTTCAAAGTCCAGTTCATCGCGAAAGACCACCGGCAGTTGATCAACGTCAATTCGATCTCCATCGGACAGCGCCATGCTGCGCAAAATCAAGTTTTCCAGCTCGCGCACATTGCCCGGCCAGCGGTAGCGCTGCAACAGGGCCAGGGCTTCCGGACTGATTTTCATGCCCTCGCGACCGGTCTTGCGAGCGGCATTCCAGAGAAAGTGATCGGCCAGAAGGACAATATCTTCCGGTCGTTCGCGCAAGGGAGGTACATGCAATTCAAAGGCGCTGATGCGATAGAATAGGTCCAGGCGGAAGCGACCGGCCTTCACTTCCTCCTCCAGATTGCGATTGGTGGCAAAGAGAAAGCGGCAACTGCAGCGCAAGGTTTCATTGGATCCAATGCGCTCGTATTCGCCGTTCTGGACCAGACGCAGCAACTTGGTCTGTCCGTTGGCCGGCAGCTCGCCAATTTCATCGAAGAACAGGGCGCCGTCTGCAGCGCGTGCTGCCAGACCCTCGCTGGCTTCGACGGCGCCCGTATAGGCGCCGCGTTCGTGACCGAAGAGTTCATTCTCAATCAAATCAGCGGGCAGCGCGGAGCAATTCACGGTGACAAAACGACCGTTACGTTGCGAGACAGCGTGGATCATACGGGCGATGGCCCCTTTGCCGGTGCCGGTTTCTCCGGTGATCAGTATCGGAGCATCCTCGGCAGCGAAGCGTTCGGCCTGTGCGATCAGCCTGGCCAGTTGACCGTCGCGCTGGTAGATGATGGCGGCAGCGGAGTCCACGCTGCTGATGGGGATAAGATTGCGATTCAATCGACTGGTTATCTTGCGGTTTTCTTCCTCCAGTCGCTCCTTCAATTCAGCGGTCGTAGTCAGCAGCTCCTGGTTGCGCAGCGCCAGCAAAGTAGGAGTTCGCAGCAGCGCCAGCCAGGCCAGGTCGCCGTGATTGAGCGGACGTCCGCTTTCGCACATTCCCAGCATCGCCAGCAAGCGCGGCGGAGCGCCGGAAAGATATTCAGCCTCATCCTGATAAAAAGGGATCACTGCTTCCGCGCCGCATAGCGCCAGGGAGGTAATGGCATCGATGGCGCGCGGATCGTCGATCCTTTCCGCCGCGGCCAACAGGTCGGCGGCCAGCGCGCCAGGACTGAAGGCGCTGGCCGATATTCCCGAAAGCAGTCGCAGCGCTGCAGGGGGAAACTTTTCCGGCGGCAAACTGTGAACGTCGATAGCGCGAGCGCGGGATCGATCGAGAAGCAACTGCGGTCGGTCCGACTCTTCCGATTCTAGCGAGTAGAGCGCCAGAAAGCGCGGCCGATAGAGGTCTTGAAAGAAGTCCGCAAGCTGAGCCCGGATCTGATTGCGTGAGCTGCGCTCCAAACGCAGGATGCGGCTGTTGAATTCGGCAACGCGCATTTCCGTCTGCGCCTCGCGACGAAACAGGAGGCGTGCGAGGAGCGGCCCGGCAGCGCGCACCGCAAAATGGTAGGCGCCAAAAAGCGTCGCCAGCGCCGCCGCTTTCCAGAGCGTCGGACTATCCTCCAGGCGCGATAGCAGGGCGCGAATCGCATAGAGCAGAGGCGCGAGGCCAAGCAGGTAGGCAAGCGCCGCCGCCAGAAGACGCGATAGCCTGGCGCTAATATTGAGATGAAGGTTCTCAAGAAGGTTGTGCAAAAAGATACTGAAGCCGGCGAGGGCCAGAGCCAGCAGCGCCATTGCTTCATTTTCCAGGCCGCGCAGGGCAAGCGCCCAGGCCGCCGCGCCGACAAAGGCGACGGTCGCCGCCGAGATTGCAAAGTATCGCGAGTGCACGCGACGCACATCGCGATCATGGTGCGCGAGGAAGCGCCGTTGTTCGCGGATCGCCGCCAGGCAACATAGCACGAGCCAGGCGCGATCCAACCAGTAGGCGAGCCCGTAGCTGCCATAGTAGGTGCCTGGGCCCGGATCATAGGAGCGTTGGTTTACATAAAAGGGACTCCAGCTGCCGAGGCTGATGGCCAGGGCCCCGCCAGCAAACAGCAGCCCAAGGCGAAACAGACGGGTTTTTCGCAGCAGGCGATCTGTCTTTCTGGGCGCTGCCCGGCGGGGAAAGACAGCGCTCAGGTAGACGAAAGCAGCGGCGCCAATCGCCAGCAGGGGCTCGGCAAGTCGAAAGTAGAGATCGGTGAGAGCTGAGGCTTCATAGAGAACGATACGGCCAGCAGCGTCGACCAGCAATCCCAGGCTGCAGAGCAGGGCGTAGACAAAGAGGGCCCGCCGAATACGGTTTGCCGGCTGTCGCTGCAGAGCAAGCGCGCCCGAGGCCAGCAGCGCCACGGCGGCCACGCTTTGCAGGGCTATGGTAAGGGGCGCTGGGACCATCGAGCAAGCCGTGCCTGAACCGAATGCTGCACGGAGTCAGCCGCGCAACTCAAAGGGCGAAGGAGTTTCGCCTTTCCAGTCGACGCGTTCCACTTCGCTGACGCGGGCCAGAGGCGGACCCTTCTTCAGGGCGGCTTCCACTTGTTCAAGCCGTCCATTGTCCGCACAGACCAGCTCGACACTGCCGTCCGCCAGGTTGCGAACAAATCCGGATAGCGCCAATCGACTGGCGAGGTTCATACAGTATTGGCGATAGCCTACGCCCTGAACTCGACCGCGGACCAGGTATCGGTACGCATTCATTCTGTCGCCTCCCGTCGCTGGCGAATGGAGAAAGGAGTAGACGGCGCCCGCTCTCGGCAAACACTTTCAGCTGTCGGCGCGCCGCCAGGCCGCTGTCTTTTCGGTCATGGAATTTGTCAGCCTGATCATCGACCGCGTCAACGTGACGAATGTCTTCAATGTGATCCAGGGGCGACTGCCGGCGCGCGAAGCTCACTTGCAAACGCGCGTCGACGATGATTTGATCCAGGAGTTTCTTTCCGAAGTAAACCGCATGGCCCAGAATTCTCTGGCCGCAAGCGCTCTGGCCCCCGGCGAGGACCTGCTGCGCGAATTGCGGCGTGTTGGCGAGACCTTCTACCTGCAGTTTTTTCCAGAAGCTATCCAGGAGCGACTGCGCGCCGCGCAGGATGCCTTTGTCTTCCTGCACGTCGACCACAGTTTGCGTAACATTCCCTGGGAGCTGCTCCATGACGGACGCTCCTTTCTTGCCGATCGTTTCTTTCTGGGCAAGAATGTAGCTGGCTACTGGCGAGACCAGACGCGCGCGGAGCGAGATCGTCTGCGTATGTTGATCATTGCCGATCCTACCGAGGACCTGGAATGGGCGCGTCTGGAGGGCGAAGGGCTCTTTGAATCGTTGAACGCCGAGGTCAGCCCGGATCGGCTGGATGTGCAGTTTATGGCCGGCCGCCGTATTACGAAGCTGGGAATCCTCAACGCTGTTAAGGATCGCGATATCATTCATTTTGCCGGCCATATGCACTACAGCAAGGAACAGCAGGAAAGCGGCTGGCTGCTGTCCGATGGCAAGGTGCTTCGGGCGCGGGAGATTGAAAAAGCCGGTCTGGCCCCGGCGCTGGTATTCTCGAACAGTTGCTTGAGCGCCGCAACCGAGACCGAGGAGGAGACGGCAGGGGAAGGTATGCCGGCGCGCTTCAACGATCTGGCCGGGGCGTTCTTGAAAACTGGCATTGGCAACTACGTTGGCACAAACTGGGAAATTCGCGACAGCCGCCTGACCTATGATTTCGCATTGCAATTCTACCGTGCGCTTTTCGATGAAAAGAGCGTAGGCGAGGCGCTATTTGAAGCGCGTCGTCACGCCCGGCGCGCCTTTCCGCCGGCTGACTTTACCTGGGCCAACTATGTGCTGCACGGCAATCCGATGACGCGCATCTATCGCGAATCCAATCGTCGCTCCTTCGAGGCTTCGCGCAGCGTGCTCTTTGTTCGGCGCGTTCTGGAGCGCTATCCACTGCCCATTGCCCGCGCCTACAGCGAAGTCCAGAAATCGCAGGACAGTTCCGACTCGCAGCGGCAGTTGCTGAATCTCTGGCTGTTGCTGGAGTCGCTGCTATCGATGGTCGGCGCAATTGTTTTCGGCAACTGCCGTCGACTGAGCCTTACCGCGCCCTCCGATGACGCCAGCTTTACGACGCTCCGCGAGTTGGGCGAGGCGATTTACGAATCGCTGGGCGCCGTACGCTCCTTGCATATGGAACTGGCGGCCGGCCGGCTGATGGAGTCGATGTATCTGCACCGTGATCAAATCGAAAAGATGATTGGCGCTCGCGAAAGCTGGCTGGGCGGCGAACTGGCCAGCGACGAGTTTGATTCTCTGGCGGTGACCTACCAGTATTTTCTGGACAATCTGCTCAATGACCTGGCCGCCCTCGGTCGCTGCCAGATCTTCTACTTCCCGTCCAGCGGCGAGGATGCCATATCGTTGAGCGGTCAGCATGCAGCCACGATGCGCGTGCTGCCGGCCGAGTTTTACGAACCGGAGACACAGAAGCTGCTGGAAGCGGGCCGCGGCCGCGTCTTCTATTTCAGCAGCGCCAGGCGAGCGCTCTTCGCCTTGTGGTCGGGCGTGGCTTGCAACACAGCCGGCCAGCTGCAGCTGCCGGAATTCTCAGCTGAGGCCTCGGCGTTTCAAGGCGCGGCCCGGCTACAGTGAGCGGCGCCTGCCAGGCGAAGCGCCGCGCCTGCGGGGCCTGCTGTGGATGCTTCAATCTTGAATTGAGCGAGGCGCAACTGAACGCACTGCTGGCGGCGCGGCGCTCAGCGCTTGATCAGGCGAAGCAAGAAGGGCGAGGGGGATTCCTGCGCTACCGGCGTGAACAGGAAGCTACGGAAAGCGGCATTGAACGCCGTAATCGGGAAGTCTATGTCTGCCCTTTCTATGGTCCCTTGCTGAGACGGCCTGGTCGACTGGGCTGCATGATCCACCCTCTTGAGACCGGCGACCCGCAAGCGCAAGATGTCGGCTTCTACGGGGCCTCGATTTGCCTCAGTTATGACTGCCGCAACAAAGAGCGGGACGAGACCGGCGTTTACGCCAGACTTGCGGCTGCGGCGGCCGAAGATGATTTGCAGTATTCGCGTTTGATGGGCGATGTGCGCTGGTTCGAATTCTGGCGGCGCCACGCTGATTTGGACGCTGTAGAAAGAAACGTCGCGGCGCAGGCCGCCTATCTGCGACTCTGCCGCCGGCGTCTGGACGTCCTCCAGCCGCAGATCAGCTCTTCCTTTGAATCGCCGTGGAGCGATAGCGAGGACTGCGTGGCGGCCCTCTGCGCCCTGCTGGACGCCGACCGCCCCCTGGCAGCGGTCTGGGACGAGGACCTGCGAAAGTGTTTGGAAGTAAAGGCGGCGTAAATTTTCTGACCGCGTGCTGATTCGAGTGCATCCGCAGAATCCGGAGAAGCGCGTCGTGCAACAGCTGCTGGCCGGGCTGCATCGCGGCGAGGTCTACATCCTGCCTACCGATACCGTATACGCTTTTTGCGCTCTGCTATCGGCGCCCCGGGCTATCAACGAAATCTATCGTCTGAAGCGCATGAAGGAGGGCGCTCCGCTTTCTTTGCTCTGCCGCGACCTGGCCATGGCCAGCCAGTACGCACAGAGCATTCCGCAGCCTCTCTTTCGTTTCATCAAGGCCCACGCCCCGGGTCCTTACACCTTCATTCTGCACGCCAATCGGCAGGTCGATCGCCGCGGAGTTGGCAAGCGCAAGGAGGTTGGCATTCGTTTTGTGAATCATCCGTTGCATGCCGCCCTGATGGAGCAGCTCGACAGACCCCTGGTTTCCTCATCGATTATTCAGGCGGATGAATACATGACCGATCCGGAGGAGCTGGACCGAATGTACGGACAGCAGCTGGCTGGCGTCGTGGACGGCGGCCTGCGCACGCACGAATTCTCGACAGTGCTCGATTGCAGCGACGGCGAAATTCGCTTGATGCGATCCGGCGCCGGCGATATCAGCGATCTGGCTGAAATGATCGTAACTTCCGGGGATGCGCCAGAGTAGCGCCGTTGCAGGCTGCACTCTGGATCTCCGGGAACTCCTGGCAGAGAGAGGAAAGTATGTCCGGCCATTCTAAATGGGCGAATATCAAACACCGCAAGGATAGCGTCGACCGCGCGCGCGGGCGCATCTTCCATCGTATTGTTCGCGAGTTGATGGTTGCGGCGCGTCTGGGCGGAGCGGACCCCGATGCCAACAGCCGTCTGCGCATTGCTATTTCCAAGGCGCGTGCCAGCAATATGCCGCGCGATACTATGGAGCGCGCCATCAAGAAAGGCGCTGGCGAACTGGAAGGGCAGACCTTCGAAGAAGTCGTCTATGAAGCGTACGCCCCTGGCGGCGTCGGCCTGATCATCGAGGCGCTGACGGACAAGAAATCGCGGACCACTCCCGAAATCAAAAGCATCCTGGCCAAGTATGGCGCCAGTCTTGCGGAAAGCAATGCAGTGTCGCGGCTCTTCCAACGCCAGGCCTTCATTATGATTCCGCGCCGTGCAATCGATGAGTCTACGCTCTTTGAACTTGCCATCGAGGCTGGCGCCCAGGATGTAGGCGCCGAAGAAGAGTACTACGTCGTACTTGGCGCTCCAGAAGACTATGCGCAACTCCAGGAAAGCCTGGCCGCCAGGGATGTGCCCAGCGCCGAAAGCTCCATCCGCATGAGCGCCATGGAAGGCGCCGAAAAGCTGATCGATGACGCCGACGCGGCGCGCAAGATTCTGACCCTGGTCGAGAAGCTGGAGGACCATGACGACGTCCAGGCGGTCTACCACAACATGGATGTCAGCGATTCCTTGTTGAGCGACTTGCAGCAGGACTGAGCGGCGAGGAACCCGAGGACGCTGCAAAAGTCGTCGACGCCCGGCTGGTGCGCGCCGGCAATGCGACATAATGAAGGTGCTGGCCTTTGACCCTGGGTACGGCCGGACTGGCTGGGCCGTCATTGAGAGCTGCCGGATGCAGCCGGGCTTTCGCCATTGTGCCTACGGCGTCATTGAGACCAGCAGCGCACTGACGATAGGCGCACGATTGGCGGAGCTGCACGAAGCGGCGTACGCATTGTTGAGCGAATATCTCCCGGATCACCTGGTGATGGAAAAGCTGTTCTTCGGCCGCAATTTGACCACCGCCGCTGGCGTCTATCAGGCGCAAGGCGTACTGCTGGCTCTGGCCGGCTCGCGCCAGCTTGGCGTTCTGGAGCTCTCTCCAAGTTCGATCAAGAGCGCCATCGCTGGCGGCGGCCGAGCGGACAAGGCGCAAATCCAGTTGATGGTGCGACGACTGCTGGGAATTGATGAGGCGATTCGTCCGGACGATGCGGCCGACGCCCTGGCCGGCGCCATTGCCGGCTTCTTGCAGCTGCGAGGCGCAAAGGCCCTGACTCGGGTCGTCGGCGGTTGGCAATGATTGCGGGCCTGCGCGGCGAGGTCCTTGGCTTTGGCCCGGCGCGCGTATTCGTCCTCGCCGGCGGAGTCGTCTATGAAGTCCACACTCCGTTGCCGGCGCTTTCCACGCTGCAATCCGCTGGCATCGGCTCTGCCGCCGAGCTAGAAGTCTACCATCACTTTGCAGAGTACGAACAACGATTGTTTGGATTCCTCAATCGATCCGATCGCGAGCTCTTTATCCAGCTGCAAAATTTGAAGGGCGTAGGCGTTTCGCTGGCGTTGTCGCTGCTCAGCCACCTGGATGGCGCCAGCCTGTTGCGGCTCTGCGGCGCTGGCGATTTGAAGGCGCTGCAGCGAATCCCGCGAGTGGGTAAGGCGACCGCCGAGACGCTGGTCTTCGAGGTCAATCGCCGCGCCGATCGCTGGCGGAAGTTGATCAGCGAGCCGACGGCGCCGGCCAGCGCACTCAGCGGGGAGCAGGACCTTGCCTTTCAAGCCTTGCTGCAGCTTGGCTACAAGGATAAGGAAGCTCTGCGTGCACTGCAGGCCGCCGCCGATTCAATTGGCAGCGAAGCGGCTCAGAGGCTTGCCGCCGCTGATTGGATTGGCGAGGCCTTGCGTCGTATCTGAGACAGCATTGACTTCGAAACTTAACAAAGCAGGAAAATAGATGTCAGCAGACCAATCGAGTCAGCCAGAGCTGGAAAGACGCATCGGATTGCGCGACGCCATTGTTGTTATTGCCGGCAATATGATTGGCGTCGGCATTTTTATCATGCCGCCCCTGGTGGCCGGCGCCGCGGGCAATCCATGGGCATTTCTCTTCTTATGGCTGGCCGGCGGGCTGATTGCCTTTGCCGGCGCCATGAGTTCCGCCGAACTTGGCATTCTGATGCCGCAGGCGGGCGGCGATTACATTTTTCTTAAACGCACCTACGGTCTGTTCTTTGGGTTTCTATACGGATACTTGAGTTTGCTGTTTTCCTATACTGGTTCGATTGCCGCCATGGCCACCGCTGTAGCCAGCTACCAGGGTGGCACGCTCTTTGGTTCGGCGATGGAGCAGACGCTCCTGACTCTGCCAGGGCTGGAGGCGCAAACGTGGTCTTTTCAACTCAGGCATGCCGTCGCCTGTGCGCTGGTTCTCTCGATTACACTGATCAATCACTTTGGCATTATGCGGGGTATGATCCTGCAGCGTCTGGCGACTCTGGCGCCGGCGGCGGCTCTGGGCATCATTGCTGTTGCCGCACTTGGCGCAGCGCTATCAGGCGACGCCAGCATGGAGAATTTACGTCACAATCTAAACGGGCCCCTGGCCTTGCCTGGCTTTTCGGCCCTTGGCGCCGGGCTGCTTCCGGTCTTTTTTGCCTTCACGGGCTGGAATGTTACGCTCTATCTGGCGGAAGACATCAAACAGCCGGAGCGCAATATTCCACTTTCGATGATCATTGGCGTTGCCGCCGTAACGGCGCTTTACTTATTGTTTTGTCTGTCGTTGCTGGCTTCGACGCCTTTTGAAAGCCTTCAAACCAACCACCCGGCGGATGTTTCCGCTCTGGCTGCGGGGCATTTTCTAGGGCAAAACGCCGGCGCGTTGATGGCTATCGTCATAGCCCTGTTCATCATGAGCAGTCTGAATACCACCATTCTTGGGGGCAGTCGACTTTATCTGGCCATGGCTCGCGATCGCGTCTTCCTGGAGAGCGTAGGGAAACTCCATCGCCGATTTCAGACGCCGCATATTGCGCTGTGGCTGCAGGCCGGTCTCGCCTGTCTCTTGATTCTGGTCATGCGCAACCTGGATGCGATTTTGAATCTTTCGGTCATGGTGATGCTCTTTCTTTCGATGCTAACCATCTCCTGCGTTTTCGTTTTGCGACGCCGACTTGGCGCGGCGCATGCGGTCCATACCATGCAGAACAAGGCCTTGGCCCGCGCTCTTGGTTATCCGTTGCTGCCGGTCTTCTACATTGGTGCGCTGGCGGCGATTATCGCCTCCGCTCTGGTCTTTGATCCGGGCAGCCGGGTCTCAGCGCTCGCGGCGGGTGTTATGACTGTCATTGGCCTGGTCATCTTCAGTATCTGGCGCCGGAATCGACCGGAGCTGGCGCCGTGAAAGTCCGTAGCATAGCGATCAGCTGCGCAGCGTTCTGGTTGCTGCCCTTGCTGGTGGTCTGCAGCGGTCCAGGTCAGGCTGCGCCGGGAATGGACGCTGAGCTGACAGCGCTGCGCGGCGAAAACGAGTTGCTATTGCCGGCTGCACCGGGTTCTAACGGAACTGTAGCGCTCACGCTATTCTGTCCGCGAGCAGGCGCATTGCGCGGCGCCGTACTGCTATTGCCCGGCTGGAAATTTTCCCGTCACCGCTGGTTGGAAGAAACGGCTCTCTACAATGAGGCCTCGCAGCGCGGTCTATGTCTGGCGGCGCCAGAGATGAATACGACTTTATATGAATCGGCCTATTATCCCGAAACCCGTCTGCGTTGGTCGACGATGCCAGGCCAACAGTGGGTCCTGCAAATTTTGATTCCGGAATTGCAGAAACGCGGTCTCTTTCGGGAAGGGCAGTCTAACTTTCTGCTTGGGCTTTCAACCGGAGCGCGCGGCGTAGCGCTGCTGGCCCTGGCCCGGTCGACGCTCTGGAGCGCCGCGGCCGCACTATCTGGCGACTTTGACCAGCGCCGCATGCCGCGCGATCGTTTGATGAACGGCGTCTACGGACCGCTGCACCAATTTCCCGAGCGCTGGGCAGGCCCGGACAATCCGCAGATTCGGGCGGCGGAATGGAAGACGCCGCTCTACATTGCCCACGGCCGCAATGACGCCGTAGTGCCCTTTGAGCAAAGCGAGCGTTTTTTCTCCGAGCTGCGTCGATTGCACCCGCAACTCCCAATCGAGTTTTCATCGCCGGCCGCGGGCCATGATTTTGGGTTCTGGAGCTCGCAGCTGCAGCCGGCATTCAAGTTCTTTGATCTTGTCGCGCCGTCGACCGCTGACTGATCAGTTTTGCTGTGCGTCTCTTTCGCTCTGGCCGCCGGCCACGGCCCCGGAGGCGGCCGGCGTATCGGCCCGTTCGCGCAAAAAGTATTCCTGCACTGTGGCAATGCCTGCCGGCGCTTCGTCTGGCGAGTAAAAGCTAAAATCGTAGAGCTGTGACCGCGTACTGAATTCGCGGGCCGAGCGCGGTCGGAGTTCTTCCCAGCCGCGTCCGCTGCGTCGCAGTCGCAATCCGCCTGCGCCTTGTTCGATCTCGATCGATACGCCGTTCAAGGGATTGCGATAAGAGCCAGGCAGCAGCTGCGCAACCTGGCTGCCGGCAACGCTTTGTTGAAATCGATTCACCGGTGCGGACGCGCCGGCGATGGCTGTAGCCAGAAGCGCCAGCCGATTCTGCAAATCAGGAATGCGCGCCATCAGATCATCGACCATGGCCGGCGGATTTCCCAGGTAGACAATAGCTACGCCATGCTCTGGAAACATCTGGACCCAAGACATGACGCCATCGGCGCCGCCAATATGATAAAAGCTTACGATATGGCCGGCGCGACGTTCGACCCGCCAGGCCAGGCCGCAATAGGCGTGAGCGTCGCCGTCGGGAAAGAAGAGCGGCGCCCGCAGCATGCGATCCACGGTTTCGTCATCCAGCAGGCGTTGACCGCGAATGCCTCGCCCGCGCTGCAACCAGAGTGCGGCATACGCGGCAAGGTCAGGCAGCGTCATGGTCAATCCATAGGCGCCGCTGTGATGATCGGTGAAACGGGCGCGGTCCATGCCGCCCGGTTCAAAGATATGTTTGGCGTAGTATTCAGGGATGCTCAGGCCGGTCTTCCTCTTGATGATTTCGCCCAACAAGATGAAGCCGTGGTTCGAATAGCGGTAGTGGCTGCCAGCAGGATAGACCTGCAACGGCAACGCAAAGGGCATGCCGCTATTCGGCGGCTGCTTCCATTCCGGATTCTGGTAATAGCGCAAATCCGGAAGACCGCCGGTATGGGACAGCAGGTCGGCGATGGTTACGTTTCTGGAACGCAGCTCATAGCGTGAGATATGCACGTCTGGCAGATGGCGGGTTACCGGGTCATCGAGACGCACTTTACCGCTTTCCACCAGCTGCATCATCGCCAGTCCGGTGACGGTCTTGGTAATTGATGCCAATCCGTAGGAGCGCGTTGGATCGGTTCTGTAATAGGTCGACCAAACCAGTCGACCGTTCGCAACCACGCCCGCGGCAACCGAGGGAGTCAGCCCTCGTGCGGCAGAGTCGCCAATCCAGGCCTCAACCAGTCGGATATAGCGTTGTGTGTCCTCCGCCTCAAGACGCAACTCTATGGGATCGGCGGCCTGCCAGAGAGGAGAAGAACCGAAACTGGAACAGTACGGACGCAGCACAAGAATGGTCGGCATTGCCGCCAGTAGCCAGAGAAGTCCGCGCGCTTTGCTATCGCCCATTTTGCTGCTGACGCGGGCGGCGGTAAATGGAACTGACTTCAGTATCCGGCCGCGCCGACCATATTAGACGAAGAATCGACGAATTGGTTTGCGGCGTCAAGATAACGTCCGCCCAGAAGCGGATTTGTGTCACGGAAACCATAGAGCAAGGGCGAACGAAAGTCGGGCGGATTGGCAATGGTTGCCATGGCCCCGCCCTGCGTCAGGAAATAGCGCATCTCCGCAAAGGTATTGTACCAGACCCCGGTGTGGTAGACCTCTGCGGGATGTCCGTGCCGGTACTGCACGCGCACGCCAAGGGCGTAGTACATCTCATCCCGCCCAACACGACCTTTCAGAAATGCCGGCGGAGCAATCATTTCGGCGCGCATCTGAGCAGACAGCAAGGGGCGGGGGCTGCGCTCGTCAAAGACCACCGAAAGAAAGCGGCCCATATCGGCCACGGTGCTGTTCAGTCCCGCGGCGCCATTGGATGCTGGCGAAAGCCTCGAATGGTCCATCCCGGCCGGTCGCAGCACCTGATTCGTAACATATTCGTCGAATCGCTCGCCGGAAACGCGCTCAATCAGGCAGGCCAGTACATTGTAATTAAAATTGGAGTAAAAATGTGATTCCCCGGCTGGCTTATATTGCGAAGGAATGTAGAGCGCCATTCCGCTATGCGGGCAGCGCAGGTTTGTTCCGCCGCCCCGGGCAAAATAGGGCAGGCCAGAACTATGTTGCAATAGATGGCGAATTGTGACCGCTCGCCCGCCTTCCGGACGCTGAGCAAAACTCAGCTCGGGAAGGTAGCGTCCGATCTCATCATCGAGCTGGAGTCGCCCCTGATCAGCCAGCTCCAGGACTGCCACCGCCGTGAAGGTCTTGGCCACCGATGCTACCGGAAAGAGGCTATCGACGTTCAAACCATGTTCGCTGCGGTACAGTGTGGCCCCTTCGCGGGTAATGGCCATGGCGGCCATCGGGATAGAGGCGCCGCCGGTGGCTGCGGCCATGTGCTTGTCCAGTTCTGTCGCTGCGCGCTGTACGGCGTCGCTGCTGCGCAGTTCCGGCTGGGTTTCCCTGGCCCAGCGAGCAAAACCCCGTTGCGGCCCGCCGTCACGAACGTAGGCTGCAAGGGTCAGACCCCAGGGGCTTTCTGCAATTGGCGCGGGCTGGCCGCCTTCTCCGGCAATGCTCTGGACCAATGCGGCCAGCAGGAGCCCTGTCATCAGGCTGCCGGCGCGCCATAGCCAGCGGGTAGCGCGCTTGCGATGAGAATGATTACGGCCTGGCAGCATTCTGTCTAAAAAACGGGCGATCACTTCCATATTTGGATCGGCCCCTGGCCTGCGCCTTTGAGTAAAAAGGCGCAGGTGCAGCACTTTTTTTGTGCACCGCAACAAGTCAAGCTCAAGTCACTGCGGCTGGCGGACCCGATACGGCCTCCAGGCGTCCACAGTTTGCGCTAATTGGCGCTAAATTGGGGCCCGGGAGTGGCAAGTGCCGAGAAAGGCTTGAGTTTGTCTCTGCGCCAGGGCTTACTGTGTTCAGGAGTCCTCTATGTTGCGTGAGATTTCTGCCGCCCATGAGAACAATTCGGCCAGCCACATGGTCTCGAAGAGCCAGCTGACCACGCACAACATGCCCGCTCCCGTGGCGCTGCTCAGCGAGTCGGATGCCGCCCGTCAGCCCGAAAGCGATCTGCGCACGGTCGGCGCCAAAACCGGTCAAAGGCCGCTGGAAAATTTTCGCATTAATCTGCTGGCCTGATTGTGCTCAGCGGCAATTACTTCGAAGACAATCCCGACTTGCGCTTCAATCTGCAGCGCTGCCTGGACTGGGATCGCATTGTAGCGCGACGGGAACGCTCCTTTCGCGATGCAAAGCGCTATCAGCAAGAAGGCGACGAGCGCTTTGCTCTGGCCCCCGCCGATCTGGCGCAGGCGCAGAGTTTCTATTTCGAATCGCTGCAGCTGGCGGGCGAATTTGCCGGCAAGCGCGTCGCTCCTTGTGCGCGCAGCATGGAGCAGCACGGACTTAAGCTGAAAAACGGGTCGGTGCAATTCCCGCCGGACTATGCGCGGCTCTATCAGGAAGCGGCGGACTCTGGATTTCTTTCCTTTCCTCTGCCGCGCGAGTGGGGCGGTCTCAATTTTCCGCTGCCAGTATCCATGGCCTTGAAGGAGATGCTGACTCGCGCTGACAACTCCTTTGAGATTTCCGTGGCGGTCAGTTTTCTGGCAGATGTGCTCCGACGCTTTGGTCCAGAGGACTTGAAGCAGCTTTACATACCGCAGATTGTTTCCGGCCAGCTTTCGGCAGCCATGGCATTGACCGAACCGGACTATGGATCGGACCTGGCGCACGTGCGCACACGCGCCGAACTGCAGGCCGACGGCAGCTATCGTATCAGCGGCGCCAAACGCTTCATTACCCATGGTTGCGGCGTTGGCGACCGACCGGCGATCCTCTTCACGTTGGCGCGCACCTCTGGCGATGGGGCCCGCGGCCTTTCCTTTTTTCTGGTGCACGGCAAGGACGTCGAAGTGTCGCGCATTGAACACAAACTGGGACTGGTTTGTTCGCCGACCTGCGAGATTGTCTACGACAACGCGCCGGCAGTGCTGATCGGCAGGGAAGGCGAGGGATTGATCAAGTATGTGATGTCCATGCTAAATGGCGGACGCATGGGCGTGGCAGTTGAGTCCGTGGGAATTTCTCAGGCGGCGTTGAGCGAGGCGCGCAAGTACGCCAGCGAGCGAAAGCAATTTGGCGCGGCAATCGAAACGCATCCGGCAGTGGCGCGGATGCTGGACGAGATGGACGCCCGGCTGCAGGCCAATCGCGCCCTGGTCTTTCAGGCCGCACAATATGTGGAACTCTACGAGCAGCGCTGTGAGGAATTGATTGAGGCCGGGCATGGCGATCGCGAAATACGTCGCGACGAAGAAGCAAGCCGTCTGGATCGAATCTCGCATCTGTGGACTTCGCTGGCCAAGCTGGAATGTTCAGAGGGCGCCAATCGGATTGCCTACGATGCAATGCAAATTCATGGCGGCGTCGGCTTTACCGAGGAGTTTGATATTGCGCGTATCTTTCGTGATGCGCGCATTTCCACAATTTACGAGGGAACTTCGCAAATTCATATCAACGCAGCGCTGGCGGCATTCACCAGCGGCCTTGGCGAGCGCGATGTCGTTCATCTGGATTTTCACGAGCGCATTGAGAATCTAGGCGACGACTCTCGCAAAGAGCAATGTCGCGCCCTTTACCAGCGGGCGCGGGCCGTGGCACAATGCGTTTTGCAGCTGGCGCGTAGCGAGCGCGACTATCTGGCGCGCGATGCAGTGGAATCCGTAGCCGCGGCGCTGGCGACGGCGCTGCTGGCAGCACAGTGTGATTTGCTGGAAGGCGAATGGTCGGGCGAATTTGCGGAACGTAAGCGCAAGGCCTTCGAGGTCTATTTGCGTCTGGCCCGTCAGCGGGTGGCGGCCGCCCAGGCGGCCCTGCCGGAGCCGGCCGCCGGTTGAGTGCGTTTTTTGTTTGCGGCGTTGCCTGTCCTGTCCGCTGCCTGTCCTTGACGCTGGGTGCGGCCGCGGCTACGGCCTGAGACTCTCCTTGTCCTCGCGGGCGCGCGGAGAGAAGCCCTCGAACCTGACGGTTAAGACCGGCGAAGGGAAGCGCGGCAGGTCGGTATTCATTCCGTCCCGATTGCAGCCCGAGCGCCGGCGGAGTACTGCATGGGATCTGCTGCCAATCCATTTCAAACTGCTTCCGTCCAGGAAAGCTTGAGTCTCGGGCCCATTCCCGGTTCCAGCAAGGAGTATCTTGTTCCCGATCAGTTGCGCGTTCCGGTGCGCAAAGTGGAGCTGGAGGACGGGCAGCGTCTGCGCCTTTACGACACTTCCGGTCCCTATACAGAACACAACTTTCAGGTGGATTTGCAGCGCGGCCTGCCGCCGCTACGCGCTCCGTGGATACAGGCTCGCGCCGCATCGCCCGGCGCACGGGTGACGCAAATGCACTACGCCCGGCGCGGCGAAATCACTCCGGAGATGGAGTTTGTGGCGCTGCGCGAGAATCTGACGCCGGAATTTGTGCGCGATGAACTGGCCCGCGGTCGCGCCATTCTGCCGGCCAACATCCGACACCCCGAGCTGGAGCCGATGTGCATTGGCCGCAACTTTCTGGTGAAGGTGAATGCCAATATCGGCAATTCGGCGGTGAAGAGTTCTATTGCCGAAGAAGTGGAGAAGCTGGTCTGGGCCATTCGCTGGGGCGCGGACACAGTCATGGATCTGTCCACTGGCGCGCAAATTCACGAAACCCGCGAATGGATCCTGCGCAACAGTCCGGTTCCGATCGGCACCGTGCCGATCTACCAGGCCCTGGAAAAAGCTGGCGGCCGCGCCGAAGACCTCAGCTGGGAAATCTACCGCGACGTTTTGATCGAGCAGGCCGAGCAGGGCGTCGATTACTTCACCATTCATGCCGGCGTATTGCTGCGCTACGTGCCGCTGACCGCCGGCCGAATCACCGGCATCGTCAGTCGCGGCGGGGCGATTATGGCCAAATGGTGCCTGGCTCACCATCAGGAGAACTTCCTCTACACGCGCTGGGATGAGATTTGCGAGATACTATCAGCTTACGATATTTCGGTATCGATTGGCGATGGACTCCGTCCTGGATCGGTTGCCGACGCCAATGACGAGGCGCAATTTGCCGAACTGAAAACGCAGGGCGAACTCACCTTGCGCGCCTGGGATTTTGATGTGCAGGTGATGAACGAAGGTCCGGGTCATGTGCCGATGCACATGATCGCCGAAAACATGCAAAAACAACTGGAGTGGTGCCACGAGGCGCCCTTCTATACGCTTGGTCCGCTGGTTACTGATATTGCGCCGGGCTACGATCACCTTGCGTCGGCCATCGGCGCCGCCATGATTGGCGCCAGTGGCTGCGCCATGCTATGCTATGTAACTCCCAAGGAACACCTGGGACTGCCCGATCGCGACGATGTGAAACAGGGCGTCATCGCCTACAAGATTGCAGCGCATTCCGCCGATCTGGCCAAGAATCATCCGGGCGCCCGTGATCGCGACGACGCGCTCAGTCGCGCCCGCTTTTCGTTTCGCTGGCGCGACCAGTACCGACTGGCCATAGACCCGGAAACAGCGCAGGCCTTTCACGATGAGACATTGCCCGCCGAGGGCGCACAGAAGGCGCACTTCTGTTCCATGTGCGGACCAAAGTTTTGTTCGATGGAACTCAGCCAGCAGCTCCGTGATCAGGAGGCGGCGCACGGAATGGCCCAGAAAAGCGCCGAATTTCGCAGCGGAGGCGGCGAACTCTACCGTGCTGCCTCAGATCCGGTCTCGGCGTCGTCGCCAAAGTAGGGACGAAGCCGCCGTTCAAAGCGCCGCAAGGCCTCGCCGGCATAGCGTTCGTAGACTTGCGTAGCCCGCTCGGCCCCAAGCTTCTCCTGGTTGCGTTTGATATAGATCTCGGCGCGGCGAATCAGGCGGCGGGTCATCGGAAATTCGGAAAACAGGGTTTCGCGATCTGCCTCGGCGGCTGCCGCGCGCCGCGCCAGGCGGTAAAGACGCCGATTCTCTGGATGTTCATAGTGTTCCATTGGCGGCGCGCTCAGGAAAACCCGCGCAGGATTATGCAGCAGCGGCAGGCTATCGACAAAGGCCTCGCGATTTGTCGGCTCTTCGAATCCTTCAATGTGCGCCCCCGCAGCGCTTAGATTGACCAGGCGAATAGAAAGGCGAGCCGCTGATTCCTCAAACCACTGTCGGTACAGCGACAGCACAAAGTCGCCAAGGGTTTGTTCGCCGTCCATGGCGGTCACTGGCATCGTTTCCCGGCGTCGCACGATGCGCTCATTGATCGTTTCGAAACTCAGCGTTCGGCCAAGTTGCGCCAGCCAGCGTTCCGTATGGTGCGTTCCCGAGCAGTGGATCTTGCGGCCGGTGTAGGCAAGGTCCTGGCCAATCAAAATGATTGGATCGCAGCCAAGATTGCGCAAGAGATCGAAAGCGGTGGTTGCGACAGAACCGCCGCTCTGCAGCCCGCCAATGGGACCATGCAAGCGCTCGGCGTGTTCCGCGCCAGGCGTGTCCTCGCGCCGGAGCCGCCCGTCGACCGCGGCGGTGATTCGCGTTGTAGTAGAAAAGATCAGTCGCTGTGCATGCAGAGCGCGCAAGGTGAAGGGCGAGGCCACCAGGTCGGCAAAGAGCAGGCACTCAGAGAGCCGCTCCTCGCCCGCCAGATGCCGCAAGGTGTGCTTCTGTGCATCCAGTGTGATAACGCCATGGGGCGCCAGGCCGTAGCGTAACATTGGTTTCAGCGATGCGTCACAGGCCAGGATGAAAGCGCGCTCTTTCAAGCGAGCCAGCAAAGGCAGACTGGAACGCAGCGAAGGACCGGTGGAGACGACCACTCCCGGCATGCCGGCCAGCGCGCCGGCAAAGGCGCCAACTGTGGCCGCCGGGCGATCCGCGCTTTGCGGCGGGAGCAGACGTGAATTGATCACAATATTGGCAATCCATGATTGTTCAAACTCAAAGCGAGTGAGGAGGTCGGACATGCGCGAGCGCAACAGGCTGCGAATGCGCCGCTCGGCGCGCTCGTAGTAGTCTGCGTCCGCTCGCTGCGTCGCTGGATGACGCACGAAACGGATGCCGCTCAAGCTATCGGCGGGCAGCGCCTCCAGGTACTGATCCAGCAGTTGCAATCCGTCCTCGCCCGCAAAGAGATGAGCGTTGGGCCGCAGCAGGAGGGCCTCAAATCCCGGATATTGAGTGGCAACCAGTTGCGCCAATCGCAAGTTCTGCTCCAGCACCAGCAGAATTTGTTGCTCCTTCATGCGCTCTAGCATCAGCAAGGGCGCCAGTGGATTGGCCAAACCCAGCAGTACGACAATTTGAGCGCGATGCATCCGCGCCTCTTGCGGGGGCAACATACGCTCTGCCTCGCGTCGCAGATCATAGCGTGAAGCCAGAAACTGCTCTCCTTCGCGGCGCACCAGCACCGGGACCGCTTCGCCGGCGCGCGTTGGTCGCAGCTGATAGGACTCGGCCGGCGCTTCGGCGCTGCGCGGCGCAGAGTCCGCCTGCAAGTAGCGCAAAAGGTACGGCTTACGGCGCAAGATCTCGGCAATCAGTTGCGGCTCATGCATGGGGGCTGTGAATCAAGCGTGGATAACTCAGGGGCCAGGACTGGCAAAAAGAGGCTGACCACCGGCGGCCTGCCGGCATCCTGGAGGGGTCGCAATTCCAATACGACATAATCCTGAGGCGGCCCTTGAGGGCCGGGGGACGCGCTGTGAAGGTTCTGAAAATACGCATGATCGGTTTCAAGTCCTTCGCCGACGAAACGCAGATCGATTTGCAGCCCGGCATCACCTGCATTGTCGGACCCAATGGCTGCGGCAAATCAAACATTCTCGATGCCGTGCGCTGGGTGCTGGGTGAAAAGAGCGCAAAAGGTCTGCGCGGAAAAAGCATGGAAGACGTGGTCTTTCTGGGCTCAGAGCAGCGCAAGCAGGCCGGCATGGCCGAGGTCGAAATCCATTTCGAGAACCGCGATCGCGCCCTGAAGATAGACGCGGATGAGGTCGTGGTTGGCCGCCGCCTGTATCTTTCCAGCGCCAGCGAATACTATCTCAACGGAAAGCGCTGCACGCGTCGTGAGGTGGAGCGCGCCTTTCTGGATACAGGCATTGGCAAGTCGGCCTACTCCATCATGGAGCAGGGACGGATGTCAGAGATCCTGAAAAGCACCCCCGAAGCGCGCCGCGTCCTGCTGGACGAGGCGGCCGGCGTCGCTCGCTTCAAGGCCGAACGCCGTGAAACTCTGGATCGCCTGGACGCTACGGAGCAGAACTTGCTGCGGCTTGGAGATATTCTCAGAGCCCGCCGCGAGGAGATGGATCATCTGGAGCGTCAGGCCAAAAAGACGCGGCGCTATCTGGAACTGAAAGAAAAGCTCGATCTACACGATCTGCATCTGCGCTACCTCAATCTGCGCTCCTTGCAGGAGCGAAGCCGTCGCGCCGAAGAGAAGCTCGGCGAATTGAAGCGCCGACGCGATCAGTCCCTGGAAAAGAAGCGTCAGGCTGAAGAGCGCATCGAGGCTATCGAACGCGAAAATCAGCGCGAAATCGAGGAGATGCATCGACTCGACCGCGAAATGCATCAGGATATTTCAGCGCTGGAGAATATGCGCAGCGGTCTGGAACGACTGGATTCGGAGAAGCGCGAACGTCTGCGCAAGCGAGACCTGCTCGACCAGCGTTTGCATGAAGAAGAACGCAAGCATGGCGACCTCGAGAAAAGGCACCAGTCCTCTTTGCAGCTGGAGTTGAACCTCAATGCAGACATCGAAGACTTGCTGCGGCGCAACACCGAACTGGACGATCGGCTGGAGGCGCTGCGCAAGCGCCTGGATGAAAACCTTGCGGCAGTGCAATCCGGCCGGCTAGAAATAGAAGCCGGCGAACATCGACAGGCTGAATTGCTTGGCGAGCTTCAAAGCGTCACCCACGATCTAATCCTGGAGCTGGAACGCAAGAAACGAGAACTGGAGCAGCGCGAGCCGCAACGCGTGGAATTGCGCGAGGAATTGACTGGCCGGCTGCAGCGCGGCGCCGATTTGCTGCGCCTTGCGGAGCAAAGACTGGCAGCCGGAGAGGGCGACTTTGATCTGGCGGAGCGCATCCGCGCCCTGGACTTCAGGCGCGCGCTTGATGAGTTTGAGCGCTATGAAGCCATGGAGCAAGAACTGCGCACGGTGCTCTTTGATCGCAGCGGTCTTCTGGCGAGGAAAGAAGGACTCGATGCTGAGTTGCAGGAGATTGCGCGTCGTCGAGAAGAACTCCAGCAGCAGGAACGCAAGCTGGAACAGGAGCGGCGTCAGCTTGCGGAAAGTCTGGAGAGCGATCGCGGACACAAGCGCGAACTGGAACTATCTATCAAAGACGCCGAGGTACGGCGTGAATCACAGGTGCGCGAACGCGAGGGGCTGGCGGCCCAGCTTCAAGAGTCCGGAGAGCGCCTGCGCTACTTGCGAGAGGAACGGCAATCTCTGGAGTCTGAATTCCAGAATCTGAGCGCCGAAGAGCAGCGCATGATCGAAGAGATTCGCGCTGTCGAAGAACGGACGCGGGCTCACAGTCAGCAGATCCACGAGCTCAAGAAAAAGATCGAAGCCAGCCGCCTGGAAGCAGGGCGGCTGCGCGAGGCGGCGCGCGCCGAGGCCGAAACCTCAGAACGCGCGCTGCCGGAAATCGGTCTTCAGGAGCGGGCCGCCGAACAGGTGCGTATTTCGATGAGTTCGTTAGAAGAGGATCTCTACAATGATTACCAGATGAGCCCCGGCGAGTTGATCGAGCGGATTGGCGAGCGAAAGCTGGAGCGCGCGCGAGAAGAAACTGAATTTCGCAAGATCCAGTCTGAAATCAAGGAACTGGGCGCATTCAACGCACTGGCCATCGAGGAACTGGAGCGGGCGCGCGAGGGATATGGCGAGCTGGACGGGCAACGCAAGGATATCGAAGAGGCGCGCAAGAATATCTTGAGCATTCTCAAAGACATTGATGCCCGCTCTCGTTCGCAGTTTACCGATGCAATGGAACGCATCCAGTTGAATTTTGCCGAGATTTTTGGCGTCCTCTTTGGCGGCGGGCGGGCCAATCTCTCTTTGACTGAGCCCGAGGATCCAATGAACAGCGGCGTGGACATCATGGTGCAACCGCCCGGCAAGAAGAACTCGACCATTTCGTTGCTTTCCGGCGGAGAACAGAGCATGACGGCCATTGCCCTGATGTTCGCCATATATCTGGTTCGACCCTCGCCCTTCTGTTTCCTTGACGAGATTGACGCCCCTCTGGACGACACCAATGTGGCCCGCTTTCTGCGGATGCTGGCGCGGTTCGCGCCGCGAACGCAGTTTTTGGTCATTACTCACAACAAGCTCACCATGTCGCGCGCTGAAGGAATCTTTGGCGTCACGCAAGAAGAGCCAGGCATTTCGCGGATTGTTTCAGTCAGACTCAAAGAGGCGCAGGAAAGCGCAGTTTAGGGACGAAGGTCGGCGCCTGGTGCGGCCAGCCTGTATTGCGACGACCCTGCTGGCGACGGTCCTTTGCGGATTGCATTCGCTGGGGGCTGACCCCCCCTCGGCTGCGTTTTATTCTGAGAATCGCACTGTGCTGCTGATGCCGTTGCGCAATGAAAGCGGGCAGAGCGAGCTTGATTATCTGGGCGCGGGCATCGTCCGACTGCTGGCTGGCCGGCTCGAGCGCTCTGTCTTTGTGCCAGCAGAGGAACGGGAAGCCACATTTCTGGTTCGCAGCGATCGTGGCGCAGCTGGCGGCCCTCGATTTCTTCGTCTGCGCTTGCAGATCAGTGTTGCCGAAGCCAGTGACGAACTTTACCGGACGCAGCAGTTAGAAAGTCCGGCGCAGCAAGCGCGCCAGCTGCGCGCCGATTATTTGCTGCGCGGCAGCTTTGACTTTCTGGACGGCGATGCCGAGGCCCCTGCCGACGCTCCGCGCAGCGTCTGGCTGCGCGGACGACCGCTCCGCGTGCGGCTGCAGTTGTTTAACGCACACAATGGTGCGATACAAACCATTGAAATACAAAGCACGGTTGAGGATATCTATCGCAGCCTGGGATCAGCTGGCGACAGGCTGGAGTTGATGCTTGCCCAGGGCAGCGCAGCGTTGCGCGTGGCAACAGCGCAGAGCGGGGCGCTGGTCTATCTGGACGATTTGTTTCTCGGCCGCACGCCGCTGGAAAGTCGCGCCCCTCCCGGCGACTATGTATTACGCGTCGAGCAGAGCGGAATGAGTCCGGTTGTCCGCCCGATCCGTATTGTCGCCGGCGCTCGTAACGAGCACTTTGTAGAGTTGGTCCGGACGAGGACGCAGGCAGCCTTGCGCGTAGAAACCGATCCGCCCGGCGCTACCGTCTTTCTCAATCAGGAAAGGATCGGCCAAACGCCGCTGATGCGTCAGGACTTGCCGGCCGGGACGCATCGATTGCGCATTGAGAAGGACGGGATGCAAACGCTGCTGGTCGGAGTGGAGATGCGCGACGGTAGTTTGGTTGAGGTTCGCCGCAGTCTTCGCGCTTTGCCGCCGCCGGACGCCAATCCGCACCCGATATTGGACTACAGCTATCTGGACCTTTCGTTCTACTCCGCCCTTGGCGCTCTGGGCGGCTACGGCGTCTATGTATACTTCGATATACGTAAGGAACGAATTCTGGATCGCAGTCTGGCAGTTTTTCCTTTGCTTGGCATCTGGCAATTGAATCAGCAATTTCCAGATGCGCTTTCGGCGGCTTACGGTTATCAGCGGCTGCAAAACGATCAGCGGCGAGCGGATCGGGCAGAGGGCAACGCTCGAATTGGCGGCGCTCTGGGAATCGTTAGCCTGATAGCCGCAGGCTGGTTTCTGTACGTCGAGTTGAGCTCACTGGATCCGGATGCCAGTGGCGAGCTGCCAGAGTCGACGGTCGAGAGCGGCAACTGGCCGGCGCCAGGAGCTGCAAGGGAACTGGACCACGACCTTGTCCAGCTGGGCTGGCAGCTCAGTTTTTAGGCGCCAGGCCTGGCCCAGCGTAATGCAAGCCGGGATGTGCGCGAGCAAACGTAGCCGTTCGAACTTAAAGGACCCGTGCTTTGGTTCGCGGATGGTCCCTGCGCTCCGGATGCTGCGTGAGGGCGTAGACCTGCTTTTCCAGGTATGCAGTCAATTCCTTGGCGGCGCGCTTTTCGTCACCCTGCGGAAATTCGGAGGGTAGAATAGGCTGACCGATATGATACCTTATGGTTTGTTTGAACAGCCGGCCGCTCAGTACCGACTCGAGAGAGGTAAACTTCCACGAGCCGCTGATGCCGGAGGGAATGATGGGGACGCCGGCTCGTATGGCAAGCTTGGCGGTCATTGCTTTGAATGGTCCCATGACCCCCGTTTCAGTGCGCGTGCCTTCTGGAAAGATGGACAACATCATGCCTTCTTTGAGCAGATTGACCATGAACTCTTCCAGCTCCTGGTAGTATTCGACTGCGGCGCGCGCGCCGTCGCCGCGAAAATTGCGGATAATCGGATGGCCGCCCCACTCCTTTAGCTGTGCGCGGTGCGCCTGACCGTAGACATTCAGCGCCGCTTCGACAATAGGCTTCACTACGTTGAGGCCCGGTAGATTGAGCGGGGAGCCCTCCCGAAACAGGAAGGATGCAATGTCGCGCTCCGGTTCGAAGAGCTCGGCCTTGCCCAGATAGACAATTTTACGCGGGCTGTGCACGGCCTGTACCGGTACGTCCACGTAGTCGGTATGATTGCAGACCAGAATCGCGCCGCCTTCCAACGGGATATTTTCCGCGCCGGATACTTCTATATGAAGAAAGAGATCCAGCAAGGTCCGCATCAAAACGCGAGCCGGTTCCAGGGGCACGGTAAACAAGCGCGCCAGGTCTTCCGGATTGAATGTTTCCTGACTTTCCCGTTCTTCTTCAGGCATCACAAGGTCCAGACTGGAATCTCCGCCCGGCGCCGCGCCAGGCAAGTTTATTTTCGGAAGCGGCGGAGACATCGGCCACTCCGATCCTTGCTCGATCGGACAGAAACCTGCTGAAAGGGGTTGCCCGACGCAGGCATTCTGAGGGACTGAACGCCATGATCCAGCGCGCCCCGGCTCGCACCCAAATCCGGCATCGGCCAGGCTTGCTTCTGGCGGCGCTCTGCCTGGCGCCGCTCCTGAGTCTGCCAGGTTGCAAGCGCGCCGATTCTGGCGACCGGCAGCGAGGGCCCGTGCTGGACTTGCGCCAGGCCCTGCACGGGGTCTGGATTGGAAAAGCCCAGCTTTTTGACCGTAGCGGCGACTTGCGCGAGGTCATACTTCGCACCCGCCGCTGTGGAAGCGGGCCGGCGGCGCTGAGCGGCGTCTGCCAGGAAGAGCGTAGTTACCTCTACGCCGATCGCAAGGAAAGCGGCGCCTTGCAATGGTCGGCTCGCTATCAGGCTGATTTCCTGGCCCAGATTCAGTGGACCCAGGACGGGATGAATCAGGCCGGCGATTTGATTGGTTCGACCCTGCTGGTCTCCGGGGATACGCGCACTCCTCTGATGGCGGATCGTATCGTTCACAGCCAGCGGCGGCTCATTCAGCTTCCGGACGGTTCCTTGCTGGAGATTGAAGATTTCAGCTCTTTTGGCATCGCGCGCGGTCGGATGGTAACCCAATGGCAGCAGCCGGCGCCCTGAACGACTTACAAAAGCTGGGCCTCGAGCTGGCCGGCGTTACGGAGGCCGCCGCCCGTGCGGTAATGCCGCTTTCCGGGAAGGGGGACAAGCACTCCGCGGACCGCATTGCCGTGGAATGCATGCGCCATCGTCTGAATGAGTTGGATCGCAATTTTCATATTGTACTGGGCGAAGGAGAAAAGGACGAGGCGCCCATGCTATTTGCCGGGGAACGCCTTGGACGCAGAGCGCAGGCCGGGGCCAGCGACCAGATCGATTTAATCGTAGATCCTTTAGAATGCACAACTAATTTCGCGCGGGGCCTGCCCGATTCCATGAGCGTTGTGCTGGCTTCAAGCGCTGGCAGTATTCAGGCGACGCCAGGCACTTACATGCAACAGCTGCTGGTTCCGCCGGCCGCGGCTGCTCTGCTCGATGGGGCTCTGGACCTGGACGCTCCGCCGCAGCTCGTTCTGCAACAGGTAGCCGACGCTCTGGGCCTGAAGCCGACCGACCTCTGTGTGGCGGTCCAGGATCGACCTCGTCATGAGCCTTTGATTGCAGCGCTGCGGGCTGCCGGCGGCGGCGTATCCTTAATCGAATCGGGAAGTATCAGCGCCGCTGTGGAAATTCTTCGCGGCAGCGGTCGCTTGCACATGCTTTATGGCGTCTTCGGGGCGCCGGAGGGCGTGGTGATCGCCTTTCTGGCGCGCGAAACAGGCGCTGGCTTTCTGGGCCGCATGGCGCCACACAATGAAAGCGCTGCAGCGGAATGTCGTGCGCTTGGACTGGAAGGCCGCCAATTGCATGAAAGAGATTTGGTGCGCGCGGACGGAGTGATTGCGATGTCGGGCATCCATGGCTCTGCAGTTTTGCCCGGCGTTGCGATTCATCGTCGAGAAGGGGGGCTGAGTCACGACGTGCATACCCTGGTCTGGACGCCTGGCCAGGTCCTGAGGCTTCTCCATCGCGACGGGCGCTCCGTCGATCAGGCCAGCATTTGATGGCGGACAGGGAGACCGTACCGGCCCTGGCGATTGCCAATTTGAGCCGAGCGGCATTTGTGTTCGCCGGGCGAACGATCAATCCGCTGGTTGCCATTATCTTTTCGCTGGCTTCGACGCGACTCCTTACTATTGAAGAAGCTGGCATCTACTCCTGGGCCCTGGCTCGCATCTTCGTGGTACAGGCCTTCGCTGAAGCTGGATTGCAGCTTTCGCTGGTACGTTTTCTGGCGCCGGCAGTGCAGCGCGGCGACCAGCGCGTCGTACGCGCTATCCTGCGCGCCTCGGCAGCGCTCAAGATTGCCGCATTTGTTTTTGCGGCCGCGCTTGCCTTGCTGTATACCGGCGGCGTCGCGCTGAGCTCCTACGTTTCCGTTCCCGGAATGGCTTTTGAACTGATGGCCGCGTCGCACCCGGACCGCATTGCCCTGGCCTGGTTGATTCTTCTGGGCGGCGCCGGCCTGGGCCTCCTGACTTACCTCGATTCCATTCTCGTAGCGCACGAATTCTATTCGCGGCTGTCGCTGTGGCTGCCGGTTGTTGGCTTGTTGCGCATCTTCCTGCTGGCTGCGCTGGTTGTTGGCGATGGAGGCAATTTGCGCGCCGAGCATCTGCTCTATGCCTTTGCCCTGGGGCCTTACCTCGCCTCCTTTGCTTTCTTTTTCTTTTTTCCGGCGGATCATTTCCTTGGCGCTCCGCCAGCTGCCGAATGGCGTCCGTGGATCTTGCAGTTGCTGCGCTTCAACGTGTGGACGCTTGCCGCTGCCTTTCTGGCCATCCTTGCCGAATGGATGGAGCCCCTGATCATTACGCGCGCCAGCGACAACGGCCTGTTTGGCGCGGCGCGCATGCCGCTGCAGGGGTTCTTGATCTTGCTTGCCACTCTCTCCACAATGCTGCTGCCAAGACTGGCGCGACTGCAAAGCGCCGATGAGTACCGTACCTTTTTTCTACGATTTTATCCGTGGCTGGCCGCAGCCGCCGTGTTGTTCTTGCCCGGCTTCTGGATCGTTCCATGGTTCATCCTCTGGTGGAACGGACCGGACTATTTACAGTCGGTAACGGTATTCTATATCCTTTTTCCTAATTTCATATTGCGCATTTATTTTGCGCCGCTGGGGGTCGCGCTCTTTGCGCTGAATCAGCCGCGACTCATCGCAATCGAGGCAGGACTGCGAATGTTCGGCGGTCTGGTCTTCAACCTGATTCTCTATCGTGAGTTTGGAATTCAAGGGGCCGCCTGGGCCAGTCTCCTGGGCCAGGCCTGCGGATGGCTGTTCTTACTCTTTTGCTACCGCCAGTTTTTCTTGAGCGGCCGCTTTCCGTTTGCACCCACAGGGGAGGCGCGTAACATCGTGTAGGCGGGGGCCCGAGGCAAGTGATGCAGCAGAAGATTTCGGCAGAGGCGCGCTACCGCGCCGGGCTCTTCGGTCCTCCAGGGCGAAGCGGACTGCTCTCGCGCGTGATCTTTCATGGGTTTTCCAGATACTGGCGGCGGCTGCTGGGAGAGCGCGACGATGCCGCTCTGCTGCGAGCAGCAGCAGCGCTGGCTGGCTGCTTCGCTGCCGCCGGCGTATTAATCGCAGCCACGCCTGCTGATTTCTTTTTGGTCTGGCGCTATGACCGCTACGACGAGCCTTCCATAGTCTATGCCTTGAACTCGGAGGGGAAATACGAACCAATTGCCGAGTACTACCAGCACGCGCGTCGAGTCATTGAGCTTCCGGCCGCCGGTCCCAGCGGCCTTGATTCTAAGGTAGTACGTTGCTTTCTGGCAACGGAGGACAATGATTTCTTCTACCATCCGGGCGTCGATATGCAGGGAATTCTGCGCGCCATGGCGGTGAACTTGCTGGCGGGCGAGGTCAAGGAGGGCGCCAGTACCATTACTCAGCAGGTTGCACGCCTGCGTTTTCTTAACGCTGATCGCAGTTTGGTGCGCAAGGTGCGCGAGGCATTTATCGCAACCCTGTTCGAGCTGCGTTACGACAAGCGTCGCATCATGGAAATCTACTTGAATACGGTACCGCTGGGAATGGGCGCATATGGCGTGGAAGCGGCCAGTCAGTTCTATTTTGGGAAGAGCTACGATCAATTGAGCTGGGGAGAGGCGGCGGTACTGGCCTCAATGACCACCAGGCCGGAGGAATTCAGTCCTTTCAAGAATCCGCAGGCCTCCATTCGCAAGGTCCGGATCGTTTTTGCCAAGCTTGTGGAAAGCGGCTATCTCAGCGCTGCTGAGGCGGAATCGGAGTTTCGCCAGCTGGACCAGAATTTTTATGCAACGCTGGATCGCTCGCCCAATGATAGCGCCTTCAACCAGAGGTTGAATCGGTTTCCATATGTAACAGAATATGTACGCCAGATGCTTCTGCCGAGACTTGGCAGCCGGCTTTACACCGGCGGCTATCGGATCTATACTACCATCCAGATCGATCATCAGGAGGCCGCCGACCAGACCTTCTCGCCCTTCCTGCGTCAGCAGACTGAGAGCCGCCGCCGGCCGCCTTTTCGCAATTTTGACGCCTTCGATCGCGAATTCAGCGAGCTGGCCAGCTGGAACAGCGCACTGTTTGGCGCCGCGCCCTTTCGCAGCCGAATCAGCCGCGATGAACGCCAGCTTATGCGCGGCTTTGTGGAGGAAATGCAGTCGCAACTGGAAATGCTCAGCGGGCTTAGCGGCGACGCCAATATCTTGCGGGCGCTGGAATTTTATGGCAGCGAGGGGGTTGAAGCCGTGGAAGAGGTGCAGCCCGTCGAGGGCGCCCTGATCAGTATTCGACCCTACAGCGGCGAGATCACAGCCATGGTTGGCGGATCTGGATTTGCGCCGCGTAACCAGCAGCTGCGGTTCGTTCGCGCCCGCCGGCAGCCTGGATCCGCTTTCAAGCCGCTGATCTACGCTTCGGCCATTGAGTATGGCGGAACCCATGCCGATGCACGGTTGCGTTTGACAGCGTCCACATTGATTGATGATTCGCCGGTGACTTTCGTCGGTCAGGATCTCTCCGAGTACTCGCCGGAAAACTACAGCGGCGACTATGCAGGCTTGATTCGCTTGCGTCAGGCGCTTACACTCTCCAAGAACGCCGTCGCCGTGCGTGTCTACGAACAGGTTGGACCGGGCGCAATCAATCCGACGGCTGAAAAGCTGCTGCAGATGGATGAAGCAACGCCGCGACGTCGGCTGCCGCGCGAGGCGGCTGTTGCTCTTGGGAGCTACGCAGTGACGCCGCTGGAAATGGCCAGGGCCTATGCAGTTTTTGCCTCCAATGGACGGCAGGTGCGTCCCTATTCGATCAGCTATGTAAGCGGGCCGGAAGGCGACATCATCCTCGACAATCGCGATGAGCGTCAGGAGCAGGGCGGTCGCCAGGTAGTTTCCCCAGGCGTCGCGCAAATCATGACGTCTATGTTGCAGGACGTAGTCGCCAGTGGAACAGGTCGCGGCGCAAGCCTGCCAGGCAGAGCTGCTGCGGGTAAGACCGGTACTACGAACCGCGGTACCAATGCCTGGTTTGTTGGCTATACGCCGGAGCTGGTCACCGCCATGTATGTTGGTTTCGACAATCCGATGAGCCTTGGTTCGGCGGCGACTGGCGGCGGACTGGCGGCGCCGGTCTGGGGTCGGTATATGAGTCGTGCGTTGCGGCATGAAGCCGTCCGTGCCTTCTCGTTTCCCGGTTCAAACGTAGTGCAGGTGAATGTCTGTGAAGCAACCGGGATGTTGCCTGGACCATCCTGTCCGGAAACCCTGAGCGAAATTTTTCTCCCCGGTACGCAACCTACCTCTGTGGGCGAAGAGGAAACTGCAGAAAGCGGCGCCGTGCGACGTCCGCCGGCCCTGCACAACGATGAAGGCAGCATTTTTCGTGAGGACGAACTCCGCTAATCTGTCGCCGGCCAAAGCTTCACTGGTCGCGCCCAGGTTCGAGGGCGCCTGATAAACGAGCACTGCAATCTTCTGGGAATTATGTTCCCTGTTTTCGCTTTTTTTCGCTGCAAAGGGCGTCGGACGCTTGCCAAGGGTTTTTTTTGTTGTAAAACCAGGGCCGGCCGATAACCCTTTGCAGTCACCCCTCTTCATCGACGGAGCTATTCGGAGGCTATACAATGGCAGGTGCGGGACTGTTCCCCAAAAGCCCTAACAAAATCGACCCGGTTATCCCGAGTGCGGTCGGTTCCCGGACCTCGCTGGTCTGGGAGGGACGCGATAAACCAGCGGAAGCAAAAAAGATCATAGATGAGACTGCGCGCTACATCTCTGAATACACGCAAACCAAGTTGCCGCCTGAAGTTCTCAAAGATGTCGACATCATGGCGTCGATTGAGGACAAGATCTATAACTATATCAATCAGGCCTATGTGAACATGTTCAACCGTTACACGGTGACGGTTGAAGATGAAATGATTAAGAAAGTCCGCGACTTTGTGGACAAAGAAGAAATCAAGAGCCTTGCGCGTTACACGCCCAAGGAAATTGTTGAGCTGCTGGATAAGGTTGGCGGCTCGGATAAGTTCAATACCGGCGAACTGGAAAAGTCCGTGGTCAACATGTATGGCCACTTGCAAGGCCACATCCAGCGCGGGATGAACGATCTTGAGAACGAAACCAACGCCATCCTGCGCCAGAAGACGGATATCGGCGCCTTTGTTCGCGGCGAAAATGCCTACAGCATCGTTAAGTGCGCGTTCAAAGACAGCGCCTGGAAGCCAAAGACTGTAACAGATATCAAGCTCTCCATCAATATCCTTGATGCAGAATTGATCAGCCCGATCTTCCACTATCAGGTAACGGTTGAGCATCTGCTCAAAGAGCAGCTTTCCAAGCATATCACCGAACTGATCGATCGCGAAATCGACAAGCTCAAGGAAGAGCTGGTCGATACCGGCCGCGCCGAAATGGGCGACAGCGAAGTCATGTTTGAGAAAATCAAACTGACTGAGAAGTTTACCGACGATAATACCTCCGATCCGAACTCCAAGCGCTATACGATTATGGCCAAGAAGTTCATGGATAAGATCGAGGGTCTGCGCGCCGAGATTGATCAGGACGACTACGACCCGCTCAATCTGCGCGAGCAAATTAAGAAGATCATCGACTCCGAGAACATTCGTAACCGCGGCTTTAACACCGCAGTAAACACGCTGACCTCGATTCTGGACACGTCTCGCCTGGGATATCAGTTCTGCGATAACAAGAAGAATGCCCGCGAGTGTACAATCCGCGAATACGAGGACCAAAACGACGTGGCCCTGCCGGATGAACGCTATGCGATGCGCTTGGTTTACTATGATCAAAACCAAATTCGCGAACTGAAGCGCATCTACGACACGCGCATTTCGGCATTTGTGCGCGAAGTGGACGCGGTCTGGGAAGTGGTGCACGCCCTCTACGAAAAGAAGAAAAAGCGCTTCTTTGGCCTGTCCCGTACAATGACGGACTTCGAGGATCTGACCGAAGAATTGATGCCGAAGAAATGGGTCCGGGAACGCAAGCAGCTGCTTGGCGATCCAGACGAGTTGCAGTGGAACAACCTGCAATTCCGCGATCCGGCCAATACCTTTGTAGAGAAGAACAACCGCACCTACACGGTGGAGATTTCCAACGTCGGGAAGCGCCTGGAGTATCTGCGCACTAAGCTGAACGACATGTTTGGCTATCAGAACCCGGTGGAGCGCGTGGTTGTAGATGAGCGACTGAATCAGCTGTTCAAAGACTTCAACAAGTTCATCTACGAGATCAACCCGCACCATCTGCAGCCGGGACTGCTGCTGGACGTGGATATGACCACGACCAAGCGCAAGCAGTACATCATGAAGGCGATGGCCAACGTATTGAACGAGTTTCTGCATGGCGTTTCGGCAGGATTTGCCGATGCGGCTTTTGCCTCCTTCAAGCGCCGTCGCTCCACGGTTCGCTCGGACATCAACCAGGCCTTTGGCGAGGAAAGCAGTGGTGAAAGTGCAGCCTCTCTGGCCTACAAGGCTCATGAGGGCGGCGACGCCGGCGGCGCTCCGCCAGCCGCGCCTTCTTCGCCGACTCCTCCGCCCAGCTCTGGAGGCGGGGGATCCGTTCGAGGCGCTGCGGACGTAACTCCGCGCTCCTACGAGGACAAACTGAAAGAGATGGGTCTGAAGGAGCTCTGAGACGCTCCGGCGCCCCGCGAAAAGCCCGCAGGCCCTCAGGCCCGCGGGCTTTTTTTGTTGTAGGATGCCCTGGCGACGCAATCCTGTGGCGCCGGCAATCTGCCGGCGACGCAAACGAGGTTCAACTATGCCCGCATTGACCAAAGAATATTTCGCTCTCGGGGCTCGAGATACATTCAATCAGGCCCTGCGCCATCTGGTCAATGTCAGTCAACTGGTCGAGCAGGTCGAAAAAGGGCAGAACATTGCGACGATACTCAATCAATTGCTGGAACACGGAGCAATTGTTCGGGAACAAGCGCCGCCGATTATTTCTGTAGTTCTTCTGCAGCGATTGAAGGCCGCCTATCGCTCTATCAATTTGCGCGAATCAGTCTCAGACTTCTCGGCTATCGTAGAGCGGCTTAAGAACTGGAATGCCATCGATATGACCGTGGTCTACTATGTGCCCAACGTCGGCCCGACTCCAATCAATCCAGCCAATGCAGAGCACTGGGAGCAAGTTCACGATTTGAAAAAGGATGAGCTGGTGGTGATCTACGCTCGCCATCTCAACGGTAAGGCTGAGATTGCAGAGAAGGCAGTACGATCCATGTCTGCACTGCTCAGCGGGCAGAGCGCCGAGGACGATCCCGAATTTGTCGACCGCCGCAAACTGGAGATGGAAAAGGCGCGAGAAGAGGCAATGGCCAAAGCTCGCGCCGACGCTGAGGCCAAAGCGGCGCGCGACGCCGCAGCCCGAGCAGCGGCCCCGGCGGCTGCGCCTGCGGCAGCGCCCGCAGCGCCAGCGGCAGCGCCTGCTGCTGCGGCGCCAGGCAAGAAGATGCAGCTGACGCCGAAGTATTCGGTACAGGTTACCAATGAACTGTTCCACAACGGAAATGTGGAGGCGTGGAAGAATATTATCGAATCGTACCACGAGTCGCATGCTGGCAGCAAGGTGATCGTCTACCACGAGTCAGAGTTGATTCAGGATTTGAATTCGCTGTTCAAGTGGGGCAAGGTGAAGCATGGCGGCCTGATTTTTTTCCAGATTGCCGGACAGCAGATCAAAAATGTCAGCCGGCTTCAAAAGTATCTGTTCGAGGGCGCCTCGCCGCGTTTTGAGGCCTTTCTCAAGCACGATGTAAACAGAACTTTGAATCTGTTCTAAGTTGGACGGGTCCGGGATTTTGATCCTGTACCGCTATGTTTTCAGAGTATTTCAGCCGACAGTCGGAGGATTTGCGCCGTGCCATAGCGGCGCAGCTCGCTCAGAGCGGGCCGCGCCCTCAAGGTCGCGACAGAGACCTCAGACTTTTCCAGGAGTTCTTTGCCTTTCTGGGCGAACATTTGCCGGCGGAGTTCGCCGTAGCTACCGGGAAGGTGCGCAGCAAGAAGCATCTCTTAAGTCGCGGTTGTGATGCGCTCATTTTTCGTCGCTGGTTCCCGCGGTTGATCGAGGCCGCCGGAGGTTATGTCCCCAGCGAGGCTCTGCACGCCTTTCTTTCGCTGGAGGCGGAACTCACGCCCGCTACTCTGGCGACCCATTTGAATCTGACGCGCGCCATGAAAACGCTCTATGCCGGAGATCGCGAGTACCAAGGGGTCATCCCGGTCTTTTCGGTTCTGTTTGGCTACAGTTCGCAGCGCACGCTGCTACTCCTCCGCCAGGACATGAAAGATCTGGGCGATGAGAAGCAGATCCCGGCAAATTTCGAGCCGGACATGATCGTCTGCCTGGATCGCGGAATGTTGATTAAGGATTGGGAGCAGGGCGGCGAGTACCGCGTCATTGAGACGCTGGAGGATACGCTGCTCTGGTTCTACATCCTGCTTGTGGAATATCTTGACCGCGATGGGCGTCTGAATTTGAATCTACGCGACACGGTTAAGGTCGCCAGGGAATACAACCAGTACTAGTCGGCGCCGCCCGCTTGCGGGGGCGGAGGCCGGCGGGCGACGTAGCGAGGTCTTATGTTCAGGAAAGCGGCGCTGGCCACCGTACTACTTTTGGCGCTCGCCGCCTGCTCGCGTTCGCCCCGGGACTATATTCTGGTCATCGACGCCTCAGGATCGATGCAAGGCAGCGGCCTGATCGATGAGGTTAAGCAGGCGATGCCTGAATTTCTGGAATCAGTTGCTCCGGGCGATACGGTTACGGTCGTCAAATTCGATCGCAGCGCGGCGGTGGGCGAAACCATATCGATCGGCAGCGCCGAAGATCGCAGCAAGGTGGAGACCGCCGTAACTTCTATTCAGGCGCGCGGAGCCTATACGGATATGACCGCCATGCTGCGCGCTGTGGCCGAGCGGGCGCAGTCCGCCCCCGGTCGCGAGTCCTTCGTCGTTGTAATGTCCGATGGCAAGGACGATCCTCCTCCCGGTCGCAATCGCGAGCATGTTGATCTGGCGTCGATGCGCGATCCCGGCGCCGACGAGAAGATGAATGCCGCCTATATCTACTATATCAGTCTGGGACGACTGAAAGATCCGGCGCTGGAGGAAAATTTGCGACGAATCTCGCCGCACACCGAAACCGTTCAGGCCGGGGCCGGGGTAGAGGGCAGCGAGGGCGCCACAGCCGGAGAGCGTACCGGTCTGGCCGACGTGGCACACGACATCGATCGCTTCGCCTGGCTGCGCTGGCTGAAAAGCAACTGGCAGTGGGCGGCGATTGGGGCCGGCATTTTGCTGGCCTTGCTCTTTGTAATCTGGCTAATCTACAAGATTGCTACTGGCGGGCGCGTGCGCGGCGCCATCGTTTACTATGAAGCGGGAGTCGGGCAGCCGGTGAAGTCTGTATACAATCTGGATAAACTGGACCGAAATCGATTTTCCATCGGCGCAAAACTGGGCGCCGACTTGCGTGTGCGCAACAGCGCTATTGCCCGAAATGTTACGCTGAAAGCGGCGGCAAAGAATGGTCAGAATTTTCTACGTCCGGCCGCCAGTGATCGCGGACAATTCGAATTTCTAGCGCAACAAACAGAAGGACTGATATCTCCGGGCGACAGGTTCCGCCTGGGCAATTTCATTTTTGAGTATGGCGATGGCTCAAGCGACAGATAGCAAAGCGGCGGCTCGAGAATTTCTGCGTGAACTGCGCGGATCGGATCGCGTATTTCAAATCGATCGCGATACGGCGTTGGTTTTCAGCGGCATGCATCCCGATGATGTGCGGCCGTTTGTTCGGATCGGAGCGGGCCGTCAAATCCCGGACGCTATCCTGCGCCAGATTGAATATGTAATCCTGCCAGAGGACGATCCTTGCAACCTTGGCCTGGAACTGGCCTGGCTGGGCGCCACGGTTCAGAGCGGAGAAAAGACGATTCGTTACGTTGGCAGTCGCGAGCGAGTCAATCAGGTCTACTCCTTTGCTGGGATGCCGGAGATTGACGAGCCCTCAGAACGGCCGGTGCAGCCGGTAATCTACCATGCCTTCCGCGCCCAGGACCTGAAACGCGACCATTTCACTACGGTCTTCATGACCAACGGCGATGCCGTGCTGCAGATGGGTTCCACGCGAATCTATGATCATCATGCCAATCGACGCATTCGACTGACAATCGACAAGGAGTACGAGTTGCTCTCACGCGCGCTGGCGCGGCGCAAGCGAACGCTGGAAGCGGAACAGGGCGAGGCCCCGCGCGGCTTCTACTGGCCGGGTCCAGAGTATGCTCCGTCGGCCAATGCCAACCAGATTTTCTGGAGTTTTGGCGCGTCAGGAGTCCTGCTCAATCCGAGCGCCGATCACCATCAGGTCTTGTTCGAACACGCCATCGATCCAGCGCGCGTCGACACTGTTCTGTCTTACTCGGCCAGCGCGCCAGGTTTTGCCGAGGCGCTGCGCCGCAAGAATTCAGAGCAGCGCCCCGGCGCGGCATTTACAGCCGATCAAGAAGCCTTTGGTCAGCTGCGACGGGCCTACCGCAATAGCAAGCTGCAGTTTGTCTCCGACGGCGCCAGTTTGCCGACGGCCCGCGACGTGCAGCTCTATATTTCGCGCACTGCTTCGCACGTCGCCTTCAGCTGGCGAACCGGCGGAGACCTGGACCGCGCCGTGCAGATTGTGGCCCCTCTTGGCGGGAAACGGCAATCGCGTTCCTTTGATTACATTCGCGGGCCTCACGATCTGGAACTCAGACTGCTGAATGATCGCGAAGAGCTGAAAGAAAGCGGCGCCTCATTGACTTTGCTTCTGCCTGGCGAGGGTCGACAGGCCTTACTGGATCGAATGCGTCTGAGCGCTGCGATGCTCCCGCTGCTTCCCGCAACGGAATACCTGCTGTATTCCAGTGAATCCCTGCGCGGCCTGTCCGAACACATCCTATCTCCTTTTCACGGGACGGAACAAGAGGAGGCGATGCGTACGCTTCTCTTCCTTCATCTTGGGCTGGAGTTTTCGCCAGAAGCCCTGGGCGATGGTTTGCAGCAACTGGCGCTGCAGGCGCCGGCCGCGGATGTGGTTACGGCAATCAATGTCTCCCAGTACCTGCGCTACCTGCGCCTGCTGCCGGGCTTTGGCCAGTACAGCGAACGGCATAAGAAGCTGCTGCAGCGCGCGGAATCGCGCTTTGATCCAGCGCGCTTTCGGTCAGCGGAGCTGCTTGCTCAGCGCTCACGACTGCGAGGACGAATCGCCATAGCGCCGGGACAGGGCGCTTTCCTGATTCTGGAAGCAATTGCGCCGCCAGCCGCGGAGCTGCGCTGCCCGCCGCCGGTGTCGGCGATAGAAAGCGACCGCAAGGCCTATCCCAGGCTGGTCCGTCAGTGGAGTAAGCAGGTCAACAAAGCTGGCGATCCTGCAGGCTACGCCCAGTGCATTGAGGCGCTGGAGAAGTTGTACGAGTACCGTCTATTCCTGGTCGAGGAGCGGGATCGACTGCGCCGCACTCTGAACGGCCTTGGAATCGGTCAGGAACTCCAGAGCAGCAGTTTGCCAGATCCAGTGCAAGAGCAGGGGCCCGGTTTGCTGGAGCGGTTGCGTTCGTGGTTCAGCGGGGCCGGACGCGCGGCCGTAGCAATTCTGATTGCGGCTATTGCACTGGCGGTCTTTACGGCCGGATTCTTTACGGTCAAGGCGCTGGCGGCATCCCTGGATTCTGGCGCGCCAGGCACGACTCTGCGGGGTGACAGCGCTGACGAGCAGCGCGCAGTTCAGCTGGCGCCTCCGGGCGCCGTCGAGTCCGGAGAACCGGCGCCCGGCGAGGACCAAATCCAGGCGCCAGCGCAGGAAGTGCTGCTCTATGCTAACGCGCTTGCATCGCGCAATGGATTTCGTCCAATCAATCGCGCCGGCGATCAGCGGCGCGATCCGGACCTGGTTTTTCCGGGCGATCGCTTGCGTCTGCCTGATGGACGCATTGCACTTGTCCAGCGCGGGCAGCATCTCTGGGAAATCGCTCAGAAGTTCTACAGGCGCGATATGGCGCGGTTATTGATCCTTGATCGGCAAATGTCGGCGCTGCTGCAGGATGGATTGTCAGCTGAGGTAGCTGCTTCGATAAAACAACACCGCAAGTTGATGCAAAGACTGGCGGTAACGCCGCAAATGAAAAAAGTCCTTGGCGATCGCGAGCAGGAAGTCCTCAGGCGTAATGCGCGCCCCTGAGCAACAAAGCGGGCAGATGACCGTTGTGGAGGCGTCCTATTGTGGAAGCCTTTCGCTCAGCAGGCGCTGGATATCGGCAATAAAGCGGGCATGATTTTCCAGCATCGACTCCAATTCTGCAAAGTGCTGCTGCTCCATCATGCTGCGTACAAGCTCGGCCAGATTCTGGCGGACAAGAGCATCCAGGGACTGCCCTGATTGTCGTTGCGGCGACATGGCGCCAGCATTGCGCAAGATCTCGCCGATTCGTTGCGCTCTGGCTGTGCGCGCCTGTGCCGGATTTTCCGGCGCCGGTCGATTCTTTTCTTCGAAGTCAGGGCTCCGTGGGCGGCGCAGGTATTCACGCAGCGATTCGGGAGTAAATTCTTCCATGGACGAGCCCTCCGCCGGTCAGCACTAGATCCGCCTGATCTCCTGGCAAGAGAAGCGTGCAGGCGGCCGACTTGAAAAAGGTGTTGCATCCAGCCCAGGGCGGCGGCAAATACCAACGAACTCGGCAAGCGAGGCGTCGTGGAACCAATCAGCGAGCTGGAAAAACTGCGGCGGGAAAACCAGCGATTGCATCGCGCCCTCGAACTCAATGCGCTGCTATCGTCCAGCCTGGATCTTGGCGTAGTTCTTGATTCCTTGATGGGTCTGGCCCGCGATCTGCTGGAGGCCGAGGCATCCAGCCTGATGTTGCTGGATGAGGCCAGCCAGGAGCTGTACTTTCACACGGTCAAAGGCGAGAAGAGCGAGGCAATCAAGACGATTCGACTCAAGCTTGGCGAGGGTATAGCCGGCTGGGTAGCCCGCGAAGGCAAACCGGTGCTGGTAGCCGATGCGGCCTCGGATCCCCGCTTTTATCGTCGCGCCGACCAAAGCTCCGGCTTTGTTACGCGTAGTATGATGTGTGCGCCGCTTAAGGCGCGACGTCGAATTGTCGGGACAGTTCAAGTTTTGAACAAACGCGACGGGAACCTTTTTACGGAGCAGGATCTGGCCCTCTTCGAGATTCTGGCCAACCAGGCCGCCATCGCAATCGAAAATGCGCGCCTCCATACCATGGCCACGGTCGATGGAATGACCGGGCTCTACATTAAGAGCTATTTTCAGGCCCGGATGGAGGAGGAATTTCGTCGCAGTAAGAATACCGGGCAGCCCTTGAGTTTGCTGATGTCGGACATTGATTTTTTTAAGAAGGTCAATGACAACTACGGCCATCAGGGCGGGGACGCCGCCTTGATTGAACTGGCGCGCGTAATCAAAGATACGGTGCACAGGCTGGGCAGCGACGACATGGCGGGTCGCTACGGCGGAGAGGAGTTCTGCGTTTTATTGCCTCAATCCGGTCCGGAGCGGGCGCTGGAAGTGGGGGAGATGATTCGCAAGAACATCGAGACCAATGCAATCCCCATAGGCGACCGCGAGGCGCATATCACCATATCCATCGGGGTTTCGAGTTTTCCGCTTCACGATGGACAGATTCAGGGGACGGAAGATTTCATACGTCTTGCCGATGAAGCGCTCTACCTGTGCAAGAATCGCGGGCGCAATTGCGTCGCCCTGTACGAAACCGCGCAATAATCGTTTGCCATTTCGGTCTTGCCGGTCGTGCATGTCCCCCACGCGCCGCCCGGCGCAAATCAATGTGTTGCTCGGAGTCTAAGGGATGAGCCAGATCTACGCTTTTAGCCAGCAGGGATGTACCGCCGACCGTGAAGTCTGGGGGCGCTCCGGAAAACGAGGGCAGCGGGCGCTGGAACTGGCCGAATTAAAAATGCCGGTAGTGCCTGGCTTCATCCTGGATTCGCGCGCCGCAGCCCGCCTGGGTCAGATGGACCCTAAAGGCCTGCTGCAGCAGGGCATTCCCGCGATCGAGCAACTCATTGGACGCAAATATGGCGATGCCGAAAACCCGCTGCTGTTGAAGGTCGTCTGCAGCTCCAATCTGGCGCTGCCCATCTATCCAACCGTTTTTAACGTGGGCCTCTCCCCGGTGACGATCCCGGGATTTGCTCGCTTTATGGGCGAAGAGGCGGCGTGGTTCGAGTACTGTTATCTGTTGCGCACTGCCGGAACCAAACTCTTCGATATCGCCGGCGCAAAGTTTGACGAAATAGAAAAGCGTTTCGATCGCAGCGTCGATGGTCGCAAGGCCTGCGCCCAGGAGATGCGCAACTTGATTGGACCGGAGCGCATTCCGGATGATCCACTGGCGCAGCTGGAAGCGATCTGCAAAGAGGCGGCGCGTAAGTACCACGATGCCGACCTTGATGAAGATGACAACGTCGCCCTGATGGTTCAGGGAATGGTCTTTGGCAATCTGACGCCCAATGACATCGTGGGCATGTTCTTTACGCGCAATACTGTATCTGGCGAAAATCGACTGCAGGGCAGCTTTCTGCAGCACGCCTATACCCTGGATCGCGACGGCCTGGATATCAATCAGCTTGACTCTGTCTATCTGGAGGAATTGAAAAAAATCGGCCGCACTCTGGAGCACCGCTTTCGCGAACTGCGCGAGGTGAAGTTCATAGTTGAAAACGGCAAGATCTGGCTGATCAACCAGACCCAGGAAGATAACAAGTCCACGCAGGCGCACATCAAGACGCTGCTCGACCTGATGAAGGAAGGAGTGGTGGAAGAGTCCTGGGTGGTGCAGCAGATTCCGCCGGGCCAGCTGGCGACCTTACTGCACCCTGTGGTAGACGCCGCTTCGATTCAGGGCATTCCCAAGGTCGAGGGCGGTCTGGCCGGTTCGCCCGGCGCCGCTGTCGGGCGCGTATTCTTTTCCGCTGACTCGCTGATGGAGGCCCATCGCGAAGCCACCCTGAAAGGCCTGGACAGTCGGCTGATCTTGATGGTTGAAGCGAGCTTTGCTGAAGATGTGAAAGCCATTGAAGTTGGGCAGGGCGTGATATCGGTCGAGGGCGGCTACTCCTCGCACGCGCCGGTGGTGGCGCGCTCGCTTGGCAAAGTGAGCATCGTCAACCCCGCGATTCGCATCCACGGGAAGCAGTTCGAACTGAACGGCGTTGTGGTGAAAGAAGGCGACTACGTAACCATGGATGTTCCCTTCTATAAGGCCCCGGCGATTTTTCTTGGCAAGGCGCAATTGATCAACCCGGACATCCAATCGAATGGTCTCGTAGAATTCATCGAGGTCATCCGGCGTCACATAGATCCATCCTTTGTGGTGCGCGCCAATGCAGACCTGGGCCGTGATGCCAAAGTCTCCAAGACCATGGGTGCATACGGCATTGGACTGTGCCGCACGGAGCACATGTTCTTTGCAGAAGACCGCATCATGCGCTTCCGCGAGATGATTCTGGCTAAAGACAGCGAGGAGCGTCTGCGCGCATTGGAAGACCTGCGTCCCGTACAGCGCCAGGATTTCTATGATCTGTTCAGCACCATGGCGCCCTATCCGGTGACCATCCGCTTGCTCGATGCTCCACTGCATGAGTTTTTGCCGCGCAATGAGGGCGTGCTAAAGGATTATCTCGAATATCTGCAGAAGAAGGGCCATAGCCCGGATCGCGAGGAAATCGAATCCCGCATCGAACGCCTGCACGAATTCAATCCGATGCTCGGTCATCGTGGTTGTCGCGTCGCAATCACCTATCCTGAAATCTACGAGATGCAGGTGCGCGCAATTCTCGAAGCGGCCTGCAAGCTTCGCAAAGAAGGCGTGGAAGTTATTCCGGAAATCATGATCCCCATTGTCATGAATCCGTCGGAACTCAGCATGCTGCGCAACGGCAAGCGAATCGAAGGCAAGCACATCCGCGGTATTGTCGATGTCGCTCGCGAAGTCTTTCAGGCGGAGGGCGTGCACATCGAATACAAGGTTGGAACCATGGTGGAATTGCCGGCGGCGGCCCTGCTTTCCGACGAACTGGCGCGCTATGCCGAGTTTTTCAGCTATGGCACGAACGACCTGACGCAGACGACTTTCGGTCTCAGCCGCGACGATGTGAATAGCTTCTTCCCGGCCTACACCGAGTACGACCTTCTGCCAAACAATCCCTTCCAGGTGCTGGGCGGTGCGGTGAAAGAATTGATCGGACTTTCGGCGGTACGCGGGCGCATGACGCGCCCCGATATCAAGCTTGGACTTTGCGGCGAGCACGGCGCGGACCCGGCCAACATTGAGTTCTGTCGCCAGGCTGGCCTGAGTTACGTTTCCTGTTCCGCTTACAGCGTGCCGATCGCGCTGCTGGCTGTGGCCCAGCTAACCTTGAAAGAAAAGGCGGCTGCAAAATAGGCGCTGAAAGCGATCGTCGCCCTGAACGATAATTCTGGCGCGCTCAGGCGCGCGGGCAGGGGACTGCAAGCAAAAAGCCCGGCGGTGTATCGCCGGGCTTTTCAGGATGAGGAGCTTTTTTTAGAAATCTTAGCGGAGAAGCTGCAGGACTGTCTGCGTCTTCATATTCGATTGAGCGACCATTGCCGTCGCCGCCTGCACCAGGATCTGGTAGCGGGTGAAGCTTGACATCTGCTCGGCCATATCTGTATCGCGAATTCGTGATTCGGCTGCCTGAATGTTCTCGTAGGCATTCATCAGTCCCTTGGCGGCATGCTCCAGGCGATTCTGATAAGCGCCCAGATCGGCGCGCTGCTTGGAAATGCGGCGCAGAGCGTCGTCCGCCAGGCCGATCACCGAGTTGGCTTTGTCTGGAGTGCTGATCGAGATAAAGGTCAGAACGGTCGGATTGCGCAGTCCCAACGCTGCCGTGGTCATGGTGTTGATGAACACACGCTCGCGCTGGTGCATGTTGGCGCCCATATGGAACCACATCGATGCCGTCGGATTCAGGCGAGCAAAGGCGCCGGTCAGCATTTTCATCTTGTTGAATTCCGCCTGCGAAGCAATGCGATCGATCTCGTCGATCAGCTGCGAAACTTCAACCTGAATCTGCTGGCGATCCTCTTCAGTGTAAATGCCGTTGGCGGCCTGGACGGCCAGCACGCGGATTCGCTGAATCATGTTCTGCGTTTCCTGCAGATAGCCTTCGGTCGTTTGAATGAAAGAAATGCCATCTTCGGTGTTGCGAACGGCCTGTCGCAAACCATGCACCTGAGTGCGCATCTTTTCCGATACCGCCAATCCGGCGGCATCGTCGCCGGCGCGGTTGATGCGCATACCGGAGGACAGTTTCTCGATATCCTTCGACATTTCCATGTCGTGGAACTTCAGTGTGCGATGGGAAAAGATCGCGCTGATGTTGTGATTGATAATCATCTCGGGTCCTCCATGAACCTCTGCGCCGTCGTACTCAAACGCCCTGCGCTCATCATCCTCGGCAAATACGCCTCAGGCAAAAGATCGGTGCGTTGGCGCAGCGACGCTTGACTTTTTTTTCAGGAGTCGCCTCGGCCAGCAGGCTCGGCGGGACCTTTGTCCCTCCAACAAAGCTTTCTATAAATGCGCGGCCGGACGCCGGACGACGAAGGTCGATAAGCTCTGCAGAATGCGCCAGGCCCAATCTGCAGCAATCTCCCGCAAAGCAAGATCGCCGGAGGCATCGGAGCTTCGCCTGACGGCAGCCGACGCCCACTGTCCGGTGCGCGAAGGGGAATTCTGGACGGCGCGACAGCGTCAAATGCATCCGCTGCACTACGCGGTAAGCTATCGCGCCTCCTTCAAACCGGAGCTGCCGGATTTCTTTATCAGGCGCTGCCTGGACGAGGCGCATCGTCGGCGAGCCGTGGTGCTTGATCCCTTTGGCGGCAGAGGAACTACGGCGCTGCAGGCCAACATGCTGGGTTGTCGCGCCATCCACAATGACCTCAATCCGGTGTCGCTGTTCATTGCTGGCGCGCGCAGTCACGTTCCCGAGCTTGCAACACTGGAGCAGCGGCTGGCTGCGCTGCCAATAGAGCAGGGCGCGAGCTTCAGCACGGAGGACCTTCGCCGCCTGGGTCCTTTCTTTCACCAGCAGACCCTGGCCGAATTGTGCTTTTTGCGCAATGCACTGCGCTCGCCCGAGGCGCAAGAGGATCATGCCCTGCGCTACATTGGAATGACAGCCCTGTCGCGCCTGCATGGCCATTCCGACGGCTTCTTCTCCGTTTATTCCTTTCCGCAAATATCAATTCTGCCTGCAGCCCAGGAGCGTAACAACCGCCGCCGCGGTCTGCGTCCGGAGTACCGCAACCTGCGTCAGCGCATTCTGAAAAAGATGCGCCAGGATCTTCAGGAAGAACTGCCAGAAGCCTACCGGCGCAGCGCTCGTCGCAATCGCATCCTCCGCGAAGATGCCGCGCGGCTCAAGCCATTGCGCACCGGAAGCGTGGACCTGATCGTTACCTCGCCGCCATTCCTGGATAAAGTAAACTACCTTCAGGACAACTGGATGCGCGCCTGGTTTCTTGGCGTGGAGGACGAGGCCGAGGAGCGGCCGCCGACGGTAACCCAGCGCTTGAGCGTCTGGCAGTCCTTTATGGGCCGCGTAATGTCCGAAATGCAGCGCCTGCTGCGATCGGGCGGGCGCGCGATCATAGAAGTTGGCGAGGTCAGCTTCGGCGGCCAAACGCTCAATCTGGAAGAGGCGCTGCTGGCTGCGCTGCCCGGGCCCGACCGCTATGGCCGGCTGCTGGCCGAGGAGGTGCTGATCAACCGCCAGCGATTTACCAAACTTGCCAATTGCTGGGATGTCACCAACAATGAGCGCGGCATAAACAGCAATCGCTGCCTGGTCCTGCGCAAAGCGCAATAATCGCCGGCGGCGATCGATCGCTTTTGCTCATGGATTCCCGCCGGGGACCGATAGAAGTCATGAGGTCCCCTGTCTATGCTTCGTTCCCTCTGGACTGCCGCCACGGGCATGATTGCCCAGCAATACAATATTGATACGATCTCTAACAATCTGGCCAACGTAAACACCTACGGCTTCAAGAAGAACCGGGCCGATTTTGAAGACCTGGTCTACCAACATCAGGTGCTGGCTGGCACGCCGGCCACGGCCGTTTCTGAGATCCCCACCGGAGTCTACTTTGGCCACGGCGTGCGCGTTGCCGCCACACAGAAGCTCTTTGAAATGGGCAGTTTGCAGGCTACCGGCGAGAAGTTTGACATGGCCGTCGCCGGAGAGCAGGGTTTCTTCAAAGTGTTGCTGCCCGACGGCACATTTGCCTATACGCGCGACGGAAGCTTCAAGATCGACTCGCGCCAGCAAATCGTGACCGCCAATGGCTACTTGCTGGAGCCGCCGATCACGCTGCCGCCCGGAGCGCGCAACGATCGCTTTCAAGTTTCAGAAAACGGCGAAGTGACGGTCATCATCGGCGATGATATCCGGCCGACCAGAATCGGCCAGATAGATCTCTACCGATTTGTCAACCCCGCCGGACTCAAAGCCATCGGCAACAACCTGTTCAAGGAAACGGTGGCCAGCGGCCCCGAGATTCAGGGAACCCCCGGTCTGGAGGGGATGGGCAAGCTACTGCAGGGCTTCCTGGAAACCTCCAACGTCAAGCTGGTCGAGGAAATGGTAAATATGATCGTCGCTCAGCGCGCCTATGAATCGAACTCAAAGGCCGTAACGACCTCCGATTCGATGCTGGGTACAGCGATAGCGATGAAACGATGATGCGCTGTTGCGTCGCGGCTCTTCTGATTGCCCTGGGACTGCCTGCGGTCCTTGAAGCGCAAAGCATCTACCTGCGCTCCAGCGCGGAGATCGAGGGCCCGCGGGTCCAGCTGGATCAGATCGCTCGTATTGAGGGGGCGCCTCAGCTGCAGCGCCAGACGCTTTTTGACAATTTGCGTTCGCCGCGCTATCTGCGATCCGCTGAATTGCAAGCAGCGCTTGCCGCTCGCGGACTTGGCGGGGCGCGGGTTTTTGGCGATGGCGTCTGGATTGTGCCGGGCGTGCGTAGTCTGGATTCCGGCGCCCTGCAAACGATGCTCGAAGCCGCAATTCGCGCCCGACCCGATGGCGAACGATTGCTGAGTGAATGTCGAATTGCCGTGGCGCCCCAGACCGCATTCCGCGTCCCAGAATCAGGGATTGAGCTCCGCTTGCAGCTTCCGGCGCGCTTGAGCTCCATTGCCGCCGGTCGGATGATCCTTGCTCTGGACGGCCTCAGCGCGGATCCGCACGGAGGAACAAGAACGATATTTCGTAAACAGATTCCAGTGCAGATATTTCGACGACTGCCCGTAGCGATTGCCGTGCGTGATCTGGCGATAGGCGAACGTCTGCAGGCGCAGGACTATCGCATCGAGCAGCGTGAATTTGAAGCGCTAGAAGATCGCTATCCGGTGGCGAGATTGGACGGAATGCGCGTCATGTCTCCGGTGCGTCAGGGTGCGATGTTAACGGCCTCCAGCATCCAGACTCAGCCTTCGGTACGACGCGGACAGAGTCTCGAGTTGACTTACCAGGCGGACGGACTTGTGCTCCGACTGCGCGGCGCTGCTCTGGAGGAGGGCGAGCCCGGAGATCAGATCCGGGTACGGCCCCTTTTTCCGGCCGCCCGGCGGGCCGATACTGTCTTGAGGGCGCGTATTGTCAGCGAATCATCCGCCGAGGTCGATCTGGCCGCAGAGGAATCCCATGAAGCAAGCGAGCAACCGGCAACTCCTGGCGCTTAGCGTCGCGACGCTGCTGGCGGCCACCGTGCTGGGCGCCCAATCGCTGTGGCGCGATCAAAACCCTTATAATCCGCGTCAGGATATACGCGACGGCGTGGTGCTGCGCCTGGTCGTAGACGAACCAATCATTCTGGACTACGAGTACGAAAACACATCTGACCAAAACGTCGTGATCAAGCTGAATCCTGATCAAAAGCTATTCGAATTCTTGCCGCCAGCGGATTCCAACCAGTCGATTACCAACAAACGCACCAACCGAGTGCGGGCGCGGAGCCGTCTGAGCTTCCGCATTGCCGTTCAGGCCCAGGGCGATCCCAGCAACGGCGTTGTCAGTTTCGTCGGCCGAAAGCTGCTCGCCTATGAGAACGGCCGCAGCCGCCAGGAATTACAGATCAGCGGGCGAGTACACGTCAATGATATACACAATGGCAGAATGGTACACTCCAATGATGTTGCTGAGTTGCAAATTGTCATGGCTGGCGCCCCGGTTCCGCAGTCGCAGGAATTGCCATTGAAGCAGGCGGAAGCGGCCAACGGACAGCCGCCTGGACCAAGCGCTCAAATCAATGAGCAGGAGCGCGCTCGGCTGCTGCTGGATCATCTCAATCGAATTCTGGGAGAAACGGCCAGTGATCGCTAGGCGACACAGGATACTCTGGAAGGCAGCGCTGGCCACAGCCGCGCTCTTTGCCGGCGGCCTGCTGGCGCAGGCAGCTCCCAACAGCAGCGTTCCGGCCGGCGCAGCAGCTGCGCCGGGCGCTGGCGGCGCTGCAGGCGTCGGCGGCGCCGCAACCACTCCGGCCGCTCCGGCATCTGGCGAAGAAGGCGGCGTGCGCCTGAAAGACCTGGCGCGCATCAGCGGCGTTCGCAGCAACCAGCTGCTTGGCTATGGATTGGTCGTGGGACTCGCCGGTACCGGCGATTCGCGGTCGCGTTTGGCCGAGGACTCCATACGCAATCTGCTTGGCTCGCTTGGCCAGGAAATGGAACGCAGCGCAGGCAATGCACGCAACATTGCAGCGGTACTGGTCACTGCGGAGGCGCCTCCCTTCTCGCGTCCCGGCGATCGCATCAATGCTACTGTATCCTCGATAGGCGATGCGCGCTCGTTGCACGGCGGCGTGCTGGTGCAGACGCCGCTCTACGCCGGCAACCGCACGATTTACGCCGTCGCCCAGGGCGTGATTACTACCGGCGGTCGTGGCGGCGGTCGCAGCGGCGAGCGCGGCGAGACAGTTGGACTGCTGCTAAACGGGGCGACCCTTGAACGTGAAATCAATGGCGCTCTCGTCGAAGAGAGCCAATCGCAACCGCCGCTGCGCCGCGTCCGCATTTCTCTGAATAGTTTTGATTTCAGCACGCTGCAGGCGGTCCGGGATGCCCTGCAACGCGAGATGCCCGAGGCGCGTACCGAAGCAGAGGGCGGTTCGCTACTGGTAACTTTGCCGGAGAATGCCGATGCCGTCAGCTTCATTGCGCGCATGGAACAGGTACGCATTCTGCCAAATTCCAGAGCGCGCGTTATCATCAATGAGCGCAGCGGCGTCATCGTAATGGGCGGCGACCTGCGCATCGATCCGGTTTCGGTATCGCGCGGCGGGATGGAACTGATTCTTACCCCGCGACTGGCGGATGCGCGCATGGGCATCTATGTTCAAGGCGGCCAGCAGCAACAGCAGTCGGAGCAGACCACCCAACAGCTGAGCGGAACAAGCGTTGAAGAAATCGTCAAGGCCTTGAATGCACTGGGCGCATCAGTGAGGGACATCATTGCCATCCTCGAAGCGCTGCGCGACTCGGGCGCCCTGCATGCCGACATCGTAGTCATTTGACCAGGACACGGCGTCCGATTGAGCCCGGCCGCTCGCGCCGCGCTTTCCAGGCGCAGCGGACATAATCCGCTCATTCTTTTGCGGCCCTGACCGATAGGCATAGAGAGGATCCTGTGGAAAGCGGAATAGGCCCAATTGTATCATCCGGTCTTGCCGCGGGCGCGCCGGAGCGCGAGCGCCTGCGGCGTCTGCAGGGGCCGCCGGGAAGGGCAGCCGAGGGCTCTGGCGAGGAATTCCAGCAGATGTTTCCCGGCCTCGCCGGCGGTCGACCTCACAGCGAGCCATCCCCTGCGGCTCCGTCGTCGCCATCGTTGCCCGCAGCGCAGCGGCCCTTGAGCAGCGCTCAGATTCGCCAGGAGATTGCCGTTGATCCGGAGCGGCAGCGCCTCTACAAGGCAGCGCAGGACTTTCAGTCGTTGTTCGTAAAGCAGATGCTGGATGCCATGCGCAAGAACCTGGACCGTCAGAGCGATCCGCTTTATGGCGGGATGCGCCAGGACATATTCGAAGACATGCTCTACGACCAGTACTCTCGCCTGCTGTCGACCAACAGCAGCTTCGATCTGGCCGATCAGATCTACCGGCAGATGAGCCCAGCGCTTGGTCCCTTGCGCAGCGGCGCGCGCGACTACGAACGAAATCTGCCGGGCATTTCCACAAGTGAACGCTTCCGCCAGGATGACTGGCGGCCGTGATGCGAGCGGATTGGATCCGCGGCGGCCAGCTAACTACTGGAAGGAGTTCTCGGTTCCGGGGAATTGACCGGTGCGAACCTCGTCGGCATAGCGTCGCAATGCGTCTTGAATCAGCGCCCCCGCCTCCAAATAGCGACGACTGTGTCGGGTGTGAAAGTCCGGATCAAGGGCCAGCATATCTTGCAAGACCAGCACCTGTCCGCTGCAGTGCGGGCCGGCGCCGATTCCAATAGTTGGAATATCTAAAGCTTCTGTAATCTCGCGCGCTGCATCGCGCGCAATGAGCTCCAGAACCAGAGCAAAGGCGCCTGCGGACTGCAAGGCGCGCGCCTCCTCGACCAAACGGCTGCGTTCTTCGGCGCTTCGGCCCTGCACGCGGTAGCCGCCGAGGGTCAGAAAACTCTGCGGCGTAAGTCCGATATGCCCGATGACCGGAATGCCTGTGATAATACAACGCTCTACAACGCGCAAAGTTTGTTTTGCGGCGCCCTCCAGCTTGATTGCGCTGGCTTCGCTTTCTTGCAGGATGCGGACAGCATTGCTCACTCCCTTGCGCGTTCCGGTCTGATAGCTGCCAAAGGGCATGTCCGCAATGACAAATAGCTCCGGCGCGCCGCGTCGAACCATAGCGCTGTGATAGATGATTTGATCGACAGTAACTGGCAAGGTGCTGCGTCGTCCCTGGACGGTCATACCCAGCGTGTCGCCAACCAGCACGGCATCGACGCCGCTGGCCGCCGCCAGTTTTGCCATGGCCGCATCGTAACAGGTGATAATGCTGATGGGGATTTTCTGCTTCCGGCGTTCGCGCCAATGGTGCGGATATTTCAGGGGACGATGATCTTGTGCTTCCATAGTTTGCGCTCCCTGCCTGTTGGCGACCTGCCTGCCGCGTCTTCAGCGCCAGACAAACGTTTTCCCGTCCGGACCGCGATCGATATAGCGCAGCTCGGCGATGGCAATGGGCCGCTGCGCGTCTCTTGCCGGATAGATGCTCTCAACCGTTAGCTTGGCGATAATGTAGTTCATATGCTGCGGCCATGCGGTCGAAGGCGAGGGCAGGGGAACGCCCTCAAGGTCGATGCGCTGGGCGCCAGGCCGATCCTCAAGTTCGACGCTGCGCTCGAAAACCGGCTCAGCCTGCGGTATAATGTACTCCTGATCTATGTTATTGGCGCGCCGCCAGAGGATTTGCAGGCGTATCCGACGCGGTCTGGCATAGCTGCGGAATAAATGGATATCGCAGTCTGTGCAGGCGCCCGAATAGATTTCAAGGCTTGTACTGCGACGAACCTGTGGTGTGGCGGTAGAGGGCCAGTGGCTCAGCGCCAGATCGATCAGCAACCAGTTGCCTTCCGGATGGCGGCAATCGAGTTCAAGCAACGCGGGGCTTTGTAGATCATCGTCCAGCAGGCGCGCCGGACGTCCATCGTGTCCCATTCCATCGTTCGCCGAGCAGGCCGCCAGTACGATGCGTCCGTTGCGCAGCGTAGCGCCGGGGAGCGTATCGCCCGGGTCCAGGGCCTCCCAGAGCGAGAGCGCCACAAGCAGCGCGGGGATCAGGAGCGCCAGAGCGCGGTGCATTCGGTCATTGGAATCGGCCGGCGGTCGCCTGGCAAGTCCGCCCGCGCAAAAATGCTTCGCCGGGCGGCCACTGCCGTTGCGCTCTGTCGCCATGCGAGTCCTGGCGCTGGGCGCAGGCTATACGGCGATGCATCTGCTGCGCCATTTTCCGACCGTCGATACGCTGCTGCTCAGCCGGCGCAGTGAAGAGCTGCGCGCTGACGGCCTGCCGCTCTGGAATCCAACAGATGATGCGCAGCCCTGGGACGCAATACTGGACACAGTGCCGGCGCTGATCAGCGACGGCGGCTTAGGCCAGCATCCCTGGCGCGAAGCGATCGATTCCATTCTGGAGCGCCAGCCGTCGACTCCGCTGATTCACATCAGTTCGACTTCTGTTCTGGGAGGCGCCAGGCGGCCGGCGGCTGATCCGCCGGAGCAGTTTGATGAATTCCACAGGCCGGCGCCGGATGAAGAACGCGGCCTGTTGCGACTGGAGCTGGAGCAAGCAATGCGGACGCGCTACCCACAGCTTCGGATTTTGCGCGCGGCGGGAATCTATGGGCCGGGACGTTCGGTAGCCGATCAGTTCCTGCGCGGCGACCTGCGTCGACTGGAAGCCGGAAATGTCATCGTTTCCAGAATCCACGTACATGATCTGTGTCGACTTGCGCTGGCATGGATTGGTCTATCCCGGCAGCGCCCGGACTTGCGTTTGATTCATGCCGTCGATTGCCGTCCCTGCAGCAATCGCGAACTCTTCGAGTTTCTGGAGCGTGCGCTTCCGCTTGAGCTGCCCGATGGACCCTGGCGCCACGCGGCGGCAAGCGGGCGTGCGGTCGTCAGCCGCTACAGAGATGAAGCGCTGCCAGGCGGTCTGTGCTATCCGGATTACCGCAGCGGCATGCTTGCTTCCGTCTTACGGTAGATTGCACTGACTCGCGTTTTGATCCCGCCGCGCACATTGTAATCAGCGCGGATGCGCAGGGAGCGAGGCGCGGCGCAGCGGACCAGATCATCCAGGCTGCGATTAACTACATTCTCATGAAATATGCCGATGTTGCGAAATGCGCCGAAGTATTCCTTGAGACTCTTCAACTCCAGGCACCACTGGTCAGGAACGTAGCGCAGGTAGATGACGCCAAAGTCCGGAAGGGATGTCTTCGGGCAGATTGCAGTGAACTCCGGAATTTCGAGGTCAATGGCATATTCTCGATCAGCATAGATGTTACGAAAGACCTCAATGTCAGGCAGCCGCAAGGCGCGGATGTGATCCTGTCGTTCGTCGTATTCCGATTTCTGTTCGCTCACTGATTGACTCCGCTCGATGTCACCGCTCTGCAGACATGAAAAAACCCGGAGGCGCAGGACGCACTCCGGGTTTCCGAAATTCGCTGCTACAGACGAATCAGGCCGGGCGAGCGCCGCTGGTCTTCTCTTTGATTACGCGCTGCAGTTCTTCGATCTTGTCCTTGAGTTCATTCAGGCGATCTTCGGGAACAACTGCTTTGATTTGTTCAACAACTTTGCCGTAGAGTTGTTCCAGCTGCTTGACTGCGTCGCCATAGGCGCCGCCAGCTTTGCTGCTAAGATCATTGGCCTGGGTGACTACGTCATTGAGAGCGGAGCGCAGTTTTACGGCCGGTTCGCTGGTGTCAGCGGCGCCTTTTTCTTTCAGCTGGTCAAAGGTGCGCTGAACTTCTTTCACAGCATTGTTCACGGAGTCTTCGCCAGAGCGAAACAATGCAATGCCGGCATTCAATACATCGTGCAGAACTTTATCCATGGTCATCGGGTACCTTCCCTGGGTTTTTGCGTTGCACCAAGTTTTTGTGCGGCGCAACATCGGTCAATCCTTTTTGATCGACCGTAGCGAAAAAGGCGACGGGCCCTGTGGCGCGGCAAGCAAAAAGACCGGGCCTTTAGTTCCCTGCTTCTGGTGCAGCGCCCGTCAGTCCGGCTAAAGCCGGTTCGCCTTCCGGCTGGCTTCGGACGCCTTCTTCCAGGGCGCGGTCCTGCCAGGCTTCCTCCAGCCAATCGCATAGATCGTTGAGGGCCCGGTCTCTAACATCGGGCAGTTCGTGGAAGCTTTCGTGGCGGCCCTCGGGATAGAGGCACAGCCGTCGATGTTCCGAACTGATTTGCTCATAGAAGAGACGCGAAGCGCTGGAGTCTGTAATGGGGTCGGCCTCGCCATGTTGCACCAGGCAGGGAATGCGCAGCCGGGGAGCGGAGGCCAGAGCGGCTCGGCCGCCGTCGATCAGGCCCAGCGCCAGGCGCACAGAAATGCGATCGTGGACCAGGGCATCGCCGCGGTAGCGGGCAACCTGCAGACGATCGCGACTGATGCCTTCCGTGGGCAGCCCGCTGGCCAGGGCAAGATCGGGGCGCAACAGGTAGAGCGCCCTTGCTACATTTTCCTTGAGGCGCTGGATTGTGGATAGATGGGGGCGAAAGGCGGGCGCGCTCAGACAGAGTCGCTGCAGATGCCACTGGTTGGAGCGGCTCAAAGCAAAAGCCGCCGCGATCAGTCCGCCCATGGAGTGCCCGAGGAGCACCGGGCGGCGAAGCCCAAGTTCATCGTTCAAGAACTGCAGAAAATTGTCCAGGTCGTCGACCAGCGCCTGAAGGGCGGGAGCATCGCCGCGCGGACCCGGCGACAAACCGTGGCCGCGTGCGTCAAAGCTGAAGACATTGCACTGGCTCTCGCGCGCAGCTTCCAGAACTGTTTCATAGCGGCCGCAATGTTCTCCAAGACCGTGATGGATTACCAGACTGCGCCAGATGGGCGCGTTGCGCAGCATCCAGGCGCGCCATTCAAGCGCCAGACCATCGACTGTCCGAAAGCGACCGCGAACCTCGCGCACTGCGCCTGCATTCATGGGAATACCTGGTGCGACGCTCTGGCCGCTAATGGAAGCAAAAATCAGCGGGAGCGGCTTTACGGGCGGCAGGCTGTAATAGATCAAGACCCAATGGTCCTGCGATTTCGCGCCGGTTTCGGCTTACTCATTCTGGCTCTACTGACCGCGGCTCAATGCCGACTGCAACTTGCCGGCGAGCGAAGCTCCTCCAGGGTATCGCTGGAAGGCCTGTGGTATTCGCCACAGCTACTGGAGGGCGAATCCGGCGCCTTGCTCTATATCAAGTGGCCCGGCGGCGATGATCGACCCTACCAGTTTACGTTGTTGGAACTGACCTATCGGGACCTGACGATCAGCGGCCGGCGTATCTACTTTCAGAAGCGAGAAGGACTTGGCGATACTTCAGCCAGCGAACTGCTGCTGGAGCAGCGGCGCTTTACAGCCGGCTACTACCAATCAGAGGAGGCCGAATCCTACCAGGCCGGCAAGCTGCAGGCCGTTTTGGTGGAGCGCTCTTTTGAAAACTCAACAACGCCTGATCTTTTGCAGATTTCTGAAAATGGATCGGAGCTGAAGGGCGAGGTCTATCATTTTGTGCGGGCTACGGGCCCCAGCGCCGAGCCTTCCGCCGGCCTCGTGCTATCATCGCAGGGCGATGCTCTTTTTGGCATTTGCTTTGACCCGGCGCTTGCGGCGGTGGCCGCGCAGCGCGAAGTCTTTGTTAACCAGCAACGCCAGGGCCGGGTGCGCATTGCGGCGATCCGCGATTTCTGGTTTGATGCCAGAGGCGCTACGGCGCCGCCCGGCGCAGCCCTGCTGATGCCTGGCTGGCGGCCGGGCCGAAATAGCGTGCGTCGGATGACCCGCGAAGAGGCGCTGCGCAGATTGCAGCGTGGCGAGACGCTCAGCCGCGAGGAAATGATTCGCGCCCTGGGTAGCGATGGGTCGCGGCGCTAGAAGATCCCTTACAGCCCCGGAATTGGCTGCTTCAGGCAGAGCATCAACAGCGCCATACGCACCAGTACGCCGTAGCCGGCCATGCGAAAGTAGGCGGCGTTACCCAGATCGTCCACATCGGTGGATAGTTCGTTCACGCGCGGCAGAGGATGCATGATCAGCGTTGGTTTGCGCGACGCTATGACAAACTCGCGATTGATGCTGTAGCTGTTGCGCAGCTTCTCGTATTCGCTACGATCGACAAAGCGCTCTTCCTGGATGCGCGTTACGTAGGCAACATCGCAATCCCAGATGGCGCGCGGATCTTCCGTTTCTTCAAAGGAGATATTGCGCTTGCGCATTTCCTTGCGGTAGGATTCGGGGATGGCCAGGTCTACCGGCGATATCAAGACCAGTTCTGTATTGTAGTTGTAGAGCAGTCGAATCAGACTGTGAATTGTTCGCCCAAATTTCAAATCGCCGATGAAGGCAACGCGCAGGCCGTCGGGCAGTCCGCGCTCTTCGGCAATCGTATACAGATCGAGCAGCGCCTGCGTGGGATGCTGCCCGGCCCCGTCGCCGGCATTGATCACCGGTATCTTTACGGCGGCGGCGGCGACGCGACTGGAGCCTTCCACCGGATGGCGTATGACGGCAATATCAGAGTAGGCCTCTACCATCTTCATTGTGTCGTAGAGCGTTTCGCCTTTGCTGATGCTGGAAAACTGAAAGCCGACCGTGCTGATCACGCGTCCGCCCAAACGTTGCATGGCCGTTTCAAAGCTCAGCCGCGTACGCGTGGATGATTCAAAGAAAAGGGAAGCGAGGATCCGCCCCTGCAGCAGACCAAAGGCCTTGCCGCCTGGCATCAGGTCGCGCAGCTTGCGCACCGCCTGCAGCAGATAATCCAGGTCCTCACGGCTGAACTGATCTGCGTCGAGAATATTGGTATGAGCGAAGGGCGCCAGGGACATGCAGGCGGGAGTACGCCAGCCGGCCGGCAGTGCGGCAAACACAATCAGGGTAGAAAGCGCCGCTCTCCATGGAAAAGGACGGCGGGACTGGCGGCAATGAGCGTCTTATTCCTGCCAGGCGGTGGCTGGCTTCTGGCACGACCTGACCGCGACTGGCCGCCGCCGCGACCAGTCCTGCGCCCTTTCGATATCGACGATCCGCGTTTCTGCAATCTGAGTCCCGCGCCCTTTCTCTGCCGATCCTGCCTGGCCAGCGGCAAACAGTTTGCAGAACGAATCGAGTGGCAGGGCGAAGAGCAGCGACCGCTGCGCAGCTATCTCTGCCTGGACTGGCAGGCGCTCTACCTGGGCAGCGCCGGTTCTACTCGCCCCAGCGATCGTTGAGCAGCGCCGGCGTCTGGTCGGGCACTCCGCCATGTTCCAGGCTGTCGAGGATGCCGGCGGGATTCGAGGTATCGCGTGCGGCCGGTCCCTGGGGCAAAGCCGACTCCAGAGTGATGCCTGCCTGGCGGGGCACGTTAGGCGCCGAAATCATTTCCTGGGCGCACTCGCCTGGCTGGACGCAGATCGTCCACGGCCCTGTTCGCCGGTCAGCCAGGTACTGGCCTTGCTGATACATCTGGCCGCCAGCATAGTAGTAGGTCCACTGACCTTCGGCGAGATCGTTGTTGTACGATCCATTGTAGAAGACCTGGCCGCTTTCATAGTAGTTGATCCAGGCGCCCTGGCGTTTTCCGGCGCGGTAGCTGCCGCGCGTTTCCATTTTGCCCGAGGCATAATAGCTGAGCCATTCGCCCTCGCGCCGGTCGCTGGCATAGTCGCCCTCTGAGCTGAGGCGACCTTGAGCGTCATACAGACGCCAATGACCGTGCCGTTGATTGGCGCGGAAGGGGCCTTCGGCTTTTTTCTGGCCGCCTGCATAGTAGAAGACCCAGTCGCCCTGGCGTTGATTCCCGCGAAAGTCCCCCTCGGCCTTTTTGATGCCGTTTTCGTACCAGACGACCTGGCGGTTGCCATTCTGTTCGACCCAGACGCGAGCGCGCTCATCAAAGCGAGCGCCGCTGGTTACGGCGCCGGGACGCGCCGGTTCGGCGGCAAAAATACTCAGCGGCAAGAGTAGGACTGAGAGCGCAATGGGGATGCGGGGCATCGGCTGATCCTCCGTGATCTAGCTTACCGTACTATGACGGCGAAAACCGCCTGGAGATCAACGGCGCGGCGCAATTTTATGCATCCGGCGGGGCGGGCAAAAGGGAGGAATTCTGACAAACCCGTTGCCAGAGTTCCGTCAACTGTCGCTGCAGGAATAGATCGCTCTGTAGCTGAGTTTCGATTTTGCGCAGGGCGTGAATCACGCTGCCATGTTCCGCCCAGCCAAGGGCCCGGGCTGTATCACGCTGCGAGAGGCCCAGGTGTTTTACGCAGAGAAAGGCCGCCATATGCCGGGCCTGGCTAAGACGGCGGCTGCGCGCCTGGCCGAGCAGGGCGGAAAGCTCGATCTTCAGATGGCTGGCTGTGGTCCGCACTACATCTTCCGCCCGTGCGCCGCTGCCTTGATCAAATAGATCCTGGCAAAGCGTCTGGCAGGCCTCAAGATCCAAACGCTGCGAACCGCTGTGCGCCAGCCGCAATGCGATCGCCTTAAGCCGACGCAGATCGATCTGCACTCGACGCGCCAGCCAGAGTACAAGCGACGCTTCAAGCTGGATTTCATGGCGCAGCAATTCGTTTTCCAGCAATTTGCATCGAGCCTCTTCGCCCAGCGGCGCAAGCTCTGCCAGCTCGGCGGATTGCAGCCGCGATTGCAGCGCCTCGCTAAGCGATAATTCCGCCGGCCTACGATCGGAACTGAGCAGTAGCGTCCGACCTTCGCGCAGGCAATGATCGGCAAGATTGCTCAGCTCCTCCTGGCTGCGCGCCGCCTGGGCTTTGATGTATTGGAAGTCGTCAATCGCAATACACTGCAGCTGATGCAGGGATCGCCGCCAGGCGACGGTAGCTCGCCGACTGCAGGCCTCGGCAAACTCCGATACAAAGGCCTCCAGAGTATAGCGACGCACGCTCTTTCCGGAGGATTGCTGTTGATGTAAAATCCAATCGATGGCGGCGCTCTTGCCAGCGCCAACTGGACCCAGAATGATTGCCAGCGGCGGCGGATTCTCTTTGAGCCGTCGCAAGGTTGTCGCGCTTGTTGTCGGCGGGAAAAACGCCTGCGCCGCTGGTCCTTTGGTCTGATCAGGCACAGCCGGCGGCCGCCGAATCTGGGGACTATGTCGGGACGCGCCGGATGCCGCCAAACAAAGCTGGGCCTGCAAATTAAGCCGGGCCGCACACTCATCGATGAGCTTCTGGTGGCGTATCTGAAGGCGGCGCAGGTCGCGTGGCGCGGCTGTAATCATGATCCGGCCCGGCGCTGCTGCAAATGCAACTTCGGAAAAATCGGCGCGAAAGGCGCGCGAGCCGACGCGCGCCGCCAGCTCTTGCTCGAAGGCCAGCTCGTCGGAAGAGTTCCCGGACTCGCAAGACAATGCTTGTTGGTTGCTCATAATCGAATATAAAGAGTAAAAGTATACAATGAAATATGATATCAATTCGACATTATGGATTATGTCTCAAAAGATTATGTCGCAAAAGCGATGTACTCAGGCAGCGTCAAAGCTGCCGGTCATTGCCGCAAGCGATGTTGCCGCGGTTGAATCGGAAAATTAAGTGGAAAAGGTGCGAGCGGAGAGGTCGCGCCCTGACTACTCTATGCCCTGCGCTTCCAGCCAGCGTTCGGCATCCAGCGCCGCCATACAACCGCTGCCCGCCGCTGTGATAGCCTGGCGATAGCGTTTGTCCTGCACGTCGCCTGCAGCGAAGACGCCTTCCACGCTGGTGCGCGTTGCGCCGGCTTCGGTGTGGATATATCCATCAGCGTCGAGTTGGATCTGGCCAACAAATGGCTCAGTGTTTGGCTTATGACCAATGGCGTAAAACAGCCCGTTGACCGCCAGCTGGCGTTCAGCGCCGCTGTTAACGTCCCGCACCTGCAAAGAGCGAAGTTGACGCTCATCGCCGGCGGCGGCTACGGGGACATGGTTCCAGACGATTTCGATTTTTGAATTCTTCAGCACGCGCTCTTGCATGATCTGCGAAGCGCGCAGTCGATCGCGCCGGTGGATCAAGTATACGCGCGACGCATACTTAGTGAGAAACATACTTTCCTCGGCGGCTGAATCGCCGCCGCCGATTACAGCCAGCGGAGCATCGCGAAACAGGGGGAGGGCCCCGTCGCAAACAGCGCAGGCGGATATGCCGTGCTGCCAGTAGCGCTCCTCGCCGGGCAGCGCCATGCGTCGGGCGGTGGCCCCGGTTGCAATGATGACGCTATGCGCCAGCGTGGGCGCTTCGTCCTCGAGCCCTTCGCGCCATAACTGGAAGGGGCGACGGCTGAAATCAACGCGACTTATAGTCTCAGTATGAATCGCGGCGCCGAAGCGAAGAGACTGCTTGCGAAACAAATCGGTGAGCTCGACGCCCATGACGCCTTCAGGAAAGCCGGGGAAATTCTCCACTTCTGTCGTGGTCGTCAGCTGACCGCCAGCAGCAATACCGCCGGCCATAAATCCCTCAAACAGGACAGGGCTCAGGTTGGCTCGCGCTGCGTAAATTGCGGCGGTATGCGCCGCTGGACCGCTGCCTATGATGACCACCCGATGCGGCTGATTCTGTGCTTCGCCCATCCGCGGACGATCCCTTTGGCCGCGTTGTGCTTGCCAGCCCATTTTGACCGCCTGTCATCGAGATCAGCGCCTCGCCGGCGGCATTTTTCTGTTTTCTTGTGAGCCGGCCGACTTCAACTGGCATTGGGGTCAGGACCGGGGTTCTGGCCGGCGTAGGGCTATAAAAGGAGCGGGCATGGATCACTCGGCAAAACCCAGAACAGGCGATCAGGCGCCGAATTCGCGTGTTACTGTCACCGAGGGCAGCGTCCATTCGCTCAGCGAGCTGGCCGGCCCCAAAGGTTTGATTATCTACTTTTATCCAAAAGATAACACTCCGGGCTGCACGCGCGAGGCATGCGACTTTCGTGATCGACGCAATGAGCTTGATCGTCTGGGTTACGGCGTGGTTGGCGTATCTGCTGACAGCGTCCAATCCCACCAGCGCTTCAGCGAAAGCCAGAGTCTCAACTTTCCGCTGATCGCTGATGAGCAGCACAGCCTGATCAAGAAATTCGGGGCCTTCGGCGAGAAGAAGATGTACGGAAGAAGTTTTGATGGCATCCTGCGTACAACCTTTGTTCTGGACAAGACGCTCAATGTGCAGAAGGTTTATGATGCCGTCAAGGTCGAGGGACACGTCAATCATCTGATTGACGATATCAAGAACCACCGACTGGGCGGCGCCGCGCCCTCGCGCAAGAAACAAACATCCGCTGCTGCAATCGGCGGCGCCCGCAAAAAGGGCGCCTCTTCTGCGAAGTCCGCGCTTCGCAAGCCGGCCTCTGCCGCCAAAAAGACCAGCAAGAAAAAGGCGGCGAAGAAATCAACAACGCGCAAACGCTAACTGAAAGGCCAGGTGGATGAATGTCCGAATTCCGAATTCCCGCGCTGCGCTTTGAGATAAGAAAGGAGACGGCCGCTGGCCGTCGCTTACGATTGATTGCCTGTTTCAAAGATAGCTCAGGCGCCGATCTTGAAAAATTGTCCGCAAGCCATGGTTTGCGCCAGCAATTGGCCGCGCATGAGGAACTCGGCGCCTGGAAGGCGGCTGCAGGCCAGAGTCTTCTACTTGCCGATCGCAATGTCATGCTACTTGGTTTGGGCGAGGCGGCCGCGTTTCACCCTGAAACCTGGTGCAGCGCCTTTCGAGCTGCGGGCGAAAAGCTTGGCCGCTTCAAGGACTATGCGCTGGAAGTTGTGATCAGCGATGAAGTGCGCGATGCGGTGGCCCGCTACAGCGGCGCCGAGAGCGATTTCCGGAAACGTCTGTCGCTTTCTTTCTCCGGAGCGCGCCGTCGCCGCAAGGGCGCCGGCAACGCCAGGAACAAGAGCGGCGAGAGCGAGGATTTGCCCGACTATGTTGGTCCTTACTCGCTTGAGGAATTGATCGCGCAGTCCGTCGCCTCTTTGAATACGGGCGCCGAGCCAATGGAAACCTTGAAGAGTTCGACGGACCGCGGCGCAAAGAGTCGATCGCCCAGGAAAGACTTACGCGGCGATTCGATTGCGCTCCACTTCAGCGGAAAAAGTCCGGCAGCCCAGAAGTTGCGCGCTGCCGGCGAAAGAGGCCTGCAGTTGGCCCGGGCGCTTCATGGCGCACGCTACGTAGCCTCTTTGCCCGGAAACCACTTCCATCCGGAACACTATGAACGCTACGCGCGTCAGATCGCACACGAAGCAGGATTGAAGCTTCGCGTCTTTGGCCGTCCAGAGCTGGAGAAGCTGGGCGCCGGAGGAATCCTGGCGGTAGGCCGCGGTTCTGCAATCAGCCCCCGAATGATCGTTCTGGAATACACGCCGCCGCGTTCGCGCATCCAGCAGCCGGTGGTACTTGTAGGCAAGGGCGTTACCTTTGATACGGGCGGCATTTCCTTGAAACCGCCAGCCGAAATGCACGAGATGAAGTACGACATGTGCGGTTCGGCTCTGGCCCTGCACACAATCGCTCTTGCCTCACGGCGCAAGCTTCCCACGCCCCTCGTGGCGATTCTGGGCATTGTTGAGAATATGCCCGACGGCGCTGCAATCAAACCGGGCGACGTCTACACAGCATTGAACGGGCTGACAGTGGAAGTGCAGAATACCGATGCCGAGGGAAGGTTGGTACTGGCCGACGCTCTGAGCTACGCTTGCAAGCATTACGATTCGCTCTGTCTGCTCGATTTCGCCACATTGACCGGCGCCTGCGTCATTGCGCTGGGGCATGAGGCCGCGGGCTTGATGACTGCCTCCGAGGATCTGGCGCAGCGCCTGGATCTGGCCTCGCGGAAATCTCTGGATCGTCTCTGGCGTCTGCCGCACTGGGCCGCTTATGGCGGCGGGCTCAAGTCCGATACCGCCGATCTGCGAAACATCGCCGGAAGGCCGGCAGGAACTGTGACGGCCATGCGCTTTCTTTCACGTTTTGTAAGCGATGAGACGCCGTGGGCGCACATCGACATAGCTGGCGTTGCCTGGCGAGGCAAAGGCGCCGGATCACAGCCGCGCGGCGCAACGGGCTGGGGACTGCGCTTGATGAACCAGTTTCTCGAGGATCTGATTCAGGATGCTGATTGAAGGCATCCCCGAGGCGCGGCAGAGATCAATTGTCGAGCAGATTGTTCAGGCTATCGATCAGCTGGTCCAGCGGCACGCCGTAGCCCTGGCAAACCTGTTCAATGGTTTCCAGTTCATTAATGGAGCAGTGTGAACAACCGCCCAGATGGTAGCTGGAAAAAACCAGGGCGGCGTCAGCATGCAAAGCCATGGCCTCGCCGACGGTCATCTCCGGACGGAACTTTTCTTGTTGGACTTGCGTTTCAGACATTGCAGGGCTCGATGAGTCTCAGTATCCTTAATGAAACTGCGGGGACGGCTACAGTCAACCAAAAAGGGTGGCCGCCCCCGGTCGTCGAGCCCCATGAATTTTGACCGCGATGCGCATCCAGAGATCTCGGGCGAGGTGGGAAGCTTCCACCAGGCAAGGGGGCAGTTCTTCGTTCGGATTGAAGGTCGCTTTGAGTCCGCGCACTACCTCTATCGCTATTTTCCCGACGGCAGCGACGAACCGATGCATGGACATAGCTGGCTGGTGGAACTGTTCCTGGCCCGCAGCGACGGCGGCATTGGCGTCGACGGCATCAGCTTCGATTTTCTAAATGTGCGTCGCCGCCTGGACCAGATGATAGAGCGGATCGAGCACGTCTGCATCAATGATTTACGCGAGTTCAAGGGAGTGAACCCAACTTCCGAAAATATAGCGCGCTGGTTTTTTGCCGGCCTGCGTGCGGCGGTTGCTGCCAGCAGCGGCCGCCTGCTGGAGATTCGAATCCATGAAGGGCCTCAGAACATTGCTGTTTTTCGACCGGATTGATGCGCGCCGCAAGCCGCGTCGCCCCGTGTGGCAAAGCGCAGCGAAGGCCTTGCTGCTTCTGGCGGCCTCCCTGCCGTCAACTATGCCTGTGGCACGCTTGCAGCAGAACGAATTACTGGCCAGCGTGCAACGGCCCCCCGCGCCGCAGAGCGCACGCTGCTGTCCGCTTGGTATCGCCTATCAATCTGGACCGGGCCGCGTGGTTCTGGATCGGGTTTGTCGAAAGCCAAGCCGGACAGAATTCCATCTGCGACTGGTAAATCTCGATGCCGCCTGCACCCATCCGCCGGGAACTATCTTACGCGACCAAACGGGCCATCGCTATTTGATGCGTTCCTTTCGCGGATTGCCATCCTGCCAGTCGGCACAATTTGTGAGCCGCCCTAACGCCCGCTTTGTTTGGAGTTTTGAAGCGCTGCCTTCTGGAGCGCGTACAATCACTCTGGAAGAAGTTGAAGACGAGACCACTCGCGGCCTGACCTTCTGGGTCTGGCGCGATGTCGATCTGTCCCATTGCAGCTTCTAACATCGGGGCTCTTTGTTGCGGTCCGTTTGCTATCCAGGCTGCCAACAGCGAGCCCGAATCTGGCGCAGTGCGGCGCGCTTCCAGCTCTAGTCGCGGGTGAGCGCCACGGAGGCGCAACTCGCCAGTAGCGATCTGCCATAGAATGACTGTGAGCATTTCGATTCGCAACGCTCAGGCTTCGGGTCGCCCCCTCATTCCGTAGAGCAGCAATTCCTCTGCCAGCGGCAGATCTTCCGGAAATTTGATTTTACCCTCGCGAATGCCTACCGCAAAGCCAATGGCAACGGCGCGCAGCATCCAGGCCATTTTGTCCGGCGGATGGGCGGGGAAGCGTCCGGACAGCACGCCTTCCTGGTAGACATTGACCAACGGCTGGATAACCGACTGACCGGCTTTTTCGAATTCGGTCAACGTGTCCTCGGCGACGTCTTTTAAGAGTTCGCTTCGCTTGGTTACAATAAGATCAAAATAGCTGTGGTTGCGCGTATAGAAGTCAAAAAATACCAGCGCAAAGCCCTTCAGACGGTCCATTGGATCGCTGATTGCGCTGCTCAGGACGCGCTGGTAGCCAGCTTCCAGCTCTCGCAGGCCTTCGGCCAGCATCGTTGCATAGATTTCATTCTTATTGCGAAAATAGAGGTACAGCGTGGCGCGCGAAAGCTCCAGGCGGCGCGCCAGGTCCTCCATCGTAATATCTTCGTAGGGCTTCTCTTGAATCAATTGCCGTGCGTTGTCCAGGATCGCTCTGCGTCGTTCCTGTTTTTCACGTTCCTTGCGCTCGGCAATGCCCACAGTCCCACTCAAGAAGACTTGTTGTGGCTGGCAATCACTGTCCGCACAATAGCCGGATCGATTCGCAGCCGCTCGGCAATCAATTCAGGGTCCCATTTGTGATTGATATAGAGACTGAGGATTCCGTTCCGTTTTTGGTCGGCGACAGATGCGGCTGCCGGGCTTCGCTTGCGACGCGGGCCCTCAGCAGGCGCCTCCGTGGCGTGCAGGCTTTGATCAACCGCCGATTCAACAGTGTGATAGAGCGCCGCCAGGCGATCCATCTTCTCATCGGCTTCCTGAATCAACGACCCAAGCTCCTTGCCGACTTCCTCGCCGCTCAGGCGCATCTCCTCGACGCGACCGGCCATTGCGCCAATTTGCCGCTGCTTTTCGCCGAGATCGGCAAACAGGCCTTCCATTTGCTCGAAGCGTGACTCGACCAATTCGATCTTTTTTTCCATACGGTTGAGGCCGTTGATGCGCGCCTCAAGCTCAGCCAGACCCTGCTGCAAATCGGACTGGCGATGATCGGCGCGATCGACAGAGGCCAGCAGGCGCTGCGCTTCTTCTGCAGACTGGACGCTTTGTTTGTGCGCTTGCTCCATCCGCTGCAGCGACTTTTCCACGAACTGGCGTCGTTCGCCAAGCTCGCCGTAGTATTTCTCGAATGAATCCTTGAACTCATTGAACTGGTGCACGCGCTTGTCAATTTGACGCGCCAGATCCTCCGCCTGTCGGACGGCGCCCAGTCGTTGGTCTACGCCGTCGATCTGACGTTCCAGTTCGAAGAAGGATTGTTCGGCCGCCATCAGGCGATCGCGTTGACCCTCCAGGGCGCGCAGCTCGCTCTCGATTTCCTTGCGACTCATGCGCAAGGATTCAAAGTTTTTGACATATTCGTCGATGCGCGAGTTTTCTTCGCGCGCCAGTGCGAGCCGATCGCTCAGTGTCTCAATCGTCTGGTCCAATTGCTCAACCAGCTGCTGGGCCTTTTCGGCCGCCAGCAGTCGTTCCTGGAAGCGATCGAGGCGCAAGCGATGCTGGTCCACCTCGCTGAGAAAGTCCTCCTGCAGCTTGCGAACATCATCCAGTTCGCGCTCCATTCGCCGCGCCGAGTCTTCCAGAGCGGCGCCGGTGCGCTTTTCCAGCTCGCTGATTTGTAGCTGTCCGCGATCGGCCATCAGCAGCAACTGATGGTTGATCTTCTGGTCGATGGTCTCGCCCAGACGAGCAATGCGCTCATCCTGTTCTTCCACGAAGCGGTCGGCGCGACTCTGTACGCTTTCGATGGCGTTTTGTAGATCGGTCCGTGCGCGCTCAATGCGCTCCTCTTCCGCCTTGCGCGCATCGCGCAGCAGCGTAACATTGTGTTCCGCCTCCGATCGCAGCGTGGCCTTGATCTCCTGTCCCAGAATGGTCAGCCGTTCGCGCAAGTCCTCGGTTTCCTCGCGTTGCTGCTGGCTGCGTCTTTCCTCCTCGCGAGCTGCCGATCGAAGCCGTTCTTCGCTTTCCAGCGCCTCTTTCTCCAGGGCGGCGCTCAACTCGCGCGCTTCGCGCTTGATTCCGTCGCGCTGGTTCTGGCCGGCGCCCTGGATTGCTTCGCGCTCCTTCTGTTCGATGGTTGCCAGCGCCGCGGTCGTCTCGTCGATTTGTGTCTGGAGTTCGGAGAGGCGGCGCTCTTGCTCGGCAAGAAAGACCTTCTCAAAGCCGCGGTACTTCTGATCGAGCGCGGCGTGGTGCTCCTCAGCCTCTTTGATCAGGCGATTTTCGGCGGATAGGTACTTCTCTTGAAAGAGATTTACCTTGTCCTGCATTCCTTCGGCCATGCGACGCGTTTCATTGAGGATTTCGTCGCGCCGCGAGAGCGCAGCCAGATTGAAGTCATCGAGATCGTTGCGAATTCGCGCGATGTCGGTCTGCATCGATTCGGTCGCCGAAGTGCGCATCTCCTGCAATCGAAGGTCCAGGCCATTCAATCGATCCAGCAGACGCCGTTCCAGTTCCTGGGCGCGCTCGTCGACGCGACCGGCCTCGCTGATCCATTGCTCATCCAGACGCGCCGAGAGCGTGGCGACGCGCTCCGAGGAGAGTTCCACATCGCGCGCCTGGTCGGCCATACGTTCGCCCAGCTTGCGTTGATCTTCCTGCAGGATCTGAAAAGCGGACCGCGCATTGTCAGCCAGCTGGCGGGTACGGTCTTCCGTCTCACGGACCAGACGCTCCACAGTGTCGTGCAAGTCTTGATCGGCTTCTTCCAGGCGCCCGGAGATCGCTGCTGCAAAGTGATCGAGGTCAGCATGCAGACGATCGATCTCGTCGCGCGCCTCCTGCAAGCGCTCCAGACCGCGGTCAAGGCCCTGCACCTGCTCGCCCACCTGACGGGCGCTTCCGGCAATGCGACCCAGCTCGCCAGAGATCGTTTCTACAGTTTCGCGCTCGGAACGCAGCGACTCCAGCGCGTGACGGTAGCCTTCGTAGGTTTCGCGCAATTCCTCTTGAGTCTGGCGGCTCTGACGCAGCAGCAATTCAAATTCCAGCGAAGCGTCGCGGATGCTCTGGACGTGTCGGGCTGCCACCGCATCGAGATTGTGCTCCTGGAGCTCTCCTAAACGGCGCAGATTGTTGCCGCGACCTGCCGGCCGGTCCAGCCGCCGCAAAGCCAGGGCAAAGGCCAGGGAGGCGAGAAAACTGATTGCGATGAGGAAGTATTCCATCAGGATTTCCGAGCGGAAGCGGGCGTCAGGCCAAGCGGATTATGTCGCATTAAATTCCCACGTATATAGCAGCCGTGCGCCCGATGACAACAAAAAAACGGAGCCTTCAGGGGAAGCCAGGCGGCCTGTCCCAGGCGCCCTATTCGTTGTTTGCCAGCATCTACGATGCCTGCATGGACCACGTGCCCTATGAGCAGTGGGCCGATTATCTTGATGAGTGCGCCTGGCGTCTGCTTGGGCGTCGTCCAGAAAACAACCTCGACCTGGCCTGTGGAACCGGCCTGCTGCTGGCTCAATTGTTGCGCCGTCCGGGTCGATTTGCCGGCGTCGATGGCGCGCCGCAAATGGCCGCCGTGGCCCGTCGGCGCCTGCCGCTGACCCGCATTGAAGTGGCCTCGCTTTGTGGTCCGACGCCTTTTGCCGCCAGAAGCTTTGACCGCATCACTTGCTGCCACGACAGTCTGAACTACCTCAGCGCAGCAGAACTGAAACAGGCAATGGTTGAGGTTGCTCGACTGCTGCCGGCAGGGGGCCTCTATTCGGTCGACCTGGCCACGCTTTCCAATATGCGCGATTGGTTTGACGGCCGTCTGATCCGTCGCCGCATCCGCGGAATTTCGCTGCGCTGGTCCAATCGTTACCTGAGCGCCAGTAACGAGCTCATATCGACCTTGCGCATGCGCACCAATGATGGTCGCCTGATCGTCGAACAGCACCGACAACGTTTCATAGACCCGGCAGAGTTGATCGCGGCTGCCGGCGCCGCCGGCCTGCGTCTGGCGCTGCGCGAGGGAGACTACAGCAAGCGACCGCCGGGCGTCCGAGATTCGCTCTGGAACTTTCACTTTCTGCGCGAGGAGAGTTGAGGTGCTGTTCGATCCGGGATTGAAGGAGCTGCTCGAACGTGTTCTGCCCAGGCTGGAGCCGTACCTGGCGGTCCGCGAGCGCAGCAGCGGCGAAGTGCGCGATCGTCTGCGACTGCGTAAGCTATGCGAAGCAGAGGAGCGGGATCGCATCATTGACTATCTGGCCAGCGAAGGGATGATCAATGATCGGCGTTTTACGGCCAATCGCGTTCGCTACCGTCTGGACAACGGATATGGTCCGGCCTTTATACGCGATGATTTGCACAAACTGAAAGTGGAACGCGCAGTAGTGGATGAATGTCTGCGCGATCTGGGACCGGAGGCGATTCAGCTTGCAGCCCAGAAGGCCGCGTTGAAGGCCGCGCGGCAGGCGAGGGATCCGCTGAAACTGGTGGGACGCCTGATGCGGCGCGGTTTTTCGATGAATGATCTTCGTGGCATTGAAGCGCTTGACGGCCTTCCGGCGGCAATGCGCGATCGAGCTGCGCGCCAGAATCGGCGCCAGCAACCGGAGGACGAATTATGATGGAAGGCGAAATGTCGGCCAGCGCTCCGGAGACAGGGCGTCCCGGCCCGGGGCCCGGATCGCAAGGCCCCGGCAGCGGCACAATGGATGTGCCGGCGGGGTCTTCACTGCCGGCGGCAGCCGGCGGCGCTGCGGCCGCCGCTGGAGCAACAGCTACCGCGCTTGCTCGCGACCCCAGGCGCCTTGGACGCGCCGGAAAAATACTCTGGATCCTTGTGGCGATTCTATCTGGCGCTTACGTCGTCTTCCCTGATCCAACTGACGCCTTGATCCCGATGATGGGACTTGGTCTGGTAGATGACGGAGTGTTCTTTGGCGTCTTCTTGTATGCACTGGAGCGCCTTGGCATCCACATCCCGATCCTGAGCAAGCTGTTTGGATTGTTCCGACGCAATCGCGGCGGCGCCGGTAGCTGAGGCTACATTTGCATCAGGGGCGCAAGCGCGGACGATCTGCGGGATAGGTTCGCGGCATCGATCCACTGTAGATCTGCTGTGGACGCATGCCCTTTTGTTCGTTTTGACGCTGTTCCTGCCAGTGTGCCAGCCAACCGCTCATCTTGCCGATGACGCGAATCACATTGTTCATGTTGGGCGGAATGCCAAGCAGGTGGAAGATCATCGCCGAATAGAAATCAAGATTCGGATATAGCTTCATCTTCTGAAAGAAGGGATGACCCAGCATATACGATTCAACTTCCAGCGCCTTTTGGATGATTGGATCGCTGCTGGCTCTTGGATGACTGGCAATATATTCTTTGAAGAGACGACGGCTGAGGATCGCGCGCGGATCTTCAATGCGGTACTTGCGGTGCCCAAAGGCCGGCGATTGCAGTCGCTCTTCTCCGCGCAGGAAGGGTTCGAAGTAGCGCTCCGCCGTCAGTCCATTGCTGATCATATGCTGCAGCATTGGGCGCGGCAGCATGCGATAGTTGGCCTCGCGCTGACCCCAGATGGCGGAGATGCCGGCATTGATAGAAACAAACAGATTGGCGCGCGTGCTGCCGACCATGACGACGGTGGAGGTGGCGACGTTTTGCTCATGGTCGCTGTACAATATCAAGATTTGATTCAGGATGCGTTCATCTTCGGGAGCGACCTGCGTATCGCCGGAGGGAACGGCAAACATCATGTTCAGGAAGTTGGAGCAGTAGGGCAATTCATCGCGGGGATAGATGACGGGCTGCCCGATGGATTTCTTGTAGGCCCAGGCGGCCAGGGTGCGCACTTTTGCCAGCAGACGCGCCTTGACGTCAATGCCCATCTTGAAGTGGTCCTCGTAGCTGTGCGGGTAGTAGCTGGAAAGCGCGGTTACCATCGTAGCCAGGATTGCCAGCGGGTGCGCATCGCCCGGAAAGGCGTCGAAAAAGTTGCGCATCGATTCATGGATCATCGAATGCCGCGACAATGAGCGCGAGTACTCTTCGTATTCCGCTTCACTGGGCAGCTCGCCGCCGGCCAGCAAATAGGAGGTTTCGACAAAAGAAGAGCGCTCCACAAGGTCAGCAACATCGTAGCCGCGATAGTGCAGCTTTCCCGACGGATCAACCCAGGTGATTGAACTTTGCGTAACGGCGGTGCTGTTGAGTGAAGGATCGTAGGAATAGCGGCCGCTTTGTGTGAACAGTTCGCTGAAATCGATGCCTCCCGGACCAGCAACCGATTCCACAATGGGAAATTCATAGGACTTCCCGTCCATGGTAAGTGTGGCGCGACGAGACTGCATGGCAGCATGGCCGCTGCCTGCAACGGGCGAGGTCAATCGAAATCCAGAGCCCGGGGCCTCTGGCGCTTAGCGACGACGCGCAAAGCGCGCGCGCAGATAAGCGCCCAGCTCGCCCATGGTCATACGCGCGTGAAATCGAGGCAGGGGAGGCGAGGCCTGCCCGCCGGAACCCCTCGCGGAACTCAAAGCCAGCGCTTCTGGAGTTCCGGCCGGAGAAAGCGAATCGCTCTGGCGAGGTCGAATGAAGATTTGATCCACGGCCTGCCGACTTTCGCCAGGGAGGGCGTCCGGCAATTCGCCGGTCAGCTCAATGTCGATGCGCAGGAATTTTCGGTTGATAATGCTGACCTCCATTTGCCCGGCAAGGATTCGGATGATCTCGCGAACGATCGCCCACTTCACCCATAGCTGTCCGCGCTCCACTGCCGGATCAGTAAGAATGTCATAGAGGTGACGGGTTTGCTTTACGTTATTGTGGAAGAGCATGAATCGAAAGTGAACATGAGCCTTGAGGTCGGAGGTGATGATCAAATCGATGTTGCGATAGTCCTTAAAGCCAGGAAAGTCAATCAGTCGAATGACCAGCGAATTGACCAGCTCAAGGCTGGTGTTCAAGACAATGGCAGGGTGCACCTTTACATGGTGCGTGATGACTCCCTGTGGAATCACTGCCGTAATAAAGTCACGAAAGTTCACCTTTTCCAGGAATTCCGGCTCGGAAATCACTTCCAGGCGCGAAAGTTCCAGGATATCATCCAGGTTGCTCTGCAGATCGTCTACTGCAGCGCTCAGCGTTGCGCTTTTTTCATTCCAGCTGCGGCGATCGTCCACTGATTGCAGCGCCTGCTGGATGCCAGCTATCAGCTCGCGCGCTGGATTGCGTACAAAAGTGAAGATGTAGGCGAAGACCCTGTCGCGCAGGGCATTGACGGAGTCCAGACGTCGGCTGCGTCGATCGACTTCCATCTGCAAATCAATCAGGCGGTAGGTTAAGGCAAAGGCGGTGATCAGAATAAAACTGAGAACGCCTTCGCTGAAATAGTGCGGGCCTTCGACAAGCCCGCGTTCCACCGCAAAAAAGTGCACGGTGGCCAGCATCATCACTGCCAGCGCCAGAGACAGAAGGATGGCATCGCGCTGCAGCCTTTTTAATGCCCTGGCAAAAGCATCTCCTGCAAAGTAGACAAAAAAGGGCAGATTCAAAGGAAACCAGACGGAAATGATACCATCCCAGCGCACCGGGTTCATGGTCAGAAGAATGGCCGCCGCCGCCGCGCCGCTGATCAAAGCGTAGATCAGTCCAGGCGTCCGCGGCCGAAATTCCACGCGCCGCTCGCCGAAGCCGATGACGATGGCTTGCGCCTTGAAAAAGCTGATGTGAAAAAGAAAGTAAACCAGCGGGCTGGCGACATAGCAAAGCTGTTCCAGCAGCTTGAAAGTGAGGAAGGAGTCCCACAGACTGAAGCGGGATTCGTTGACCAAAAATTGCTGCAATCCGAGAAGCGCTGCGAGAATGCCAAACCAGCGAAACTCGCGCAACTCCGGCAGTTTGAAGTGCAAGACTGAAAAAAATATCCCAACCGCTAGATACAGTCCGGCGAAGGTCAACAGCTGGATCTGGGAGCGCCAGAAATTCCACTGCGCACTTTCGGTCTCGTCGATTACCGGAGCGCCTCGCAGACCCAGGCTATTCGAAAACTGTCCTTGAATCTTGATGGCTAGAACATTCCGTCCGCTCTGCAGCAGAACTGCGGGAAGCCCGTAGAGACGGGGGCGACCGTATCCGCGCAGGCCCGACTGTGCGGCGCTGCCAATCAATTGTCCATTCAAGTAGACTTCGTCCGTATCGTAGACCGGTCCCAGGTGCAACGCAAGATTTACGTCGCGGGGCGCGCTCAAGGAGAGCTCGCAGCGCAGCCACAGCGGCTGCCCGGAACGTGCGCCGGCGCGGGCCAAATTGGCCGGCAGATGAATTTGCTTCCAGCCGCGATCATCCAGGCTCGGGTCGCTGGCGCCCGGCAGGTCATGGTCTAAAAAACGCCAATCGTTGAGCTCGACGCGATAACGATCGTCCGCCTGCAGGGCGCCGCCGGCATAGAAGGTCAGCGCCGCAACGAGGAGCAGCCGCCTTGGGCTCATCGCGCCTGTTTCTCCGGAACGCGCAGGGTCAGGGTTGAAAAGTAGCCGCCGCCCTCGAGCTTGATTTCTCCCTCAAGAACATCAGCAATTTCACGGACAATGGTCAGACCGACGCCGCTACCGGGAGGCGCAGAGTCATCGTCTGGAGTATTGCGGACAAATTTCTGAAATACCGCCTGCTGCTGATGTGCGTTCATGCCTGGACCTTCATCGCGCACCTGCAGCAATAGCTGGCCGCCGATGCGCTCCGCGCCGACCTCAACTTTGCCCGTGGAATACAGCAGCGCATTTTCCACCAGGTGGTAGAGCGCGGCGGCCAGCAGCTCGGCGTCGCTTTCCGCCTCGTTTTCTTCATCGGGCAGTTTGCTTCGAATTCGGCTCTGCGGTTGCTCAGTCGCCAGCAAGGCCCGGGCAATCTGCTCCGCGACGAGTTTGTTCAGGCTGAAGCGGCCGAGCCGCGGATGGTACTCTCCGGATTCCAGCAAATGAAGAAGTCGACTGTCCTGAACCAGGTTGTCCAGGTTCAGCGCTGAAGAGCGCAGTCGATCGTGAGCGCCGCTTCGATTTCCACGTTTCCTTGACGATTCCTCGGCGCCCAGACCTTCGCGCAGTCCGCTGAGTATGGCCGTAAACTCGCTTGATATGTTGAATATGGATCGCGTCTTCCGTTTTTCCAGCAGCCGCAACTCTTGCTCCTGCTCCTTGATATTGCCGTAGAGCTGCAGTATCGTATCCGAAAGCTGCAACGATGCAAAGAGCAAGAAAGCGGCAAAGCCGTATACCAAGAGCCTGGGATAGGGGTGAATATTGAGCGTGGACAAAATGTCCCAGACAACTACTGGCAGCAGCACAACAAATCCAACCAGCAAAAAGCGCAGCCGATCGCGGTGCGCAGCATAATTGCGCAAGAAGGTCCACGCAGTCAGCGCCAGCGCGGCGACAATCAAAACGAGATTGATATTGATCAGGAGTTTCCACGCGCGGGCGCTGGCGCCAAACAGAAGATCGCCGGTGAGGAGCAGTGCGTAGGCGCCATACAGCGCCAGGACCGGCAATTTGCGCCGCGCATTTGTTGCATGATGCAGGTACTCCAGAAAAAATACCGGCAAAGAGAACAACAGCGCCAGCTCCGTCTTGTAGGATGCAACGAAGCTATCAAACCACTCGTAGCGGATTTGCGTACGAATCAAATTGTACATCCCAAGCGAGAGGGAGAAGAGTGCGAAATAGAGATTGGCCTGCTGCCTCCAGAAAAACAAATAGAACAACCCAAAGAAGGCTGCCACCAGCACGTAGCTCCAGCTGAAGACAATAGTCGGCAGGTCGCGAAGCGCCAGAGTTTTTGCCTGGGACAGCTGATCTACGAGACGTGGTTCGAAGCGCAGCCCGCCGTCGCCAGTCGTCGCAAAAACCCGAATGGCAATCACGTTCGGTCCTTCTTGCCAGAGCGTAGCGGGCAGGGCGTACAATCGTCGGCGCTCAATATCAACGCGACGTCCGGCAAGCGATCCTGTTTCGCCAACCTGAACGCCATTGAAGAACACGGCGTCGGCCTCTTCGATTGAATCCAGGAACAGGGCGGCGCCTGCGGGAGGCGGTCCGGCAAGCTGGATGCGGCAGCGTAAGAAGACGCTGAGTCCCTGGGCCGGCGGTTTGAGTTTCAACGCCCGGAAATCGGCGGGTGCGGCCGCCAGGCGCCAGGCGCTATCGTCGAATTCGACGCGCGTCCAGTCTGCCGGAATTTCCTGGGCGCCCGGTGCGCTCTGCAAGCGCCATGCGCCGGCAAGAGAGAGTGCGCTTTGACCGTCGCTCAACTGCGCCTCGGGGCAAGCAGCGGATAGGCCAACTGGCGCTGCACAGAGCGCCGCCAGGGCCAGGAGCCACGTCAGCGGTCCGCCTGGCAAGGATGCTGAGCGACAGCGGGGCATTGCCTGTCCATTATCGGTTGGGCGAGGGTGCATTTTTGATCGTCCGCCGCTTATTCGCCGCCCTGGAATCCGCGCAGTTTGCCGCTGCGCACCCGGCCGGTGGCCCGAATGTAGTCGCCCATCCGGATACGGTCGATCAATCCGTGATTCGATAGCATCAGCGCCAGCGAGTGGTAGCGCTCCGGGTGAACCAACTCCGCCTCAAAGGGCGGCAGGCTTTGCTCGAGCGCGGCATCCTCGCGCTCAGGATCCTGATAGTAATCCAGCGCTCGCTGGCGCGAGAGTTGCAATCGCTGCTGCAACTGACAGCCCCGCGATTCCGGCAGGTGTTGACAATCGTGGAATTCGCATTCATCAGCGAGGGAGCGGAGTTCTGGAAAACTCAGCAGAATCTGCTCACGGCTCAGATGGTGGATGCCCCACTCGCGAACCCCCGGCGTATCAATCAGGCGACAGCGGTCAAAGAGATGCAGCGCCGCGTTGGTCGTGGTATGTCGACCTTTGCCGGTGGCCGCACTGATTTCGCCGATGCGTTGCAGCGGTCGTCCTGCGAGGCTATTCAGCAACGTTGATTTGCCAGCGCCGGAGTGTCCGGCCAAAAGCGTAGTGCAATTGCAAAGACGGGACTTAAGCTCTTCGAGCACTGGCTGCCACTGCGCGCCGCCGCGCGCATCAAGTCGCCAAACTGGATAGCAAAGTTTGCGGTAAACCTCAATCATGACCTCAATGTCCGGCGAATCTTCGGCGATCTGATCGGTCTTGGTGAATACAATGCCAGCCGGCACGCCCGCTTCGCTGGCAGAGGCCAGGAAACGATCCACGAATCCCCAGCGTGGCGGCGGACTCGCCAGGCTGAGCACAACCAGCGCCAGATCCAGATTGGCGCCAAGCGACTGCAGCTCGCGACCGGCGCCGCGATAAAGAACGTTGCGCCGCGGCAGCAAATCTGTAATCCAGGCTTCCTTCTCCCCTGGCGGCAGCGCATAGCGTACTTCATCGCCAACTGCCAGACGGTGACGTTCGCGAAAGTCAGCGCGCGATTCCCGTTCGGCATGGGGCAAACGCAAACGCCCCCGCGGGCGAGCTCGGTACTCGGTCGTCAATTCTGGCAGGCACAGCAGGGAATAGTAGGCCCCGTAGACGCAGCTGATCAGCGCCAATGGATCACTCATCGGGCGCTCGCGTCCATCGCCGCGGTAGGTCATCAGTTCGTAGCTCGCGCAGCGCGCCTGCATCCAATTCAAGGATTCGTTCTTCCGGAACTCCGCCCTCGCCAGCCGGATTCAACTGCAGCAGCCAGGCGCCGTCGCTGCGCCGGCGCATGCTGACGATATCAAAAACCAGCGATTGAGAACCCTGGCGGCGTTCCAGCGCCGGAGCTGGCGGCGGCCGAAAGATCAACTCCTGATCAGCGCTTTGCCAGCGGCCCAGAAATTCTCGCGGCGGATACAGCCGTCCCCCGCTGATTGAGACTGCCGGCGGCTGTCGCTCGACGACGCAAGCGGCCAGCAGGACAAGCAGGCCAAGTGCGGCAACATTGCGAGAAATGGCGAGCATGGTTCTTTGCCTCGGAATTGCGGCCCGGGATTGCATCCTGTAAACCATATTTTCAACATGGCGTCCGAGGGGAATGGCGGAATGAATCTCGATCAGTTCAAGCGCGAACTCATTCAGATACGGCCGACGCGCGAGGTTTGCGGCATTCTCTTGCGTTTCCTGGAAGAGCAAACCGATGCTCGTCGCTGCGGAATCTGTCTCTGGGATGAGGGCAGCGGCGCCTTCGAGGTTTTTCCGGAGGGTTCTGCGCCTGTCCATCGCTTCATGGTTTTTGATCCGTTTCTGCTGCATATTTCAGATGACGATCGGATCTACTGGCGCGGCCAGATTGATAGCCTTCCGTGGTCCGCCGGCTGCAGCGCCCAGGATGCATTGCGCTTTATGGATGCGTTGCAGGCCGATCTGGTGCTGCCCCTGGCGCTCAATCAGTCCCTGGTTGGCGCAGTCTTCCTGCAGTTGAAAGCCGAAATCATCGTCGAAGAGACGCGCCAGCGTCTGGAAGCGGCAATTACCGAGGGGCGATCGCTGGCTGCAATGGCGCTTTCCAACTCGATTCTCTACGCCCGGCTGGAGGGAATTCTCGGTCACCTGGAAGAAAAGGTGCGGGAGCGCACTCGCGAATTGGAGACAGCGCAATCGCAGCTGGTGCAATCAGAAAAAATGGCAATGCTGGGCGTCATGTCGGCAGGCGTGGCGCACGAGATCAACACGCCTGCCAGCGTCATTCAAGGCGGCCTGGAGAATCTGCGTAAGAACCTGGATCGTATCATTGATGGCGCCCTGCATCTGAGCGAGAGCTTCAGTGAAGATCGCCGAACGCAGAGCTTTCGCGCCATACGTCTGGCGGCGGCGATGGCCCAGGGCGAGCTGCGTGCGCCGCGCGACGCTTTCCGGCGCAAACGCGAATTGAGCGCACTGCTGCAGCAGGCGGCCTTGCCGCGCGCCGCAGAATTTTCGGCGCTTTTTGTGGAAAGCGGACTCAGCGCCGCCGCCGGCGGCGACCCCAATACGTTTGATGCCTTGCTGCAGTCGGATTTGATTGCCGCTCTACAGGCGGCATTGTCCGGCGCCAGCGATGATGAATGTTCGCGTCTCTATGCACTGCTGGCCGAAGCGGTTCACGCCGCGCGCAATCTGGATAACAGTTCGCGCGCCGTGCGCAGTGTCAGTCGCATTGTGCGGGCGCTGAAGCATTACTCGCATCTGGATCAAAGCGCTCAGTTGGACATCGATATCCACGATGGCATTGAAAACACCCTGGTAATTGTTGGCAGCGTAATGCGCGGGACCGTGCAGCTGGAACGCCACTTCAGCGAAGTTCCGCTGGTCTCCGGCAATCCGGACGAACTGAACCAGGTTTGGACGAACCTCCTGACCAACGCTTACCAGGCATTGAAAGGCGCCCGCGACGCAACCATTGTGATAACAACCCGCGAAGCACAATTGTGGGGCGCGTCCGCTGTCCAGGTCAGTATTGCCGACAACGGTCCTGGAATTGCGCCGGATATTCTCTCGCGAATCTGGGATCCCTTTTTCACAACCAAGGATCAAGGCGAGGGCAGCGGACTGGGACTTGGTATTGTCAAGGGCATCGTCGAGAAGCACAAGGGACGGATTGAAGCGCGTTCAACGCCAGGCGCCGGCGCCGAATTCATTGTCAGCCTGCCGGCTGCGTCCTCTGCCAATCAGTCGACTTGAATCAGAAGGCCTTTGAGGTATTCTCCCTCCGGGTGAAAAAGACTGAAAGGATGATCCGCTGCGGCGGTCAGCCGCTGTATTACGCGCGCCTCGCGTCCGGAATCGCGCGCCGCCTGAAACAATACCTTCTGAAAGAGATCCGGCGTCACGTACTGCGAACAGGAATAGGTGAACAGAAAGCCGCCGGGCGCCAGCCTGCGCAGCGCCTGCAGATTGATTTCACGATAACCGCGCAACGCTTGATCGAGCGCCGCCCGCGTTCTGGCGAAGGCCGGCGGATCAAGCGAGATCAAATCAAAGGACTCGGCCGACTCGCGCAGCCAGGCCAGGGCGTCGGCGCGGACCACGTGGTGGCGACTTTCATCGCCAAAGTTCTCCCGGACGTTGCGCTGGCAGTCTTCCAGGGCCCGCGGCGAAGCATCCAGAGAGAGCGCTGCACTGGCCCCGCCGCGCAGCGCATGCAGGCTGAAACTGCCGGAGTAGCAAAAGGCATCCAGGGTTCTCCGCCCCGAGGCATAACGCTCAAAGATTTTTCGATTTTCCTTCTGGTCCAGGTAGAAACCGGTTTTCTGGGTGTGCAGAAGATCCAACAAATAGCGGAAGCCGTTTTCTTCGATCACGATTTCGTCGGGCGTCGGGCCAAACAGACTCTGCGTTCGCTTTTCTGTCCGCCGTTCCTCGCCGCTACGATCAAGGATGCAATCGATAGCCAGCGCGCCGCGCAGAAATTCGACCACCGTCTGCGCGCAGGAGATCATCGCGCTTTCGCGAAACTGAACGGCGGCGCAGGCGCCCAGGATATCGACGATCAGTCCAGGCAGTCCGTCGCTCTCTGCATTGCACAGCCGAAATGCCCGCGGCTGATGATCGGGCTGCGCTTGCCGAAATTGTAGCGCCCGTGTGAGGCGCGATTGCCAGAGTTCATTGATTGGCGGCAAGGGCCCTTCGCCAAAAAGGAACATGCGGCAGGCAAGGCTGGCCTCTGGATGAAAGAAGCCGTAGCCGAGGCTCTTGCCTTCTGCGCTTTGAACGGCGACGATTGCGCCATCGGCCGCCGGCGGCGAGCGACGAACAGCGCCTGAAAATATCCAGGGATGACGGTCGAGGATGGAGCGTTCCCGACCGGGGCGCAAAATCAATGGCGGCGCATCGCCGGGTTCCTCCAAGATCAGTCGTCCACCCAGTTGCGAACGCGATCCACTGCCTTCTTCCAGTAGCGTAGCTCGCGCTCGCGGGTTGCGGCGTCCATCGCCGGATGGAAGATGTGTCGATCGGCCTGCAGCTTCAGCAGCTCGGCAGCGCTGTTCCAGACGCCGGCCTCCATCCCTGCCAGGTAGGCGGCGCCAAGCGCCGTCGTATCCACGTTTGCAGGACGCTCTACCGGCGTTCCCAGAATATCCGCCTGGTACTGCAGCATGTAGTTGTTAGCTGTCGCCCCGCCGTCTACGCGCAGCGTCTCGATCTTCTTGCCGGTGTCCTGCTCCATGGCGCGCACCAGATCGCAACTTTGCAGGGCAATGGACTTGAGCGCCGCGCGTGTGATGCGCGCCGGCGAGGTGTCCCTGGAAAGCCCGAAGATTGCGCCGCGGGCCTGCATATCCCAGTAGGGCGCTCCCAGACCGGAGAAGGCCGGAACAAAGACCACGCTGTCGGTATCTTGCGTGCTTTCGATTCGCTGCACCAGATCCTCGGATTGCGGCGCGCTGCTGAAGAATTTCATGAAATCGCGCAGCCACTGAATTACAGCGCCGCCGATGAAAACGGCGCCTTCCAGAGCATAGCAGACCTGCCCTTCCTGATTGCAGGCCAGCGTCGTCAGAAGGCCCGACTTGCTGATCAGGTATTGATCGCCGGTATTGAAGAGCAGAAAACAGCCGGTGCCATAGGTGTTCTTGGCCTCGCCCGGATGCACGCGTAATTGGCCGAACAAGGCGGCCTGCTGGTCGCCAATCATAGAATAAATTGGAATGCCATCGGGCAGACCCTTGACGCCGCGTGTCGTCCCAAAACGACCGCGGCTTGCTTTCACTTCCGGAAGGATAGCCGCCGGGAGGCGCAAAATCTCAAGCAACTCCGGGTCCCAGGCTTTGTTTTCAATATTGAAGGCAAGCGTGCGACTGGCATTGGTATAGTCGGTGGCGTGCTCGCCGCTCAGCTTGTAGAGTAGCCAGCTGTCGATCGTTCCGCCGGCCAGATCGCCCTTTGCTGCGCGAGTGCGCGCATCGCAGCGCTCAAGAATCCAATCGAATTTGGTTCCAGAAAAGTAGGCGTCGATTACCAGCCCGGTCCTCTTTCGGAACAATTCTTCGTGTCCCTGCTTCTTGAGTTCCTCACAGCGTGCGGCAGTGCGTCGGCATTGCCAGACGATAGCGCGGTGGATTGGCTCGCCGCTCTGGCGATCCCAGATTACGGTCGTTTCTCGCTGGTTGGTGATCCCAATTCCAAGGGCATCGGTTGCCGAAAGTTTTCCGGCGCCCAGCGCTTCGCCAATCAGAGCTTCGACGCCGGACCAGATTTCATTGGCGTCATGTTCCACCCAACCCGGGCGCGGAAAATGCTGCGTAAACTCGCGGTAAGCGCTGGCGATTACCTGACCCTTGCTATCAAAGCAATAGACGCGCGAGCCGGTGGTGCCTTGATCGATTGCAATGAGGAATTCTTTGCCCATGTCGCATGGGCTGGCGCAGCAGCGAGGGTCGCAAGAAAAATTGAAATTCGCAGCCGGTCAAGAGACCGGCTGCGAAACAAAATCAGGCCGGATTGGCCGGAGCGGTGTATTTGTCGTCGCCGAAGGCCAGCTTCGGGATGCCGTAGACGCCAAGCAGCCAGAGCCAGATGATGCCGTAGGTGCGATCATGGCCAAAGCGCTCTGCCAGTTCCATGGCGTAGAGAATCTGGAAGATCGGTCCCAGACAGATTGCCAGCAAAATCCAGGTCAGTGGCTTGCCGATAATTTCAAGCATGACAATGAGATTGTAAATCGGGATCAGCACTGCCCAGCCCGGCTTGCCAGCCTTTTCAAAGATCTTCCAGTAAGAAACGATCATCAGCACTACAACCGCCAGAATGACGATGTAGTAGATAATCATCCCGATGCCTATGCCGCTCGCTGCGGCTCCTGACATTTCGTCTTCCATATACCTACCTTATTCCCGCTGCACCATGGCCGTGCGGGCCTGTTGTTTGTTGAGTGCGCCGAAGGCGACGCGCCACGGAAGTTAAGGCGCCCGTGGCGCTGATCAAGAAGAATTCCCTTTCTAGCGATGACAGCGCCGGGAATTCTTGCTACCGCTGCGATCCAGCCGGCAATTCTTGCAGTTCGAGGCGGCTTGTGCGCCATACCAGGGCTCTGGTGCAGCGCCTCAGGGAGCTCACAGATCCAGCTCGAGGCCCTCATAGGCCATGATGATCTCCAGCTTCGCAGCATGGTCATGATCCATCATTTCCTTGTAGCGTACCGCGCGCAGATACACCTCGTCCAGCTTGTCGTCATCATAGGAGGGGTCGTGGTGGAATAGGACCAGCTTCTTAACGCCGGCCTTGAGAGCAATATCCGTGGCAATGGAGGCCGAACTATGCCCCCAGTCAATTTTCTGTAGTTGTTCTTCAAATGTATATTGAGTATCAAATACCAGAACATCCGCGCCTTGGAAGTAGTGCAGGTAGTCCTCAATGCCGTCCATATCGTCGAGTTTGAACTCGGCGTCAGTGCCGAAGACGAACACCTTGCCATCCTCTTCAAATCGGTACGAGTACGAACCGCCCGGATGCCGGACCGCTTTCTGGCTAATCTGAATCCCATAGAGCGACCAGACGTCCGTTTCATCATGCTGACGAAACTCGCGCGTGGCCTGCATATAGTCCCAGCTGACTGGAAAATGGCGATCGCTGAACTGGTAGCGCAGGCGGTCCTCGATTTGATCTGAAATGGCGTGAATGGTGAAATGATTCCCCGGAATGTAAAAGGGGGCGAAGAAGGGAAGGCCCTGGATATGGTCCCAGTGACTGTGCGTAAATACCATGTGGCAACGACCCTGGCCCTTCATAAAGCCGTCTTCGATTAGCATTCGGTTGCCCAGTTCGCGCAGTCCCGTGCCGGCATCGATAATGATCAGATCATTGTTCTTGCTGCGCAGCTCCAGACAGGTGGTATTGCCGCCGTAAGTCTCCAGCAACGAAAAGGGCAGGCTGTCCAGGTAGCGTTCGACAGCGGCCTCATCGAGCACATCGCCTGGCGTCGCGAAATTCAAGATGCGGCGGACCTTGTCCCGCAAAGTGGCGCCGCGCAGCGGCGAACCAATTGAACCGCGGACTCCCCAGAAGCGCACCTTCATCGGGTTCAGCGCAAAGCCTTGTGCAGTCCCCGTCAAGAGAATCGCAGATTGGCGAATACACGGCCCGGGCGCCCGACCGGATTTCCTTGGCAGCCTGGCCCGTTTGCGGGAGACGGTTCTCTCGGCGCTTTACGCCAGGGTCGGTTTCATGTCGCTACGCTGCGGGATCGTCGGACTGCCAAACGTTGGCAAGTCGACTATATTTAACGCCATCACGCGCGCCGGAGCGCAATCGGCAAACTATCCATTTTGTACCATCGAACCGAATGTCGGTCGCGTCGATGTTCCCGATTCGAGGCTGCTGGAAATCGCAGCGCGCGTCAAACCGAAGCGCATCGTACCCACGTATACGGAGTTCGTAGATATTGCCGGACTGGTTGAGGGCGCCAGCAAGGGCGAAGGCCTTGGCAATAAATTCCTGGCTCACATTCGCGAGACGCAGGCCGTGGCCCATGTCGTACGGTGCTTTGAAGACGAAAACATCATTCACGTTCGCGGCGGAATCAATCCGCTGGATGACATTCGCATCATCAATCTTGAATTGATTCTCGCCGATCTGGACTCGCTGGAGAAGCAGATGGATCGTCTGGAGAAACGGGCGCGCGGGCAGGATAAGGAGGCGGCCGCCGGTCTGGAGACGGGACGCAAAATCAGGGCGGCGTTGGAAGCCGAGCAACCGGCGCGCAGTGTTGAGCTCAGCGTAGAAGAGGCCGCGCTTGCTCGCCAATTCCAGATGTTAACGGCGCGTCCAGCGCTCTATGTTGCCAATGTCGATGAAGGTAGCGCCGCTTCAGGCAATGCACTGACCGAGTTGGTAGAACAGTTTGCTCGTAAGGAGGGCGCGCCGGTGGTGCGTATTTGTGGTCGCATCGAAGAAGAGGTGGCCAGCCTGGAGGAGTCCGATGCTCGCGATTATTTGGCGTCCATGGGGCTGGAGGAGCCCGGACTAAATCGGATGATTCGCACTTCCTACGAGCTGCTGGATCTGATCACCTTTTTTACCGCCGGCGAAGAGGAGGTGCGCGCCTGGACAGTGCAAAAAGGCGCGCTGGCGCCAGAGGCAGCGGCCGAGATCCACTCCGATATTCAGCGCGGCTTCATTCGCGCCGAGACGACCTCTTACAATGATTTTCTGGCAGCCGGTTCGTTGTCCGCCGCTCGCGACGCAGGCAAGATGCGACTGGAGGGAAAGGAATACGTCGTACAGGATGGCGACATCATATACTTCCGATTTAATGTCTGATTGACCGCGGGGCGGCGAGGGTCCCGGCTGTCGTCATGATCTATCGGCTGGGCGATAGCGTTCCAAAGCTGGCGGCAGACGTCTTTGTTGCGCCGGATGCTGCGGTGATTGGCGATGTGGAGATTGGCGAAGGTAGCGGAGTCTGGTTTGGATGCGTCCTGCGCGGCGATGTCCACTCCATTCGTATTGGTCGCAACTGTAACATCCAGGATCTCAGCATGTTGCACGTGACTGGCGGCAAATTCGATTTGCAGATGGGCGACAATTGTACGCTGGGGCATCGCGTTACGCTGCATGGTTGCCGGCTGAAGGACTTTGCCTTTGTGGGCATCGGGGCCACTGTGATGGACGACTGCGAACTGGGCGAATACGCCTTCCTTGGCGCGGGAAGTCTGTTGCCGCCGGGCAAGAAGGTTCCGCCGGGGATGCTGGCCCTTGGCTCGCCGGCCAGGGTGATTCGCGAAGTTACGGAAGCGGAACGACAGCTCATTGAGAGTACGGCCATCAAGTATCGGGCGCTTCGCGATCGCTATCGCTTGCAGAATGGATTTGGCCTGGTGGTAAGCGCCGGTGCGCTTTGATTTGCCGCAGCCGCTGCGCCGGGCGCCGCTCTTTGATCGCAGTTTCCCATCAGATCTACGCTGGCTGCAAGGCGGAGCGTGGCTGATGATTGCCCTGGCTGTAGCGGCGCCGCCTGACGGACTGGGCTTTTCAATCTGCAGCTTCTACAATCTCACCGGCATTCCCTGTCCGGGCTGTGGATTGACTCGATCGGTGAGCGCTACGTTGCATGGTCAGCTGCCGCTGGCTCTTTACTTCAATCCCTTTGGCATTCCCATAGCACTATGTGGCGCGGCGCTGGCAATGAGCGCGCTGTGGCGAGCGCTGGCGCAATGGATCCTGCGTCATCGTGCGGCAATCCGGCGCGTTGGCGCCGCCTACACGGCGGCATTCTTGATTCTGGGAACGGTTCGCGCCGTGTGGATTGCCGTCGATCGTGAGTCGATCGGACCATTTGCGCGCGTTGCCAGCGATCCAGCGTTGATTGATCTTTCGCCCTTTGCAGCGGAGCGAGCTGGACCTTGAACGTCCGCTGAAACTCGACCGCATGCGATGCGGTCCGCCGCAAACCGGCATCCACTTCAGGCTGAATTCTTGTTTGAGGCGCCAGCTTCGCTGGCCGCCTGCGCTCCGGCGGGCGGCGGCAACTTCTCCAGCTCTTCATTCAACTGGCACTTGCTGTAATTTCCAGCTGGCAGATCAACGCCAATCCATCCGTAGGCGTCGTGCGGCGATATGACGTGAATATCCCAGCCGCGAACGATCCAGGGGCATTCATCCCTGTGATCGCGGCAGAGGATCTGTGCGGCGCGCGGCTTGGGGTAGGCCCAGGCGCTGGGCGGATGTTTGCAGCGCTGCTCTATCTCGGCGACCTTCATCAATCGCCGCGCGCCGCTTTCATATTCTTGAAACACGCGCAGCAGCGGCGCTATGAAATCGGTGTGAAAGTAGCCGCGCGCTGCATTGTAGGCGGTCATGTAGACCAGCTCCTCGGCAAAGTGACCGAGGTCGCTGATTTGACGCGCCGTATCATCGATGAATCTGGCCAGCCGCAAGCACTCAGTCAGGATCTCAGCGCTCACTGCATCGAAGTCAGCGTGGGGCCCCGGACTCTCTACGGGCGCGTCGCCGTCGCTGGCCGGGTCGTCGAAGAAATTCACATCCGGAGCTGCGTCCGGCGCGGCGCCAAACTGCACGCTGGAAATTTGCGGCGATCGAATATCGATCGGGTGGTTCTGGATTGCCTGAATGATTTCCGGACCAAGTTCGAAGCCGGCCAGATTCTTGATCGATCGTTGCGCTCGCTTGCGCTGAGCGTCAACGTCGCCTGCCGGCGACCGCCATTCATCGCTTTCGGCCAGGCCGAAGTCGGCGGTCAGGCCGGCCTGAAAGGCTTTGATATGAATCATTCGGCGGCGGGCATTGGTTTGCAGCAGTATGCCGAGGCTGAGCATCGCCAGCGTCGCGGCGTGGGCGAAGAATTCAGGTCGTTCGCGACTCAGTCGATAAACGGCCAGCAGCAGCCGCGGATCACGAATTGCATTCTTCACGTAGTTGCGGTAGTTGTGGCGAGTGTACTCGAAAAGGCAGCGCACAAACTCGGCGCGCGGTCCGCGCAACTGATCGAAGAAGGCCGGCGCCAGGCGAGCGCGAATGGCCAGCAGCAGCTCCTTTGTAACACTCACCTGAAAGTGCGGCTTGTATTGCCCGGCCATGCTCTCCAGGCGCTGCAACATTGCCGGCTTTACAACAATGCCCTCGCGAATGAGTACGTTCTCACTGTTGTCCAGCACCGGCTGTGCAAATTGAAATTGGCCATTGAGCTCCAGATCGGCTACAAATCCGTTCAGTTCCTCCAGCGACTCCAGCTGAATGACATCGGGCGTTATTTTCATCTCTGGCGCGTTTCCGTGTCAGGGCCGCCGGGCGCTGGCGGTCGATCGCTCGCCGGCGCCAGTCGAATCTATTTGACGCAACAAGCGGCCCCCCGCTCGTTACCGCAATATGGAAAAAACCCTGATTATTATCAAGCCGGACGCCGTACGGAATCGACACGCTGGAAAAATTATCGCGCGTATCGAGGACGAGGGCTTTAAGATTCTCGGTCTGAAATACCTGCACATGAGCAAGAAGCAGGCCCAGGAATTCTACGCAGTGCATAAGGAGCGGCCCTTCTACGAATCGCTTTGCGGCTTTATGACCAGCGGACCGGTCTTCGTGGCCGCGCTCGAAGCTCCCAGGGCCGTGGAGAAATGGCGCACCCTGATTGGCGCCACTGATCCAGCACAGGCTGCGCCCAATACAATTCGCAAACTGTACGCCGAAAGTAAAGAGGCCAATGCGGTGCACGGCTCCGATTCGGATGAAAACGCGGCCATTGAAATTGCATTCTGGTTCCAGAATTCGGAGCTGGTGGCTTGAAATTGACCGGCGCGCTGGAGCGGCGCCTTGCCGCTCTGGCTCGCCAGGTAGACCTGTATCTGGAGGAAGCGGTGTTACCCGCGCTCCGCAAGCAAAGCCCCGCTGTTCTGACTGAACCTATGGCCTACAGCCTGCTTTCGCCAGGAAAGCGTCTACGTCCGGCGCTGCTACTTGCCTGCGCCGGTTTTGCTGACGGCGCCCCGCAATCCACGGCAGAAATTCCGCAGCGCTGCTGGCAGCGCGCACTGGGCGCCGCTTCCGCTCTGGAGGCAATTCACGCCTATTCGCTGATCCATGATGATCTGCCGGCTATGGACGACGACGATTTGCGCCGCGGACGACCCACCTGCCATCGCCAGTTCAACGAATGGGCGGCGATCCTGGCCGGCGATGCCTGGAATACCATGGCCTTTGAATTGCTGCTTGGCGCATTTTCGCCAGAGGAGGCGGCGCTGGCCTGCCGATCGGCGATCATTCTGGCTCGCGCCGCCGGTCCAGCGGGCATGGCCGGCGGACAGGCTCTCGATCTGGCCAATGAAGATCATGGCGCGGCTGCCGGCAGCCTTGATGATCTGGAAAAAATTCATAAGCTGAAGACGGCTGCCTTGATTGCGGCCAGCTGCGAGATTGGCGCCTTGTTGGCAGCGCAGGATGCGTCCCCCTACCGTCAGCTGGGCGAGGGGCTGGGCTTGTTATTTCAAATAGCGGACGACCTGCTCGACCGGACCGGCGATAGCGCTGCCATGGGCAAGCGCGCCGGCAAAGATCAGGAGCGCGGAAAGTTGACCTATCCGGCGCTGCTTGGCCTGGAGGCCGCCCGGCAGCGAGCTGAACAGCTTCAGTTGCTTCTTGCTGCACAGGCCCAGGCGCTGCCCTGGGACTCTGAGCAGTTGATCGATCCACGCGCATTTTTGGCGGAGCTCTGTTCGTTTATTCTGCAGCGTGAGCGCTGATGGCTGGCGCCAACAAGCCCTCCCTGCTGGAGCGAGTCGTCGCCCTGGGCTATGCGACAACCGAAGCGCGCTCCTTGATCCTGGCAGGGCGCGTCCTTGTTGATGGCCAAACGGAATCTCGCGTCGGAGTGCGCCCCCGCGCTGATGCAATCGTCGAGGTTCGTCCAGTGCGGCGCTACCCCAGCCGGGCTGGCGAAAAACTGGCAGGGGCCATCGCCGATTTTCGACCGGCGCTTGCGGCGCGCGCGGCTCTTGACCTGGGCGCGGCTCACGGCGGTTTCTGCGCCTGCCTGCTGGAGCACGGCGTGCGGCGGGTGTACGCCGTCGATGTCGCTTACGGGATTCTGGACTATGACCTGCGCAGCGACTCCCGCGTCGTTGTTTTAGAACGCACCCATGTGCGCGATCTCGAACCGGGCCTGTTTCAGGATCACGATTTGACTGTGATGCCTGGTTTGTTTATTGTCTGTGATCTTTCTTTCATTTCAATGCGCAGTGCATTGCAAGCGGTAGTTCATTTACGCCAGGCTGCAGGGTCGATGGCCGAATGGAGCGGCTTGTTCATGGTCAAACCGCAATTTGAGGACTCGCGGGCGCTGGAAAATGGCGTACTGCGCGACCCCCATCGGCGTGAAGCCGCAATCTGCGGCGTCCTGGAACAAGCCGAGCGCCTGGGCTACCTTATCCTCGGTCGCGCCCCGTCGCGATTGAAGGGGCAGAGTGGCAACGAAGAGGAGTTCCTGTACCTTGCGCTGCCGGCGCCAGCGGATAGTTCTTCAGGCAACGATCGTATCGTCGCGGCCGGGTCCCACTGATATGAACTGGACATGTACCTGGCAGAGTTCCTGCAGGCGGTCGATGTAAGCCCGGCAGGCGGCCGGCAAATCCGAAATCCTGCGGGCGCGGCTGATGTCTGTTTTCCAACCAGGCATTACGCTATAGCGCACCTCAATATTGTCCAGGCGACCGTCGCTGGGGAAAGCCTCCAGCTGTTGGCCGCTGCGCCAGTAGCTTTCGCCAATGCGAATTTCATCGTAAGCGGAAAGAATATCGATTTTTGTCAGAGCCAGACCGGTCAGGCCATTGACGCGCGCTGCATGACGCACCAATTCAACATCAAACCAACCGCAGCGTCGCGGCCGGCCCGTGGTGGCGCCGTATTCGCCGCCCAGTTTGCGCAGACGCTCGCCGTCGTCTCCCTCCAGCTCAGTAGGGAAGGGCCCTTCGCCGACGCGCGTCACGTAGGCTTTGCATATGCCGATTACTTCTTTAAGATACTGAAAGCGAATGCCGCTGCCGGCAATGGCGCCGCCAGTGGTCGTATTACTGGAGGTGACGTAAGGATAGGTGCCAAAGTCGATATCGAGGCCGGTTCCCTGTGCGCCTTCCAGCAATACCGTTTTGCCTGATTCCAGCTCGCGATTCAAAAATAGCGAAGTGTTGCAAACCATCCCGCGAACCTGCTGACCGAAGTCCAGCAGCTGATCGTAACTCTCCTCCAGTTTTACCTCGGGAAGCCCATGGATGTCGCGCAGCTCCCGATTCTTGACCTCCAGCATCGCTTCCAGTCGCTCGCGCAGCCGCTGCGAATCGAGCAGATCGCCCATGCGCAAGCCGATGCGGGTCACCTTGTCGCCATAGCAGACGCCAATGCCGCGCTTGGTCGTACCTATCTTTCGCTCGCCGGCCAGACTTTCACGGGAGCCGTCGATGGCGCGATGGAGCGGCAGAACGATGTGGCAGGCGTCGGAAATTGCCATGCGTTCTCGCACCTGAATGCCCCGGCCTTCGAGGTAGCTTACTTCTTGCAGGAAAGCGTCGGGGTCCAGCACGACGCCATTGCCGATGACGCATAGCGCCTTGGGATAGAGAATGCCGCTGGGAATGAGGTGAAAGACATAGGTCTCGCCATTGACCAGAACCGTATGTCCGGCATTGGCGCCGCCCTGGTAGCGAACAATCAAATCGATCTCGCCGCTCAAATAGTCGATGAATTTGGCCTTGCCCTCGTCGCCCCATTGGGCGCCGACCACCAGCGATGCGCTCATCGAATCACTCCCTTGTAAGCCATGGACTGGGCCAGCGCGCCAAGTTCGATGGCAAAGCCGCAGGCATTGCGGTCGATGCCTGCAAACTCCCGGTAGAGGGAGTCATAGACGCCGCCGCTGAGTATGCGCTCCTTGCTTCCCGTAACGTAGCCCTCGAACACCGGCCCTGTATAATACGACAGAGTGCGCACCAGGCTGAAGTCAAAGACTACGTTCTCCAGATCGCGCGCCTCATCCAGTACGGCAGTCAGGTTTGGACGACCGACGGTCAGGCGATCCAGATGTTGCAGGGCTTCCGGCCCTCCAAAGCATAGCGGCGTTTCACAGAGCAGGGCGGCGAGTCCCGCTTCGATGCTGTGTCGACTGCAGATTCGACGCAGCTCGGCGGTATCCTTTGCGTAAAAGGCAAAGGCCAGAGCAGCGCGCGACGCCGGCGGCGATTCTTCCAGCAACAGGCCTGGAAAGCGCGCATCGCCATAGATAATACGCAGATCGTCGCCAACCTCAGCCAGACAACGGCGAGCCAGCTGCAGTATGCTTCGCAAGGGCGCCGCCTGGTTTTCGCCAATCCACTCCACGCCAGCCTGAAACAACTCGCGGCGGCGACCGAGGCCCCAGTGTTCGTCATGATAGACGGATTGCAGGTAACAAAACTGGGCGGGCCAGCTGGCGGCCGCAAGTCGTCCACTGGCTACGGCCTTGATCACCTGCACGGTGAGGTCGGCGCGCGGCGCCAGCATCTGGCCCTCGCCGCCGCGCGTGCGAAAGGCGGGCGCCGAGATGCCGTGGCGTTCGGTGAGTTCAAAGGTGGCCGCAAAGTCGAAGGCCGGCGGGACAACTTCCAGATAGCCGGCGGCAGCAAAAACGGCGCGCATGGCGGACGAGAGTTGCAGGCGCAGCGCCGTTTCCGATGGATCAAGATAGTCGAATCCATGCGGAATCCAGTTGCGGAAGCGCTCCTCCTCAGTGGCGGCCATCCATGTCTGTGTTGGGCCTGCGACGACCGTGGCAAGTCCTTTACCCGCGCCCTGTGGAAAGGCTGAAGCCAGGCGCGGCGGGGGCCGATGATCAAAGTGCAGCGCTACAGGCGGAGCTATCGCAATGAAATCATACACCTTTCGCAGCCTGATTGTCGGAATCCTGATCTCTCTGGCGGCCAGCGCCGGCATACTTTCCGTCGCCGGATATTCGCTCTTGCGACTTGGCGCCAGCGGACTCAGGGAAGTGCAGTCTCTTTCCCGCGCTCGTGGCATGGAGGCGGCGCTCGCCGTTTCGCAAATGGCCAGCGAGAAGTTTGATGACGAAATGGCCATGAAGCTCTCGTCGGTGATGAATGAAATTGTATCCATTTCGGCGCAGCGCAACGATAGCTTCCAGGTGACGGAAATGCTGATGCTGCGAGCCGATGGCAGTCTGATGGCCGCCAATGAAATCGCGCGCGTCGCCCGCGATTCGGAGCGCAAGTACTCCGAGAGCGAGTATACCAGCGCCCTGGAACTTCCGGCGCGCAGTCCGCTTCGCGTTCGAGAGGTGAAACTGCAGCCTACCGCCGCTGCGCCGATTTACAATGCCGTTCGTAAGCTTTCGCCATCGGCGGGGGAGTGGCTGGCGCGCGTCTATCCCGAGAAGATCGTCAGTGAATATCATGTATCTGTCGCCGTCTATCCGGTCGACGAGGAGCTGACGCCCTCGGGCGCGGTGCATTTGTTTGCTCGCTCAACCGCTGCCAACCGTTTTATGGAAAACGTGAGCCGCTATAGCGTGCGCACATTGATTCTCAGCCTTTCCCTGTGCTTCATTTTGACGGCGCTTACTATTTTTCTATTGCTGGTCAGTTTTCATGGCGCAGCTCCGGCGAGCAGCGCGATCGCCGATCGGACGCCAGCGCAAAGCGCTGGGCCGCCTGTTGAAGACAACGAAGCAGTGCTGGAGGAGTTCGTTCCCGAGAGTGTGGCAGCGCCGGCGGCGCAGAGTCCGCCGCAAAGCAGCGCGGCGTCGCCGCAGTCGGTCGCGCCTCGCAGTCGAATTCTAGATGCAATTCCTCTGGATCCGCTGACGCGCTGAAAGACCATGCTGGATCTTGCAACAGATCGACGTCCTGGCGTGCGCGTGGTGACGCTGGCACTGCGCGGGCGCATGGATGGCCTGACTGCGCCCGATTTTGAAGCGGCTCTGGAGCGCTTGATTCAACGCGGAAATCGCTTTTTCGTTTTGCGCTGCTCCCAGCTGGATGGTTGCTCCAGCTCTGGAATTGCCGCCTTGCTCAAGTTGGTTCGACGCCTGGAGACCCTACAGGGTGCTGTCGCTTTGTGCGAAGTTTCCCTCGAACTTTCCTTGCTATTTGATTTTTTTGGCCTCGCCCAGGTCTTGCCGCGCTTCAAAGACGCGGCCGCCGCGGAGGCAGAGTTGCGCGCCAAAATGGAAGCTGGCAGCTGGAGTCTGGAGATGAGCGCCGAGGCGACTGCCACGCCCCTTGCCGAAGCTCAGCCCGACCGCGAGGCGCTTGAGAGCTGGCCCGCTTCGTCGCCGACCGTTTCGCGTTCCAGTAGCAAGGCACAACGGCTTTCTACGAGAAATCGACGACCCGTATCGCGTAAGGCGGCGGCAAGCATGGTGGACAATCAGCGGGCAGCGGTCCTGCAGGCGCAGCGTCAGGAACAACAACCGCTGCGCGGCGGCGTTGCTGAAGCGGAGCATGACGTCAGTCCGGCAGTGATCCCCGAAGCCGGAGCGCCGGCCGACCACGACAACCGTAGTACGGAAGCGGATGCTGTGTCGGTTTCTGCTTCGCCTGAGGGGGCGGCGAGGATCGCACTGGATGATGCCGGGCCGCCGATGGCGGCGGCATCCGGGCCTCGCGCTGGATCCGCGGCCATTGCACTGCAGTCGTCGGGCCAGGCAGTCGCCAGAAAAACAGAACCAGGCGTCAGGCGACCGACGCTAGCTTACGACAGCCCCCGCCAGATGCAATGCCCGGTTTGCGCTCAGGAACTGCGCACCTACCGAAACGGACCGCATCTTTGCCCGAGCTGCGGAAATGAGTTCGACTCGCCGGCCTGATTTGCTGGACTGGCTTCTTCCGACGGAATCAATCCGCACTCGACGATGACGTGAGTCGTACCGCGCGCAATTCGCTCAAGCTGTCTTTTTTCACGATGGTATCACGTCTGCTGGGCGTGGTGCGCGACCATTTTCAGGGAACGCTCTTTGGCATCGGCGCCATATCTGATTCCTGGCTTGTAGCCTATCAGCTGCCCAACATGTTGCGCAATTTGCTGGCGGAAGGATCGCTGCAGCAAGCCTTTGTACCGGTCTATACCGATGCGCTGGTCGAGTCAGCGGAGCGCGCCCGCCGGGCGGCCGGGGCGATCTTTGTCTTTCTGTTCTTTTTACTGGCCATTTTTTGCGCCGCAGGCATCGTAGCGATGCCGCTGATTATTCCGCTGCTAACCAATAAGCCCGGCGCCAGCGGCGAACTGACAGTTTACCTTTCGCAAGTAATGTTTCCCTTCTTGCTGACGGCCTCGCTCACTGCAGTGCTTGCTGGAATCTCCAATGCTCACGGACGATTTTCGGCGCCGGCGCTCTCGCCGATACTCTTGAATATTGTCTTCATTGCAGGATTTCTCTACCTGCGGACCCTGTCGCTCCCGCTGGAGGATAAGGTCCGTCGCCTGGCCTGGATTACGCTGTGCGGCGGCGGCTTGCAGTTCTTATTGCAGGCGGGCTATGTCTCTGCTTGCGGCGACTGGCCGGCGATGCGTCTCGCCCTGAGCGATCCGGCTCTAAAGCGGATTTTTACGCTGATGGCGCCGGCTGCTCTGGGCGCCAGTTTCTTTCAGTTGAATCAGTTGACCGACGTAGTTATTGCGCACTATTTGATGCCGCCTGATTCTGGAGGCTTTTCGGCGCTGCGCTACGCCCAGAATCTGATTCAGCTTCCTACGGGCGTGATCGGCGTAGCTCTTTCTACGGCCATCTTGCCAGTGCTGGCGCGTGGGGCGCGCGATGCCTCAGTTGATAGCTCTGCGGAGATTCAGGGGGCTCTCAGTTTTTCGCTCTTTCTTACCGTTCCCTCGGCTCTGGCGATGTTTCTGCTTGGTCCGCCGATCATCAATTTGATCTACTTTGGCGGCGCCTGGAATCAGGGCGACACGCAGGCGGCGTGGCTTGCACTGCAGTTCTACGTACTGGGCATTCCCTTCTTTAGCGCCAATAAGATTCTGACGGCGGCCTTCTATGCACGACAGGATACGCGCACGCCAGTGCGCATCCTCTTTGGCACGGTAGCGCTGAATCTGGCGCTCAACCTGCTGCTTACGCCGCATTTGCAGCAGGGCGGGATTGCTCTGAGTTCTGCGCTTTCTTCGATGGCCAATACGGCGACTTTGAGCATCATCTTGCGTCGCCGCCAGGTTGTCGCCGGCGGTCGCGACTTGTTGTCCTTCCTGTGGCGAGCGGCTCTTTGCTGGCTGCTATTTGCGGTTGCAGTCTACGCCGTGCGGGAGCTGGCTATCGACCAAATCCGCGACCTTTCTCTATGGTTTGCCGCTCGCTTTGGCGGCGGCGTCAATGGTCCCCGCTACGAAGGTCTCGCTGTATTTGCGGCTTCGGCGCTTTGCGGCGGGCTGGCTTATCTGCTGGCCAGCTGGCTGTTACAGCTGAAGGAGATCCGGGTCTTTACCGGCCTCTTGCGCCGGCGAAAGAAGGGCTAGCAACGCTTTGATTTCATCTGCGGACTTGACGGCCCCGTCGCTTCTGCGTTCATTGATTCCGGAATCTTCCCCCGGATTGTTCTGTGCCTCTATCCGCCAGCGCTGCTGATTCGTCGAAGCTCCAATCACAGGGCAACCGCTTACACGATTCGCTGCGCATTCAGGGCGCACGAGAGCACAATCTCAAGAATATCACCGTAGAACTGCCTCGCGATCAGCTGATTGTAATTACCGGCGTATCCGGATCGGGCAAGTCCTCGCTGGCCTTTGACACAATCTATGCCGAGGGCCAACGTCGCTACGTTGAATCGCTATCGTCCTACGCCAGGCAGTTTCTGGGTTTGATGGAAAAACCTGATGTGGATCTGATCGAGGGACTGAGTCCGGCCATCTCCATCGAGCAAAAAACGACCCACCGCAATCCGCGCTCAACCGTGGGGACTGTTACTGAGATCTACGACTATATGCGCCTGCTGTTTGCGCGCGCCGGTCAGCCATACTGTCACAAGTGCGGCAAGCCGGTGACGCCGGTCGCCGTCGATCAGATTGTCGATCGCGTTCTGGCGATGCCGGCGGGCGCGCGCATCATGATTCTGGCGCCGCTGGTCCGCGATAAGAAGGGCGAACATAAGGAAATATTGGATCGAGCGCGCAAAGAAGGATTTGTTCGCCTGCGCGTGAACGGACAGATGCGCGAGATCGGCGATACGATCGAACTGGATAAGAAGAAGCGCCACAGCATCGAGCTGGTTGTCGATCGCCTGATCATCAAAGAAGGAATCCGCACCAGACTCAACGACTCCATCGAGACTGCGCTGCATCAAGGCGATGGCCTGCTTTACATACATGAGAACGATGTCGACACGCCTTTCTCGCGGCATCTGTCCTGTTCACATTGCGGCGCCTCTCTGCCTGAACTGAGCCCGCGATTGTTTTCCTTCAATTCGCCGCAAGGCGCCTGCCAGAAGTGCGACGGCCTGGGGCAGCTGCTTGAATTTGATGAGGAACTTGTCGTACCCGATCCTGAACTGAGCTTGATGGAAGGCGCCATTGCGCCCTGGGGCGGCTCCTACAACAGCTGGCGGCTGGAGACCATTCACGATCTGGCCAACGAACTGAATTTTGATGCACACCGGCCATTTGGCAAGCTTGCCGAGCGCGTTCGACAGATCATCCTGCACGGCAGCGAAGGCCAGAATGGCAAGCGCGGCATTGAATTTGAGGGCGTAATTCCCAATCTTACCAGACGCTACCGCGAAACAAAATCAGATGACATGCGACTCTGGATGGAACGCTTCATGGGCGAACGACCCTGTCCCGATTGTCGCGGAAAGCGTCTGCGACCGGAAGCGCTGGCGGTGCGTTTTCACAATGAAACGATCGATCGTGTGACCGAACTGACCGTCAGCAGGCTGTCTCATTTTTTTGATTCCATTCATATCAAGCCGGAAGAGGAGCTGATCGTTGGACGGGTGCTCAAGGAAATTCAACAACGGCTGGGCTTCCTGAACAATGTTGGCGTTGGCTACTTGAACCTGTCGCGCACTGCGGGCACGCTGTCCGGCGGAGAAGCGCAGCGCATCCGCCTGGCCACCCAGATCGGCAGTGCGCTGATGGGCGTACTCTATATACTCGATGAACCCTCGATTGGTTTGCACCAGCGCGACAACGACCGCTTGCTGGCAACGCTGAAGAACCTGCGCGATATGGGCAATACCGTAATCGTTGTGGAACACGATGAAGACACCATTCGCGCCGCCGACTATGTTGTCGACCTCGGCCCCGGCGCCGGCGTCCACGGCGGTGAGATTGTAGCGGCGGCGCGTCCCGAAGCGCTTGGCGATTTCCCAGGATCGTTGACCGGTCAGTATCTCAGCGGCGAACGGCGGATTGCAACGCCAACGGTTCGTCGTCCGGGTAATGGGAAAAAGCTAACCATTCGCAAAGCGCGCGAAAACAACCTGAAGTCAATCGATGTGGAATTTCCGCTGGGAAAACTGATCTGCGTAACGGGCGTTTCCGGCTCCGGCAAATCGACGCTGGTCAATGAAATCCTTTACAAGGGCGTGGCCTCGCGCATCGGCCAGGCGCGGTTGCATCCCGGCAAGCACGGCGGAATTGCCGGCGCCGCCGAGATTGATCGCGTGATCTGCATCGATCAGGAACCGATTGGTCGAACGCCGCGATCGAACCCCGCCACCTATACGGGCCTCTTTACGCCGATTCGCGATCTATTTGCCAGTCTGCCGGAGGCCAAAGCGCGCGGCTACAAAGCCGGCCGATTTTCTTTCAATGTGGCCGGCGGTCGTTGCGAACATTGCGAAGGCGCTGGCATTATCAAGATCGAAATGCACTTTTTGCCGGATGTCTATGTCAGCTGCGAGGTCTGCAAAGGAAAACGCTTCAATCGCGAAACACTGGAAGTTAAGTACAAGGGAAAGAGCATCTATGATGCGCTGGATATGACCATTGAAGACGCGCTAAATTTTTTTGAAAATATTCCGGCTATTCGTCGTAAACTGGAGACGCTTGCCGACGTCGGGCTGGAATACATGAAACTGGGGCAGGCGGCCACCACGCTATCGGGCGGCGAAGCGCAACGCGTTAAGCTTTCTTCGGAGCTGGCCAAGCGTAGCACCGGGCGAACGCTTTATATCCTGGATGAACCGACAACCGGACTGCATTTCGAGGACATCAATCGTCTGCTCAAAGTCCTGCACAGCCTGGCGGATCGCGGCAACACAATGGTAATCATCGAACACAATTTGGACGTGATCAAGACCGCTGACTATCTGATCGATCTGGGTCCGGAGGGCGGCGACATGGGCGGCGAAGTGCTGGTCGCTGGAACCCCGGAGGAAGTGGCGGCTTATGCGCAGAGCCACACGGGGAAGTTTCTGTCGCGGATGCTGGCCTGAGGCCTGACGCCGCCGCATCGAGGCGGCAGCGCCGGCGAAAGGGCTAGTTTTCTGCGAGGATATAGACCTCAACGCGACGGTTGCGAGGAACGTTGCCGCTGCGGCTGGTGCCAGGCAGCGGTTGATCATTGGCGACGCCCTGCACAGCGGCAATGCGATCGCTTTCCAGGCCCAGGTTGCCGCTTACGCTCTGGGCGCGGTCGCGCGACAGACGTTCATTGATGCTGCGCGTGCCGGTGCCATCGGTATGGCCGATAACGCGAATTTTTGTCTCCGGATAGGCGGCCAGCGCTTCGCGCAATGTGCCGACATTGCTCTGGGCGACCCCGGTCAAGGCTGCCTGGCCCGTGGCAAAATTGATATCGCCATCCATTTTGACCTTAAGCATTTGTGTTTCGCCATTTGGTCCGGCGACTTTTTCCAGGGTAATGCCGCGCTGGCCAAACTGATTCTGCATATCCTCGTGCATCAGGTCCAGATAGAGGCCAACGCCCAGACCGGCCAGACAGCCTGTCGCCAGGCCAACGATCTTGCCGTCGTTGCGTTGTTTCTGTGAACGGAAAATTCCGAAGATGTCGGCGCGACGCTGACGGGTATCTTCATGACGCTTGTATTCGTCAATGACGGCGCCGATGCCCAGACCCGCCGCGCAGCCAATGCCGGTGGCCGCAACTGTGCGCCAGGTGAGTTTATTCAAAGTTTCACAGCCGCTGGCGCTGATCGAAACAGACACAAGTACAAGTACAGCAATGCCTCTACGCATAGTTCAGGAGCTCCTCTGAGGGTGTGTGGCCGCAGGCCACTGGAAGCGGGCCTGCGGCGCAACAACAATGCGGACCGGCAATTTTCAAGTTGCGCCGGCGCGCGCTGTACTCTCCGAGCGGATGGCAGCCTGCGCCGCGGCCAGTCGCGCTACCGGAATGCGAAAGGGCGAACAGCTCACGTATTGCAATCCCACATCGTGAAAAAAGGCGATGCTCTCCGGATCGCCGCCGTGTTCGCCGCAGACGCCGAGTTTCAATCCCGGGCGTGCGCGGCGGCCGCGTTCCACTGCAATGCGAATCATTTCGCCGACCCCTTCTTTATCGAGGCTTTCGAAAGGATTGGCTTCGTAGATGCGCGCTGCCAGATAGTCGCGAATGAACGAGCCGGAATCGTCCCTGGAAAAGGCCAGGGTCATCTGCGTCAGGTCGTTGGTGCCAAAGCTGAAGAAGTCTGCGCTGCGGGCGACCTTTTCGGCCTGCACCGCCGCCCGCGGGACTTCAATCATGGTGCCAACCAGGTAGTGGAATTCCACGCCTGATTCCCTGGTAACTTCGGCCGCGATCGAATCGATGACCTCGCGCTGCAATTCCAGCTCGCGAGCATGTCCGACCAGCGGCACCATAATTTCCGGCGTGACCTCGTGCCCGCGCTTTTTCATTTCGGCCGCGGCCTCAAATATGGCGCGCGCCTGCATTCTCGTAATTTCAGGATAAGTGATTCCCAGGCGGCAGCCGCGGTGGCCAAGCATCGGATTGGATTCTGCCAGTGCGCGCGAACGACGCTTGATATGGTCGGCCGACACGCCAATGTGAGCGGCCAGCTCCTCATCTTGCTCCCGCGAATGCGGCAAGAACTCGTGCAGCGGCGGATCCAGCAAGCGGACAGTAACTGGAAAACCGCTCATCGTTTCGAACAGTTCGATGAAATCGGCGCGCTGGAAGGGCAGCAGTTTGGCCAGCGCCTTCTCCCGATCGGCCAGGTTCTCGGCCATGATCATTTCGCGCATTGCGGTAATGCGGTCCTCGCCAAAGAACATATGTTCGGTTCGGCACAGACCAATTCCTCGCGCGCCGTAAAGCATCGCGGCCTTTGCGTCGCGCGGCGTTTCGGCGTTGGCGCGAACGTCGAGGCGACGGAAGCGATCGGCCCATTGCATGACCAGCTCGAATTCCTCAACCAGGCGAGTGCGCCGGGTCATCTTGCCTTGCAGGTACTGATCGATTTCGCTTTCGGTTGTGGACAGGCTGCCGGAAATTACCTCGCCTGTCGCCCCATCGATAGAGATTGGCTGGCCCTCTGGGATCTCTGCCGTGCTGCCGTCTTCGCGCTTGATGATCAGCATATTTCGTTCGGAATCGATGCGCAGCGCCTGGCAACCGACCACGCAGGGCTTGTTCATGCCTCGAGCGACTACGGCAGCATGGGAGGTCATCCCGCCGCGGGCCGTCAAAATGCCTTCCGAACATTCCATGCCCATGATGTCCTCGGGACTGGTTTCGGTCCGCACCAGGATGCTGTGTTCGCCGCGATCGGCGCGCTCGCGCGCCAGATGCGGATCAAAGATTGCCGGAGCGCTGGCGGCGCCAGGACCGGCGTTCAGGCCGCGCGCCAGCAGTCGTCCGCCGCGGATGGCCTCCGCTTTTTCGTCGGCGTGAAAGACCGGCGCCAGCAGGGCCGGCAGGCTTTCCGGGGCGACGCGCATTACCGCAGTCTTTTCGTCGATCACGCCCTCTTTGACCATATCGACGGCGATGCGCAAGGCGGCAAAGCCGGTGCGCTTCCCGCTGCGCGTCTGCAATAGATAGAGCTTCTCGCGCTCGATGGTGAATTCCAGATCCTGCATGTCTCCAAAGTGCTTTTCAAGACGCGCCTGGATTTCGGTCAGCTGCCGGTAGGCGGCGGGCATATCCCGGTCAAGGTGGGCGATGGGGTGCGGCGTGCGAATGCCGGCGACTACGTCTTCGCCCTGAGCATTCATCAGGTACTCGCCATAGAATTTGTGTTCGCCCGTCGACGGATCGCGCGTAAACGCAACGCCAGTGCCGGAATCGTCGCCCATGTTGCCGAATACCATGCACTGTACCGTCACAGCAGTTCCCAGTTCGTCTGGAATCCGATTCATGCGGCGGTAGAACACGGCTCGATCGTTGCCCCAGGAGCGGAAGACAGCTTCGATGGATAGTTCCAGCTGTAGATTTACATCGTCGGGGAAATCGCGCTCTGTTTTTTCGCGGACCAGCTGACGATAGCGACCGATCAGTTCGCGAAGCGCTCCAGCATCGAGCTCTGTATCAAGGGTTGCGCCTCGCTCCGCCTTGATTCCATCGAGCAGCTTCTCAAACTCATCATGGTCGACGCCCAGAACCACATCGCCAAACATCTGTATGAAGCGGCGATAGGAATCCCAGGCAAAACGCTCCGCGCCCGTACTCTGGATCAACCCCTGCAACGTGGACTCATTCAGACCGAGGTTGAGGATCGTGTCCATCATACCTGGCATACTGACCGGCGCTCCGGAACGTACCGAGAGCAGCAGCGGATTCTTGGGATCGCCCAGAACCTTGCCGACCGACTTTTCGACTTCGGCAAGCGCCTTGCGAACTTGCTGCATCAGTTCCGGCGGCATGCGCTTGTCGCGCATATAGTTGCGGCAGGCCTCGGTCATGACCGTCAGGCCCGGCGGCACCGGAATCCCAAGACGCGACATTTCGGCAAGATTGATGCCTTTGCCGCCCAACTCCATTTTTCCAAGATCGCGCGGGGCTTCGTTTCCCGCCCCAAAGCTATAGACCAGCTGCATGTGTACCTGCCATGCCCGGACGATGTGACTGCCCTGTGCCTCTGCAACTACTATCGCAGCTCAACTGTGGGGCGGTGCAAAAACTTGACCGCAGACTCAAGCACGCGCCCCCTGCCGCCTGCACGGGCTTTTCTGACGTCGCGTCAGGAGAATGGCGGGCGATGACCGGCTCTGGCTGGCGCCGGGCTGCGTCGAAGGCGCCCTCAATCGGTTGCGGCTGAAACAATGGGCCTCGCAGATCGATTCTGGCAAGCGGGAGAGCGAATATGAAAGCAATGTACGATGCTCTGCGGCGCCTGCTTGCCTGGCTGGCAGGCAATCCTCGCGGTCTGCTGCTTGGAATATTGCTGCCTGCTCTGGTTTTGCGTTTGCTGGCGGCTATTCTCAATCTTGGCTACTTCGCCGTGGACGACTACACAGTGTTGTCCAACGCCATTCCGGTGCAGTTGTCCGTGGCCTTGCATTCCCAGCACGGCCAGTTGAATCTCGGCGGCCTGGCTGGAGTAGAAGATATCCGCAACCCTCTGCCGCAGATGCTGGTTTTTGGCGTCGCCTGGCTGGCGCATCAATTTGGCGCAGAGAACGCTCTCAATCAGGTGCGCGCAGTGTTTGCAGCAATGGGGCTCATTTCGATGATTTCCATTGTTTGCGGTTGGCGCATCCTCGCGATAGCCGGGCGCATGCAACAGGCGGCGGTCGCTGGACTGCTGCTTGGTTTTCACTGGCTGCAGCCCTTCTTCAGCACGCGGTCGATGATTGAGAATATGGCAGCGCCATTCATCATGCTGGCGCTGCTTCAGCTCTCGCAATACTGGATCGCCGGTCGTCGGCGCAGCCTGTTCTATTCCATGATCTGGCTGGCGCTGGCGGCCATGCTGCGCTTTCAAGCAGGCATTCTGATTTTATGTTACCCGCTACTGCTCTATCAGCGCAAGGACTGGAAGGGTTTTGGCGTAGCGGCGCTGGGCGGGATTGTCGGGCTGATTGTTAGCGGCCTTCCGGATTGGTTTGTTAGCGGCCAGTTCCACGGCAGCGTGATTAAGTATATTGATTTCAACTTGAAGCATGCTTCGCAGCACGGCGTTTCTCCGTTCTATGCTTATCTTCCTGTGGCAATTGTGATCTGCTTGCCGCCGGCTTTTCTGTCGCGCTATCGCGGATTTGGCTGGCGCGATCAATACCGACCGCTGCTGCCGGCTGCATTGTTTGCTGCGGTCTTTTTTGTTTCGCATTCCATTGTGCCGCACAAAGAAGACCGATTCCTGGCGCCGGTATTGCCCGTTTTCCTGCTGCTTCTGGCGCCCATGGCCGCCTTTTTGCTGGAGCAAGGCCGCCGACCCTTGATGTTGCTCTGGTTCTTGAGCGCTAACGTAGTTTTGCTTTTGATGCTTGCGCTGTTTACTTTTCAGAACAACGTGATCGGGCTTGTACGCTATATGGAAAATCCGCGCATTCAGCGTTTGCTGGTATTTGAGGATAGCCTTACCTACTATCCCTATGTCTACGGGCAGCGGCCTGGTCTCAAGGCCTTCGGCATTGTCACTCATTTTCAGCCGGCCCCGCAGCTGAGCCCGTCGTGTGACGAAGTACTGGTAGTGCGCGGCGACTATGCTCAAAGCGCGGCGCTGCAATTGAACGGTCTGAGCAAAGTTGCGGAATTCAGGGCGAGCCCGCTGGAGCAAATTACTGTATTCTTGAACCCGTCGGGCGGCGGCCGAAGATCGCCAATGCTGGTCTATTCCTCGTCCGCGTGCGCAGACCAGCTGCGTTTCGGCGACTAGGCGCACGTAATGCAGCAGCATCGACCCCGTTTGTTGGTGATTCGGCTCAGCTCAATTGGCGATATCGTTTTGACCACGCCGGTATTGCGCAGTATCAAACGCGCCCGTCCAGAAATCGAACTGCACTATGTAACGCGCGCCAGCTACGCTCAGGCGCTGGAAGGCAACCAATGGATTGACCGCCTGCATCTCTATGCGGGACGTCTGACGCCGCTACTTGCCACGCTGCGCGGCATTGGCTTTGACTATGTGTTGGATTTACATGCCAATCCACGGTCTCTGGCGCTGAGCCTGGCTGCGGGGGGGAGGCGCGCTGTCTTTGAGAAGCGGAATCTGGACAAGTTGCGCATCGTATACGGCAACCGTACGCTTGCTGTCGAACATGTCGTACAACGCTACGGCGAAACACTGCAGCTGCTGAACTTGACGCTGGACGATGGCGGTCTGGAATTCCCGCTTGGCGGACAAGATCGGAAGTTTGCGCGCGCTCTGTTGCGCAGACGCCAATGGCCAGCCCGCTACCGCTGCATTGCGCTGGGCGCCACGCACAACACCAAGAAATGGCTCGATGATAAAATAGTTGAACTTGGTTGTCTGATAGCAGGGCCTTTGGTTCTGCTTGGCGGCCGGGGCGAGGGAGAGTCGGGTCGTCGCATTGCGGCGGCATTGCAGACGCGGGGAGTGCGTGCGCTGAATCTGTGCGGGCAAACGGACCTGAAGACTTCGGCAGCAATTATGGACGGCGCCGTAAGCGTGGTGACTCACGACACAGGACTGATGCATATTGCGGCGGCTCTGCAACGGCCGCTGGTCAGTCTCTGGGGTTCTACCAGTCCGCGCTTTGGAATGGGACCCTACCGATGCACACATCGAATCGTTCAGGCTATTGATCTGGAATGCCGGCCCTGTCACAAGCTTGGCTATGCCGAATGCCCGCGGGGCCACTTTCGATGTATGGGCCAGATTGGCCCCGACCAGGTCTACGCCGCCTTGTGCGAGGCCGAGGCGCAAAGCATCCGGCGCCCTTCGCGCCGGAATTCGGGATGACTGGATTCGAACCAGCGACCACTCGCCCCCCAGACGAGTGCGCTACCACTGCGCTACATCCCGTTTAGCTTCCGCCAGGCGCACAGCCTGTTGCGGTAACTTCGTCGATCACGATTCCAGCGCGCCGGGCGCCGTCAAGAGAATCAGGAATGCGGACTTGCCGTTGCCAGGAGGCCCAGGCTTTGGGGCAGGCCAAGCATCAAATTCAAATTCTGCAGCGCCTGGCCTGCAGCTCCTTTCACCAGATTGTCCAATGCGGTGACCACTATCGTGCGCTGGCCTTCGCTGCGCAGGCCAATGTCCAGAAAGTTGGTGTTCTGAACCCTTGCCAGTTCAACCTCCTCGGGCGTACTGAGGAAGCGAAGAAAGGGCATTTGTAACGCCGCGCTACGCAGGCGCTCCTCAAGATCGGGCGGCGCGCGGTCTTCCCAAAAAACTGCAATCGTGCTCAGAATCCCGCGGTAGACGGGCAAAAGATGCGGCGTGAAGAGCAGCGGCGGGCAGGTTCCAGCATCAAAGGCATACTCCCGGATTTCGGGTTCATGCTGGTGTCGCAGTATTTTGTAGGCGCGGAAGTTTTCGTAAACGCTATGAAAGGAAAATCCGCCGTCTTCGGTGCGACCGCCGGCGCCGGACACCCCTGATTTCGCATCGATACTGATTGCGCGGATCTGCTGGCGCAACTCGCCCAGCAGCGCCAGCGGCGCAATGGCCGTCGTGGGAAAGCAGCCAGGATTTGCTACCAGCGATGCGGAAGCAATCCGTTCGGCAAAGAGCTCCGGAATTCCAAAAACCGCCTGGCGCAGCAGGGATTCGGGCGGCGCTTCAAATCCGTAGTAACGCTTCACCGCATCCCGATCGTGTAACCGAAAGGCGCCGCCAAGGTCGATGATGCGGTGACCTGCTTGCAGCAACTCCGGCGCCATGGCCATTGCCGTTTCATTTGGCGCCGCCAGTAGGACCACGGCGCCCGCGGGAATGGGCGCCGAATGCGCTGCAAATTCCAACTCGAGGGCGCCTTCCAGCTCCGGAAACTGCTGTGCCAACGGACGACCGGAAAACCGATCGGAGCTCGCGTAGACCGCTTTGAGCTGCGGATGACGTGCAATCCAGCGGAGCAATTCCCGTCCGGTAAAGCCGCCGGCGCCAACAATCGCAACGGAGTGCATGAAAACCTGCTCCCAGTGGCAGCGCCGTCCGGCAAGCGCAATGCGCTGCCGGCTTCGTTGGGATCACCTGGATGCTACGCTGCTGCCTGGCGTCTTCTAACCGGCGCTGCTTTCCAGAATTTCACCCGTTTCCGGATCGATTTCTGGTTCGCCTGGCGCTGCCTCAGCGGCGCCCGGTTTGTTGAGACCCTGCTTGCGAGATTCTTCCTGGCGACGACGCAACTCCGTTTCAATTTCCTGAGCCGTCTCCTGATTCTCGCGCAAGTACTGGCAGGCATTGTCCCGACCCTGGCCGATACGGTTTCCTTGATAGGCATACCAGGCGCCGCTGCGTTCGATGACGCCTTCCGTAGCCGCCAGATCAAGCAAACAACCTTCACGGTTGATGCCCCGTTCAAAGAGAATATCGAACTCCGCCTGGCGGAAAGGCGGGGCCACCTTGTTCTTGACAATCTTGACGCGCACGCGGTTGCCGAAGGCGTCGTCGCCTTTTTTCAGCGTTTCAATTCTACGGATGTCCAGACGGACCGAGGCGTAAAATTTCAGTGCATTGCCGCCGGTGGTCGTTTCAGGAGATCCAAACATCACGCCGATCTTGTGCCGGATCTGGTTCACAAAGACTACCGTGGTATGGGACTTTGAGATGGTGCCGGTCAGTTTGCGCAAGGCCTGGCTCATCAAGCGGGCGTGCAGTCCCATCTGCGCGTCGCCCATGTTGCCTTCCAGCTCCGCCTTGGGAACCAGAGCAGCCACCGAGTCGACAATGATGATGTCCACGGCGTTGGAGCGCACCAGCGACTCTGTTATTTCCAGAGCTTCTTCGCCGTTGTCCGGCTGCGCTACCAGTAGATCGTCAATGTTGACGCCCAGCTTCCGGGCGAAGGCAGGGTCGATGGCATGCTCGGCGTCGACAAAGGCCGCGATGCCGCCCTGACGCTGCGCATTGGCTACGGCCGAAAGACAGAGCGTAGTCTTGCCGGAGGATTCTGGCCCAAAAATCTCGACGACTCGTCCGCGGGGGAAGCCGCCAATTCCAAGCGCAAAGTCCAGGGTGAGTGCGCCTGTAGAGATGTAGCCGATCTCTGATTGGACGCCCTGATCGCCCAGCTTCATAATGGCGCCCTTGCCGAACTGCCGTTCAATTTGCTGCATGGCGCCGCTGACAGCCTGCAGGCGTTCGCTCAGGTCCTGCTGCTGCCTGGCCTCGCGCTTGTTGGCCAGTTGTTCGACCTTTGCGTCAGCTTTCTTACTTTTTGCCATCGGTTCCTCCAGATGCACGCTCAGCTCTGGCCGGGCGCTGCAGCAAGTCTAGGGCAGGGGTGGGACATAATTTACTGCTGCAGGGCAGTCCTGAGCAGGCGCCCTACAAATGTCAAGTAAATCAGCCTGGCTTCTCCGGACGTCGGAGCACAATGTGCCAGTAAGACCGCGCGTAGGCCAGCACTCCCATGGCCAGTATTCCTACCAGCAGCGCTGCGCCCAACTCGGTCCAGAGCAGCGGATGGCCGGGGGGCAGTCTTGCGCCAAGAATCGGCGCCGAGACGTACCAGAGGACCACCAGACCGGTCGCCGTTACTCCGACCTTTCCCCACATGTTCGGCTTGCCCTGCATATCGCGCCGGAAGTAGAGGAAGGCCCCAAGCCATACTCCCAGTATTTCGCGCAGCACACAGGCCAGAAGCGCCCAGAGCGGAAAGCCGTAGTGCAGCCAGAGTATGGTCAATGCGCCCAGGCTGACAATCTTGTCGGCCACGGGATCCAGATAGCGGCCCAGCCTGGTCTCTTGATGAAAGCGTCGCGCCAGGAAACCATCAAGAAAATCGGTGAGCATTGCTGCCAGAACGACTGCCAGAACCCAGGCGTAGAGTTGCATGTTATCCGGATGAGCAGCGTAACGAGCGCTGAGCAGCAGGAAGGGCGGCAGCAAAAATGGCCGCAGCGCAGATAGAAAGTTGGAAGGCGTTCGCCAGCGTTCTTTGAATACGTCCTTGAATTTCATGGCTTTCCGATGACCTGTCGCATCCGGAACTCGGTATTACAACGAAGGCGTCCATTGCCCGTCTGGCTGCACGATGACAGGAACGGAAGTGCGAGCGCCATCGGCAAGTCGAACATAGCGCAGCTCCAGGCGGCCGCCCAGGCCAATGCCATATTCGCCGCTGAGATTCAGGTCGAGCGCATCTGTTTCAGCGCGGGCCGCCACGATCGTTTTCGGGCCATCGGTGGTCCGAACCCAATTGAATCGTTTCATTTGCATCGGGCCATCCGGTAGATTGAGAGCATGGCGCAGCAGTTCAAGGCGCTGGCCGCGATCGATGGAAAACGGCGAGCACTGCAGGGAGAGCCGACTGTAAGATCGCTGCACGAGGTCGCCAGGAAAGACGCCCTCGCCGGAAAAGGCGAAGCTGACATCGTAGTCCGCTGGAACATCGCTCTGGCCGGTGAAGCGCTCCAGCGAAAGCGCCGGCGCCGCGCTATGCAGACGAAACTCAATGGCCTGGGTTGGTATGTAGGATTGAAAGTTCGTTTCGTATCGCAATTGAAGCTGGGCGCGCTCTGCCTGGATCTGAGGAATGCGAACGCTGAAGAAGCCCTGTCGCATCGCGATCTGAACCGGCACGAGTTCGGGCAGACCTTCGCCGGGATGGATCCAATCCAGGACCGCTTCCAGTTTCAGGTTCTCGAGGTAGGCTCGATAGACGCCGGTTTCGAAGAACTTGTTTTGCCATAGCGGTCCGCGGTCCTCCGCCTTGGAAGATTCCGCGGAGATTCCGGAATGTAAAATCGCTTCGCCGCTACGCGCGGCCAGCTCCGCCGCATCCAGCAACGATAGCGACTGCAGCTTACCGTGCAGCTTCAGGTCTTGATCCAGAGAAAAGCCTGGCGACTGACCCGGAGTTCTGCGAATGCGCAGTCGCAAATCGCCGGCAGTCTGCCAGGCTGCACCCAGAAATCCTCCGTGGGCTACAAGCTTCCATCTTTCATCGCGGGCCGACCTGATCAGCTCGCATTCATGCACGGTAAAGTGGGCATCCAGCGTATCGCTCTGCACGGACTCTGGCAGCGCAAAACGCAGAGCCTGCAGCTTCACGGAACCGGATAGGTCTTCCCCGGCAATGTCGCTGTAGCGCAAGTTGACGCTGGCCCGCCCGCCATCGGCGCCGCTGAAGGCCGGCAGGTCGCGACCGTCGCCAAATTCAAGCTCCGCATCGATTCTTGTATCTGACAGCGGCGCCGACCGCGGCGAGCTGGCAGTTAGCGGGCGGCTTTCAATCAGCAGCCGTGCACCGGGTTGCTCCAGCCGCAGGGTGCTGTAACTGCGCCGGGCGTCCTCGGCGTCGAATCCGCCGTTCCAGTTGATGTCGCCTTCGCCCCGCTGCAATTCAATCAAGCGGAAGGCCGGATCGCCAAGGCGCAAACTGAGATCCCTGTACTGGCCCTGTACGTTGAAGCCTGCGGCCCGATCCCGATAAAAGTCGATACTGCCAGTCCCGTTTAGAGCCCCGCCGGCCAGCAATATGGCGCTACTGCTTTCGGTTAGCGCCAGAGGAACCAGCGGGGTGCCGGCCGCCAGAGCGGCGGCCATACGCAAGGGCGTCTGGTGGAACTCGACGAGGGTTCGTGCACTGCCGTCGCGCTGCCAGGCGCCGCGCAGCTCAATGCCGCCCCCTTCGCCGCCGACCAGCTTCACCTGCGCTTTGAAGCGCAATCCATCGTCAAGCGGCGCAGCTTCCAGCTGGATGCTCAGATACTCGCCGCGCGGCGGATCACGAAGCGGCAAACGCAACTCGGCCAGATTGAGTCGTAGATCGTCGGCGCTGAGGCTTGCATCGTTGGCAAAGAGTTCCTGAGGCGGCGCGGCTGCTGAAGAGCCATTGACATCTGAAACGATGCGATTGATCAAGCTGCGCCACTGCGCTGGCCCAAAGGCGCCGGGCAACAGACGACCGCCGTTGATAACAATCTTGCTAACCGGCGGCTCTCCGCGAAGGTAGGCGAGGATTGAAAAGCGCAGATGAACGCTCTCGGCCTGCATCAAGTACTGCCGTTCCTGGCCAGGCGGCTCATTGTAGAGGCGCGCGCCATTGAGCACAATGCCGCGAAACAAATCGTAGTGAGCTCCCTGAATCGTCAGGCGCAGACCGGTCTTCTGCAGCACCAACTGCGAGCTTTGCTGCCGGATCTTTCGAAAATCCAGGCGCGATTGCATTCCATAGTTGATCAATCCGGGTGCAATCAAGACCGCAAGCAAGACAAAGCTCAGAAGGGCGGCAGTCAAAGCGTGCGCTCGAATCAGCTTCAACACAAATCGAGTTGGTGGCGGGCCAGATCGTGAGGGTCAAGCGAATTGCAATTTCAGTTTGCATTGGCGCCGCAATCTTCGCCGCCTCGCTCCAGGCGCGCTGGCGTACTACGGAGCCGCAGGCGCGCTGGAAAATTCTGGAGTCCGAGCACTTCCGACTGCGCTATACCGAAGGTCTGGAAGGCGTTGCCGCTTACGCATTGCTTTATGGCGAAGAGGCGCGTCAGCGCTATGTGGATCAACTGGAATTTGAACCCAAAGAGGCGGCGCTGATTTTTCTCTACGCCGCACCATCCGAATTCTCGGCAACTAACATCAGTCCCTATCCGCTGGATGAAGGCGTTGGCGGTTTCACCGATTTTTACCGCCGTCGCATCGTACTGCCTTTCAACGGCGACTACAGCGCATTGCGACACACGCTGAGTCACGAACTGGTGCACGCCTTTCAATTTCAGATGCTGCCTGGACCGGGCTTTGGTCGCTATCCATTGTGGCTGATGGAGGGAATGAGCGAAGAACTTGCACTGGGACTGGACGCCAGCGCAGATCAATATGCGCGCGACGCGCTGCTTTCAGGAACCTTGTTGGATTTCAGCGATCTGGATTCTGGCGGCGCGCGCAGCTCGCGGGATATCTACAAAGGCGGTCAGCTGGCGGTGCATTTCCTGGTGCAACGCTTCGGTCGACGCGGCCTCTTGCGCTTCTTGCGCGAACTTGGCGCTGGCCTGCGCGGCGATGCCCTCTACCGTCGCTCCTTTGGCGTAAATCGCTTTGAGCTGGATCGTCAGTTTCGCGGCTGGCTGCAAACGATCTACGCCGGAATCGAAATGCAGAGTTTGAACCCGGAACGTTTGCGTCGCGCCAGCGACCGATTTGCAGATGAGCGCGGTTTTCACTGGCGGCCGGCGATCTCGCCCGACGGTCGTCGCATTGCGGTGCTGACGCGCGATGGCATCTTTCCAGCGATTGCCGAACGTCGAACGCCGGGGCCGGACTTGCCGGTTGATGGACGCAACGAAGTGCAGGTAGTGCTGCGCGCATTGCGCTCCTCGCAGTACGAAGAGTACCAGCTGCTTACTACGCGGATCAGCTACTTCCCCGATGGCAAAGCCGTGCTGCTCTCGGCCGCCGCGGACGGGCGGCCAGCGCTACTGGCTGTAGACCTGGAGCAGGGCGAGGTTCGTCGTATCTGGCATCCGCCCTTTGACAGTATCCAGTATCCCGTCCTGCGTTCAGATGGAAGATGCGTCGCCTTTGTCGGTCTGAGCAATGGCCAGGCGGATCTCTATACTATGGACCTTGAGGACTCGCGCTTGCTTCGGCTGACGGCCGACCTGGCCAGCGAGCGCGATCCAGCCTACAGCTCGGATGGCGCATGGCTCTACTACGCCAGCAATTTGGCGACGGGTATAGATTCTCGCAGCAGTGAAATCTATGCTGTGGCAGCCGCAGGCGGTCGGCCCAGGGCCATGACAGCGCTTGGCGCAAGCAGCGATGGTCCTATGCCAGCCATGGATGGCGCCTTGCTTTTCTTGAGCGATGTGGAAGGGCCGCGCAATGTTTATCGACTGAAGCCAGGCGCCGCCGCAGCTGGCAGTGAGCAGCTGGAGGCGATTACCCGGGCCCCGGCGGGCGTTCTTCAAGCAACCCTTGGGACCGTCCGCGAACGCGGGGAGCATCGTGAACTCCTGGCATTCACAGAACTGGAACAACAGAGCGTCGAGTTGCGCGTTGTAGCCGGCTCGCAGCCCAACCCGCAAGGTGCAATGCGGCTGGCTGCTGTTCCGCTGAGCGGTCTTTCGCCGCCCTTTGAGCGTGAATGGCAGTTGAGCAAGGCGCTGCCAGAACGATTGCGATTCTGGGAGCTGCCAGAGGATGATACCGGGTCCCTCTCGTTTGAGGGAGCGCCCTTTGTTCTGGTGGCCGGGGCCACCGACAGCGATGGTAAGACGCGCCTGGCGGCGGTTGCCGCGGCGGCGCTGGCGGATGACAGCGGCGATCATCAGCTTGCGGCGCTGCTTGGCTACGCCCAACGTCCGGTTGAATGGAGCGGCGATCTACGTTACGCTTATCTGCACTATCGACTGGACTTTTTTGCCGGGATCTACCGTCAGAGCGGGGCCTTCCCGATTGCCAGCATCGCAGATCTGAATGTAAACAATCTGGTCTTCAATCCCTACTTTCGAATCTTGAATCAGGATATTTCCGGAATCTTTGCCGGAATGGAGTATCCCTTGCATCGCTTTGCGGCCATCCAATTGAGCTATGAACAGGGCCGGGAGGAGCGCGTTTTTCGCGGCGAATTGCCGGAGGAGCGTCGGCAGCAGGATATCTATAAGAACTATCAGAACATTACGGCCAGCTTCCAGTATGACAACGCCGTATACAGCATCTATGGTCCGCTGGATGGTCAATCCTTGAGTCTGGCTTACCAGACAACCTTTCCTGGACCGGGCGAATGGCGCGACGCGCGCCTGACGATTGGCGAATATCGCATCTATCATCTATTTGACAACTGGTCGCTCTTTGCGCTGCGTCTCTTTGGCGGTACAGTTCGCGGTCGCGACGCAGCAGACCTGCCCTTCCGCATTGGCGGCTACAACACGATTCGCGGCTACGATTTTCAAGAGTTTGAAGGCGCGAATGCCTTCTATTTGAATGTTGAATTTCGCTATACTCTCATCGAACAATTGGTCTTTGCCGTCCCCGGTCGCTGGTCGCCAGGGCCTATTCGCGCTGCATTTTTCTTCGACGCCGGCTCAGCCTTTGACGATCCGCAAACCTACCAGGCATACAGTTCGCGTAGCGGAACAACGCGCGACCTTTACGCCAGCTATGGCGTCGGCTTACACTGGCAAAACCTGCTGTGGTTTATTGCGCCAGGCGCCGTGATGAAATTGGAATGGGCCACGCCGTACGACTTGAAGCGATCGCTGCCGCCCGGCAAGTGGCGGGGCGCATTCTCGATTGGCTTTAACTTCTGAGCCTAGAAGGCGGGGATTTCCGCCAGTTGCGAGCCATGGACCCAGCCGTGCAGGCCGTCTAGCGTACGAACTTCGCGCCAGTTGGCAGCGGCCGGCATCTGCAGCATTGCGCCTGGCAGTCGATAATCCTCCGGCTTCTCGGCCAGTAGAAACAGAACGGCGCCGGAGCGAAGCGCGGCAACAACCGGGCTACGCTCCGTCGGCGATGTGCGCAATGCGGCCGCGCCCTGAGCGACCAGAACATTCTCTGGCAGTTCGCTGCGGCGTCGCAGTTCGCGAAGCGCCTGCTGCATGAGCGCTCCTCGCTCGGCGCCGCTTCGGAGGTAAAGATCAACCAGCGCCTGAACTGCAAGCGGACCGCCGGTTTCGGCCAGGTACTGAATGGCTGCGGCCTGCTCATCGGCGCTGGCTTGCAGCATGCGCAGAGCATCGGGCGCGGCTTCCGGCGCCATCATCCAGCGTGCAGCCTGCAATGCTGCAATGCGCTCCACGCGACTTGTCGAACGCAGCGCTTCGGCCAGCAGGGGCCAGCGGCTGCGATCCTGGACGCGGCCCAGACCTTCCAGGCCCCGTCGACGCACCTCGACGCTATTGTTTGCCGCCGCCCGGGCAAAGATGTAGGAGGTGGCCGCGGCATCCGAAGGGCCAGCGAGCTGCAGCAGGTTCTCAATCAGCTCGGGCCACTCCTGCGCTTGCAGGACGCCAGACTCGTAGTATTGCACCAGAAAGGAAAGCGTCTGGCGATCGCGATGGACGCGAAGGCTTTGCCAAGCCGCGGCGCGCACCCAGGCGTCATCCTTGAGAATCAGTTCTTCCAGTAATCGGGCCACGTTTTGCGAAGCAGGACAGGCGCCAAGGGCCGCCGCCGCCGCCTGCCGCTCGGCTGCCGAGCGGCTGCGCAAAGAAATCAGAAAGCCAGCACAATCGAGCGCCGCTTGGGTTTCGGCCGCAGCAAAACGCAATGGACAGAGGGCCAGCAGACAGAAGAGGGCGAAGGCGGTGCGGTGTGGCTGGTGCAAGGCGGCCCTCGACGAAGGAGAGTAGATCATTTGCTATCAGTATCGGTCAGCGCTGCCGCGCGCCAGACCATCGTGTAGCAGTAGAGACTCGATCGCTTTGCGCCGCCACGGGCGTCGGCGAAAGAGCTGCACCGCCAGATGTTCGGCCTGCCGCCGCGCGCCAACGCGCGCCAGGAAACGCAGCTGCGCCTCCTGGGAGTCGGAGCGGAACTGTGCGTCGCGTCGGGCGCGGAGCAGATAGAGCCGGGGACCCCGGCGACGCAGTTGCGCGCTGATGCCGGCGATCAGGCACAACTGCTCGGCCAGCGCCAGCTGGATGGCGCCAAACGGAGGCTGATGGCGCGAAAAGCTCAGGCGCAGGTGATCTTCAAAGACATGTACGGCGACGATCGCCGAATTCCCGCCTTCACGACTCAATTCAATCAAGCAGCGTTCCAGCAGTTCGCCATCGACCTGGACGGCCGGCAGACGATCAAAAGCGGCAAGGATCGGCGGCGGCCCGCCCATCTGCCGAGCATGCAAATTGATCAATTCAAAGAGCGCCGCCGGTTCGTGTACTGCCAGTCGCGATTGATTGAGACGACGTTGCCCGAAGAAGGCCAGCAGTTCCAGTGGCCGATGCAATGCGCGCAATCGATCAAGCAATTGCAGGGCCAGACCGCCGTCGGTGCGTCCACATTGATTTGCTTCCAGCAGGGACAGCGCGTCGACTGTTAAGCTTTCAAGATCAGCAGATACGGCGGCGGCAATTTCAGCCGGCGTCTGTTCTCTTTGCAACAGCTTCGCGGCATGGCTGCGGCGCAAACTGGCGCGCCGCCGATCGCGCAACGCCGCCGACGCCTCGCTACGCAGCCGTCGACGAAAGCCAAAACGTACCAGCAATGCTCCAATAAGCAAAGTCGCATCGTCCGCCCAGGCATTGCCGCGGTTGTCGCTGACTTCAGCAATCAAGTGCGCTCCAAGTGCGAGACTCAAACCAAGCGGCGCCATCCAGGATCGCCGGCTGGGCCGCCGCAGCTCGTCGAGGCAGAAGAGCAGGGCCGCAGCCAGCCAGAGCAGCTCCTCCTGACCGGCGCTGCGTAGCGCTGCGATTTGCAGGCAAGCGCTTAAGACTGCGGCCGGACCAAGCGTCAGCAGCGCTCGATCCCGGAATGCGACAAATGCCGCGGGGCGGGATCGGGCGCTGGTCCCGATGGAGGTTCGCAGAATAAAACATGTTAATACTGATAATATGCAACTACATAAAATATGTAAGTATGTAGCGTCTGGATCGGGCGGCCAGCGTCGCAGAATCGGCAACAATCCGCAAAGAATCAGCAAGAAGGCGACGGCCCGGCGTCCCTGACTGCGCTGGCCGATGCCATTACGGGCCAGTAGCGAAAGCGATAGGCCGCCAAGCATGGCCCCGGCAGCCAGGGCCGCTGCAAAATCGAGGCTCAGCGGGGCGGGGTTCATGGGAACCCGGTCGCATCGCTTGCCGCCCGGTCAGGTTTCAAACCAGGCGGCGCGGGCCGCCAGCAGCAGATTCTGTCGCAGTTCAGCGCCCAGCGCCAGGCAAAGCTGCTCGGCGCGAAGCGCGACTTGAGCAACTGGATGCGGCAGACTGCTTCCGCCAAAGGGAATGCGCACTGGCGCCAGGCTTCGCCAATCGGCCCGGATCTCAGGATAGAGGATCGCTTCAAATTCCTGTTCTGGTTGATAGCCTGCTTCGGCGCCATAGATGCGCAAACATTCGAGGAGTCCGGCAAGGCCATCAAGCATAGCGACCTGCTCAAAGTCAGCGCCCGTGAAAATTCGACCTTCGGCGCAATGGAGGGCTTGCTGGCGACTTATGCCGCGTCCCTCGGCCACTCGCCGCAGAAAAAGTTCGTAAGTTTCCGCCATACGGCGATGGCTCAGGCGTTTTGCCGCCGGCGATAGTTCGCCGACCTCGGCCAACAGATCGCGCGTTGGATCTTGAAGCAGCGAACGGCGGCGCACGCCGAGCTTGTGGTAGAGTCGGCCAAGCTCCGGACGGATACGGATTACGCCAATGGATCCGGTCAAGGTCATCGAGGAGGCATAGATCCGATTGGCAGCGCAGGCCAGGTAGTAGCCGCCGGAGGCAGCTACGCTTCCAAGCACTGCAAAGGTTGGCTTTTCCCGGGACAATCGACGCAATTCCTGATAGAGAACTTCTGAGGCCTCCGCGCTCCCGCCAGGACTGTCTATATAGAGAAAAATCGCTTCCGCCGGTCCGGATGCGGCGTCACGCAGGACCTCGCGATAGGCCGCAGCAGATACGGTTCCGGCGTGCGGTTCATCGCCCGGCCGACCGCTGACAATGGGACCCTGCATGGCAACGATACCTGCAATTGGCAGTCGGCGGAAGCGCAGCGGGCGGAATTTCCGACGCTGGTAGCGCTTCAAGATTGACGGTTCGGAACTGAGGTCGCGGCGGGCGCGTTGCAGCTTTCGCTGGCGTTCGGCCCAGGCGTTCGCATTGGCCGCTGTCGTTTCGCTGTCCGCCGGCAGCGGGGGCTTGTTCTCGCCCGGCCCTCGAATGGCATGCAGTACTGCGGGCGCTGCCGGCGAGAGCCCGGGGGATAGCCAGGATTCCTCTGCAGCAATGCGCTCCTCCAGTCGGGCAAAGAATCCAATTTCATGTAACTCCTGTGCCGAGTTTTCCACCTGCGATCCAAGCAAGCGCCAGAGCGCAGGGCCACTGGGCAGCTGTTCCAGTCGCAAGCGAAGTTGTTCGCGCAACGAGCCTACCAGCGTTTGCATTTCCTTGCGAGCTGCGGCAGTGTAGTCGCTGCGCTGGAAAGGCTGATAGCCGCTATCCTTGTGACGGCCGGCGGCAATCGTCTGGATGCGTACTCCCAGCCGGCGCAAGGCGTCGCCCAGAAAGTAGGAGTCGATATTGGGCAGGGGCGTCAGATAGTGGCTCTCGGGAGAGGACCAGCGCTCCTGGCAGGCCGCAGCAAGAACCAGCGATTTCAGATTGCCGCCCTCGAGATAGGCGACCGCGCTTACGCCCGCTCGCTGCAGCCGGCCAATTGCATCGGCAATATTGAGCACCTCGTTCCAGGGCGCCTCCATTGCCGGTATTAGAAGCAACGCCCGTTTGACCTGTTTGCTGCGCCGCAGCAGGTCCAGCAGGGCCAGGTAATCGAAGAGGTGAGGCGCCTCCGGCGGTTTCAGTCGAGCCAGCCAGCCGCTCAAACGCAGCAGCGTAAAACGCGGCGGCACTTGATGGATGATTGATGAGCCGGCGCGAAAGGCAAGGCGGACGCGGCAATAGAGAAAATAGATCAGTCGTAGCGGAAGAAACAGTATCTGCAGGACGATTCTCATTGTTCCATGCTTTGCTGAGTCCGGCGCTGGCGAGGGCAAGCCCAAATCGCCTGGAAAGCGATTGACCGCAGGCGTCGGCAGGGGCGCCCTCCCGATGCAGACGATGAAAGCACGCCATATTCTCTCCATCTATGTGCGCAATCGTCCGGGCGTGATGAGTCATGTATCCGGCCTTTTCACCCGTCGCGGCTTCAACATCGATAGCATCGCCGTCGGGGCTACGGAGAAGCCCGAAGTCGCCAGTATGACGATCGTGATGAGCGGCAGCGAGGATGACTTGCGCCAGTTTCAGGGCCAACTGCTCAAGCTGGCCGATGTAATCGAGGTTCGCAGCTTGCCCTACCACGGCTCGGTAGTTCGCGAGTTGCTGCTGGTGCGGGTGGCGGCGAGCGCCGAGGCGCGCAGCGAAATCTTTGGTATCGTAGAAGTATTCGAGGGTCGGGTTGCCGAGATCACCGAAGAGAGCATGCTGATTGAAGTGCACGGCAACAATCGCCGGATCAATGGCATCCTGGAGATGCTGGGGCGCTTCGGCATCCGCGAACTGGCGCGCACCGGTCAGGTGGCGCTGGCCTTTGAAAGCGAATCCTGAGCTGCGCAGCCTCGCAGCAGGCTTCAAAAGAACTATCGTTCCGCGGCTCGCGGCTTTCGATTTGCAGCTTAGCGCCGTAGACGCAGGTAGATTTGCACTGCTTCCAGCAAATGATCGCTGAAGTCGATGCTCGGGTCATAGCCTGCCAGCTGGCGCCACCAGCACTGGTCGTGCTCTGCAGACAGCTGCGGCTCTCCGCTGAGCAGCTCGCCGCCAAATGCAATGCCAAGCGCTTCGTAGCCGCTTTCCTGGATGTAGTGTGGAAAGATGAAAAGCGGATGCGAATCGAGCGAATAACCAATGCCATCGCCCAGCTCTTCATTCAATTCGCGTTGCAGCGCTTCCGGCCAGGGACGATAGATTTCGCCAGCGCCGAGTCGGCCGCCGGGCAGGTCGCCGCGCTGTTGTTTTCGATCGCGCAAGACCAGAAGGCAATCCCCGCGCCTCAAAAATACCTTCAATGTAATTTGGAATAGAGCAGGTTGCAAACGGCTGCGCCTCAGGAAGAAAGCTCGTCGCGCTTTACCAGCGATACGTTGCCGCGACGGCGAATGATTGCATATCCGATGGCATCCGCACAGGCCGCCAGTCGCAATCGACGCGGTCGATTGCGATCGTCGCTTTCGATAGCCAGTTCCAGCTCAGCCAGCAGCAGCGCCGGATGACGGGCCAGCGCGCTGAGGAAAGCCTGGAACGCTTCTGCATTGTAAGCCTCCAGCCTGCTGAAAAAAACGGGCAGGACACGCGAGGTTTGCAAGGCCAGCAGCAACTCATCGTCGCTCAGGCGAGCCAGTGCCGCGGCCGCATACTCGGCGCAAGGCTGGTAGTCGATCGTCTGGTCTTCTTCGTGGATGGAGCAGGTCCAGAGAATTCCGCTGCACTCTTCGATCAGGCCAAGCCAGCCCGGAGCGGGTCCAGCCTGACTGATTTCAAAGTAGGCCAGCAAGCAGAAGAGCCACGGTTCGCGCGGCGCACCTGCTTGAAATGTCGAGTAGTCGACGCGCAATTGACCATCCTGGATGCCATGTTCGGTGAGCTCGTAGAGCGAGGCGACCAGGGACAGCGGGATGCCTGGCGGCAACTGAAATAGATCCGGCCGGCCCGATTGACTGAGCAGCTCCCAGATGACTTCGCGCCGCGCAAATAACATGTAGGCCAGCATGATCAGGCGTTCATGCTCAGCGGAGCGGCGTTCCATCAATCGCTCCAGCAAGTCAAGATCCAATTCCGATGCTGGCAGCGAATCGACGTAGCGCAATGTTAGCCAGACGTCGACCCACTCGTTCTCGAGCAAAAAATTTTGCGCCGACTCATGCGGGAAGGGCCCCTGAATGATCTCAAATATCTGAAAATCGATTTCGCTAAAGTCAAAGCGCTTCAGCATACGATAGGCATTCTCTTCAATGAGCGCAAAGAGCGGCAGGCGCGCTTCGTTGAGGTAGAAGCGCATCGACTCATCGCTTTCCTCATCGGAGCGATAGCCGGCAATCGCCTCTGCACAGTGCAGCAGGCCCAGCTCCAGCAGGTCCTCGGGCGATAGTGTGCGACCGTCCAGCGCTTCCAGAAAAGCATCGAATTGATCTAAAAAATCAGGCGGCGGCTTCTCCTGTTCCAGCCACTGACTCAGCAATCGATAGATGAGGCCAGCCAGTTCGCGGCCAGCCTCAACGTCGCCGCCATCGCGATAGGCCAGATAGCTTTGGACAAACACTGCCATCGTTTTGTAGCGCACTGGACAGAGGTCAACCAAGTCTGCAATTACCAGGGATCTTGAGGCGGCCAGAGTCGATTGCGGGCCTCCAGTCCGCGGACAAATTGTTGCAATCGTCGGGCGCGCTCAAGGTAGAGCGCAGAAACTTCTGGCAATTCGCTGCTGCGGTCGCCCCAATTCGCTGGCGGTCGAGCGGTCAACAGTAGACGACGCTCGCTTTGCAGCCAGCCGACCGCCATCCAATCGCCCTCAATCCAGCCTATGGCATTGGTGTCCGATCCGCCTGCAAAAAAAACGCCATGTTCGCTTCCGGTCGGCCGCGTTAGATCATCGCCCAGCATGGCGTAGACGGAATTGCCGCCAGCCAGTGCAAGAATGGTGGGCCCCACATCCAGCTGCGAGCTGAGGCGCGGGTTGCGGCCAGCGCTAAATTCCGGTCCAAGCAAGAGCAAAGGAATCATTCTATCCTGGAGGTAGTCAAGGCCGTGGTGATGGCAGTGGTCGGCGGTGATGACAATTGCGGCATTGCGAAAGCGCGCTGAGGACTGCAGGCGCTGCACAAAATGCAGCAAGGCCGCATCGCTGTAACGAACGCTGTTATAAAAGTCGGCGCGTGAAAGGGACGGCGGAAAGGGACGCGGCGCATCTGGCGGAATGACAAAGGGGTGGTGCGTGCTCAGCGTAAAAATGGTAAGAAAAGCAGGGCCGGCCGACGCTTCGGCTTCGGCGAAGGCCAGATCAAACAAATCCTCGTCGTAGTAACCCTGCGGGTCATGCAAACGATCTGGCCAGCGCTCCTTCAGCTGCTCTCTGCCATAGGAAACGTCAAATCCCCAGTGTGGGAGGGCGCGATCCAGGTTGTCGAAGCGCAAGTCGCCGCCATGAAAAAAAAGGGTCCGGTAGCCGCGATGCCGTAGCAACCGCGGGAGGGCGCCAAAGCGATTGTAAATCTGATTGCTGCGCAGTAAGGTTCGCCCGGCGCGATCGGGAATGCCAAGCAGCATTGCCGTCAGGCCATTGGCGCTGCGTCCGCCTGCCGCGGCGGTGCGTGAAAAATAGCGTCCATGGGCGATCAGAGATTGCAGGCCGGGGGTCAATTGCAGCGCCGCGCCATTTTCAACCAGCAGCGCCGCCGAAAAGCTTTCCATGACGATGAGAATGATATCGTGATGCTGCCTGGGGCGCGGACCCATCCGACGCAAGAGCGGATAGTCTTCGCTGATCCAGGGATCGCCGTTCTCAAAGAGCGCTTGAATCTGGAGTCGATTTTCCTTTTCCGGAAAAACGGCGGAGAACTCATCACGATCATCCATGTCATGGGCGACGGTGAAGATGCCGTTCAGCTTTGCCTGATCGAGACAACGATCGCTTCCCAGAATTGCATCGGCCGGACGCAGGGGATTTTGCTGAAATCCGCCGCGCCACAGCACGGCGCTGAGCAGGAGGACGATAAGCAGGAAGAAGAGTGCAGTCCGGCGCCGGGCTTTGATCGGCCTGGTCGAATCCGCAGGATCGTCGGCCAATCGAAAAAGCAGCAGAGCCGTGAGCAAGAGTAAGGCTACAAGGGGCCAGAGCCAGGGGTCGTGCGAAAGGGCTGAGCGGCCAAGGCTCAGCGCATCCGGCAGATAGGCAAAAAGCTCCCAGCCCAGATGCTTCTGGTTGTAGACGTAGTTGTAGTTGCTGGCTGCAAGCAAGAGCCCGCAGGTAAAGAAGAGCGTCGCCTGAGCAGCGTCAAGCGCGCGCCGGAAGCGGCGCGCCGCCCCGCCCAGAGCGGCGGCGCTGCGCAAAGAGGGCAGCGCCAGCAGCAGCGGCAGCGTTGCCAGGTCAAAGCGCAAGCCCTGCAGCCAGCGTTCCACGGTCAGAGCAGCGGCAGTTTGCCAGGATGTGGAGCACAGCAAGAGCAGAAAGCTGAGGCGCGAGAGCCAGAGCAAACTCAGCGAAGCGCCAGACCAGAGTAGCAACGAACGCAGCGAACCATGCCGCCCTGCCATCCCGGGAGTTTTCATTTTACTTGCCTGTGCGCAGGGAAAAGCAAAATGGACCTGTGGGACACTCGAATCGTAAATTTGACGTCTTTGGCGTGGGCAACGCGCTGGTCGATACCCTGGCTTTTGTGGACGAGAGCTTCCTTGAACGGCATCAACTGGCCCGCGGCATCATGACGCTTGCTGATTCGCGACGCCAGGGCGATCTGTTGCATGACCTTCAAGACCGTTCGCTTGAGCTGCGATCCGGCGGATCGGCGGCAAACACCATGTGGACTCTGGCGCGTTTGGGCGGCAAGGCAGTCTACGCCGGCAAGGTGGCGGCGGATGCCAATGGCGAATTTTACCGACGCGACCTGGGCGAAGCCGGCATTGAATTCTATGTCAAAGAAGCAGCCGAAGATCATGGCGCTACCGGAACCTGCGTGGTAATGACTACGCCCGATTCCCAGCGCACGATGTGTACGCACCTGGGCGTGTCCACCCGACTCCATTCCCATGATATTGACGAAGAACGTTTGAAGAGCGCCAAATTTTTGTATCTGGAGGGCTACCTCTGGGACGCCGAGGCGCCGCGCAAGGCCTGCGAGCGGGCCATGGAAATGGCGCGCAAACACGATGTTCGCGTGGCCCTGACCTTTTCCGATCCTTTCTGCGTCGAGCGTTACCGCGATGAATTTCGCCGGGCGGTTCATGAATTCTGCGACGTCGTATTTTGCAATGCCGATGAGGCCCGCGCCTTTACGGGCTGGCACGAACTGGACGCTTGCATCAAGGAATTGAATGGCCTTGCCCATCATGTCTTTATAACAAACAGCGGCGAAGGGGCCTTCGTGGCGGAGGGCGGAACCGTGCAGCACGTTGCTGGATTTCCGGTAAAGGCAGTGGATACCAATGGCGCCGGCGATGCCTTTGCTGGCGGCGCACTTTTTGGACTATCGCAGGGTCGAAGCAGTGCAGAGGCCGCACGCATTGGCAACTACATGGGCGCCCAGGTCGTGCAGATCCACGGCGCACGCCTGTTTAACGATTATCGAGAACATATCAAAGGCATCCTGGCTTGATATGGCTCGCAGCGCAGCGGCGAAGTCGGCAGCCTTTCGCATTCTGCACCTGAATACGGCGCAGGATTGGCGCGGCGGCGAGCGTCAGACGTTTTTTCTGGCTACCGAGTTGCAGCGTCGCGGCTACTCGCAACTGGTGGTCGGTCAGCCGTCCTCCGCTCTGCTGCAGCGCTGCAAGGCTCAGGGCATCGATCATGCAGCGCTACGAATGCGCGGCGAACTGGATCCGCTTGCCATTCGCGGATTGCGGACTCTGGTGCGGCAGTTTGCTCCCACCCATCTGCACGCTCATACTGCTCGCGCTCACGCCCTGGGCTTGCTGGCGCGCGTGGCAATGCCGGCGGCGGCCTTGATCGTCTCCAGGCGCGTTGACTTTCCGGCCCGTCCGAATTTGCTCTCGCGTTGGAAGTACCAGACGCCGCTGGTCACACGCTATCTGGCAATTTCACAAAATGTTCGTCGCATCCTGGTCGAGGACGGCATAGCTCCGGAGCGCATTGATATTGCCTACAGCGGCATCGATCTGAAGGAATATCGCAAGCATTCCGATGGCAGTGCGCTGCGTCGTCAGCTGGCCTTGCGCAGGGGCGACATATTGATCGGCAACGCCGCGGCGCTGGTGGGACACAAGGACCACCGTACGATGCTTGCCGCCTTCGCCAGAGCGCTGGCCCGCGCCCCGCGATCGATGCGCCTGCGGCTGGTTATTTTTGGCGAAGGCCCTCTGCGCGGCGCCCTCGAGGCGCAAGCGCGTCAACTTGGCCTGACGCAATCAGGTACGCTCTTTATGCCCGGTTATCGCGCCGATATCCAGGATTGCTATGCAGCCTTTGACCTGTTTGCCATTTCCTCAAACGAGGAGGGCCTGGGCACGGCGGTCCTGGATGCCATGGCCCACGGTTTGCCGGTGCTCGGTACCACGGCCGGAGGAATACCGGAGATGGTCGAAAACGGCAAAGGCGGCTTGCTCTCAGCAGCCGGCGACTTCGAAAGCTATGCCCGCAATATGCTGGCTCTTGCGGCCGATCCGAAGATGCGGCAACGCTTTGGCGCCTGGAATCGTAAATCAGTGCGCCGATTCAGCAAAGAGGCGACCTGCGATGCAACCCTGCAATGCTACCAGCGCGCGCTGTCGACTCTTCTGGGGCCAGCGAAATGAGCCCAGGCCGCTGGCTGCAACGATTGCGCGAGCGCATGCGCAGCGGCGGGGAGCGACTGCAGCGCGGCGGCGAGCGCGCCGGCCAGGCGATGAAGTCGCTGCTGGACTCCTTTAGCGATGAATGGATCGAGCAGGCGTTTCGCATCGCGCGACAACGGCGGGCGCCCGAGCTGGAGCAGCTGCCGGTTGATTTCAAGCTGCGGGAATCGGCCCTGCCGCGTCGCATTTATGAGCGCTTGTTTCCCATCGCCTACGTAATGCGTCTGGGATATCGGTACGATGCGGAAAATCTCGAGGACTTCATGCCAATCTCGGCTGATTCCTACATTGGCCGCGGTTCGTATAAATTTGTTTATCGTCTGCCCTGGCAGATGGTTGTGAAGATTTCCAAAGAAATCTTGCCCTCCGACCCCATTTGCGGTTCGCTCTACCGCGAGGTGGCCGGAAATCGCGAGCGTTTTCTGAATGAAGAAGAACTGGATTTGATGGATTCGCTTTGCGCCCGTCGCAGAGGCTACCGTCGGGAAAAGATGCAGTTCAAGTTTTTTCGGCTGGGCATGGAGCGTTACCACTACTGGAAGGTGCGCGAGGCCTTGCCGGATCTGGTTTTACCCACGCGCTTTTTCATGGGCGTGCGCTATCGTCGCCGCTTGATGGGCGAGAATTTTTTTTCGCGCAAAATTACGCCGATGGACAGCCAGATCATGCTGGTCGGAAAGCATCTGAAAGAATTTGCAAGGGCCGGGAAGAAGAGTCGCCAGGGACTCCTTGGCGGAAGGCTATTTCCCAGCTTTGATTTTGAGTTTGATATCGGTCGCTTTGGACAGATCAAGAAGAAGGTGCTGGTCAAAATTGCCGAGGATTTCCGGCGTCTGATTGAGTATACGGAGCGGCTGGCGCGCGAAGAAAAACTGATCCTGGATATCCATACGGAAAATTTGATCATTACGCTGCCTGATTTCCAGCTGAAGATCTTTGACTTCCACCTCTTTGATGAGCACCTGTATGACCCGGCGATGCAGACCGATCGGCCGGAGCAGGATCATATCGAGGTGATTGAAAAGTTTGTGGAGTCCTTTCATCTGGAAGGCGCGCTGTGAGCTTAGATTTAAGTCGTGTGCGGGCCTTGCTCTGGGATATTGACGGTACGCTTTACTCCAGCGAATCGATCCTGCACGAGACCTATCGGGCCGGATTCGAATTGTACCGGCGGCGCTTTGGCCGGCCGGAACGTACGCCGGAATTGTCGGAGATCATGGCTCAGATCGGCAAGCCGGTGCGCGAAATCTTTGAAAATCTGGCGCCGACGCTGGCCCCGGAGGAGCGCGAAAGACTGAGCCTGCAGATATTGCATGCCCTGGTGGTGCGCGTCGGCGAAGGGGCGGGGGAACACTACAAGGGCGCGGCTACAACCCTGGCCGAACTTGCCCGTCGGGGCTACAGTTTCTTCAGCGCGTCGAATGGTCGCTACCCCTACGTGGAGGCGGTGCTGCGCAGCGGAGGGACGTTGCAATGGTTTAGCTCCATTGACTTTGTCGATTATCGAAGCATTCACAATAAGACCGAGCTGGTTGCCGCCACGTTGCGGCGCAATCAGCTGGCGCCGGAGGAAGCAGCGGTCATCGGCGACCGCTATTCCGATCGCGATGCCGCCGTAGAAAATGGCGCGGCCTTCATCGCTTGCCGCTACGGTCACGGCGCTGAGGCGGAATGGAGCGGGGCTGCGGCGCGCGTAGATTCAGTCAACGAGCTGCTGTCGCTTTTCCCTGGCGTCGGCGGCGGACGAAGGCCGGACTGAGGGCTTCCCGGCGGGGGACTGCGGCCGCCCGGGCCCGTCGAGTCTGGCTTGACCGCGGCCGCGCCCGATCGGCATTGTCGGCCTATGGCACGTAAGAAAATTGCATTGATTGGCGCAGGCCAGATTGGCGGCACCATGGCGCTTTTGGCGGCGCAGAAAGAATTGGGCGATGTCGTCCTCTTTGATGTTGTAGAGGGCGTTCCGCAGGGCAAGGCCCTCGATCTCTACGAGACCACTCCGGTCGAAGCAATGAATTCCCGGATCACCGGGACCAACGACTACAAGGACATAGCTGGCGCAGATGTCTGTATTGTAACCGCCGGCATTCCTCGTAAGCCGGGAATGAGTCGCGACGATCTGGTCAGCACAAATACCAAGATCGTTCGGCAGGTAGCAGAGGGCATCAAACAATATGCTCCCAATAGCTTTGTTATCGTGATCACCAACCCGCTGGATGCGATGGTCTATGTGATGCACAAGGTAACTGGCTTTCCCAAGAATCGCGTGATGGGCATGGCTGGCGTACTTGACTCGGCGCGTTTCCGTACCTTCATCTCTATGGAGACCGGCGTCAGCGTCGAGGACATCACGGCCTTCGTGCTTGGCGGACACGGCGACACGATGGTGCCGCTGCCGCGCTACTCGACCATCGCTGGCATCCCCTTGCCTGAATTCCCCGGATTGACCGCGGAGAAGATTGATGCCATGTGCAAGCGAACGGCTAACGGCGGCGGCGAGATTGTCAATTTGCTGAAAACCGGCTCCGCCTTCTACGCTCCAGGGGCATCGGCGATTGCGATGGCAGAGTCAATCCTGCGCGATCAAAAGCGGGTGTTTCCATGTGCAGCTCTGTGCGAGGGCGAGTACGGCCATAGCGGCATATTCATGGGCGTTCCGGTTCTGCTGGGCGAGCAGGGAATTGAACGAATCATTCAGATTCAGCTGAGCGCCACGGAAAAAGCGGCGCTGGACAAATCAGCCGCGGCGGTCAAAGAACTCTGCACCGTGGTGGATAGCCTCGGCGTGCTCTGATCCCGATTCAGAGCGGGCGAAGCTTCAAAAAAGGCCGGCAATGCGACGCCGGCCTTTTTTTTGAGGCGTGTTGCGCCGCAACCTCAGCCGCCGGCTTTCTCCAGTTCGCGGTCGATCAGCCGCTTGAATTCTTCAAAGGGCATGGCGCCTTCAATCTGGTGGCCATTGATAAAAAAGGATGGAGTTCCAGAGACTCCAGCCTCCTCGCCGGCCTGCATGTTCTTGCGAATGCGCTGTTCAACGGTCGGATCTCGAAGACATTGATCGTAGTCCGATACATTGACGCCCTGCGCGGCGGCCGCCCGGCGCAAGGAATCAGGCTGCAAAATATTGGCCGGCCGATCCGGAGCGAAGATAGTATCAAAGAATCGCCAGTATTTTTCCTGATCCTGGCGCAGTACACAATGGGCGGCAATGTGCGCGCCCATTGCATGCGGATGAAAGTGAAGCGGAAAGTCCTTCACCACCCAGCGAATTCGATTGCCGTAGGCTTCCCTGACCTTGCGAGTGATCTCCTGAGCGCGCGCGCAAAAAGGACACTCAAAGTCTGAGAATTCAATGACGGTAACTTTGGCCTGGAGATTCAGCCGCGCCGGATCATCGCGCTCGACGGCCACCTGCACCGGTTGATCCGCTTCTTCCGGATAGGTGGCATCGGCTTGAGCGAAATGATATTTCTCCTGCAGTCGGGAAATCTCCAGCTGCACCTGACGATCCATGGCCTGATTGTGCAGGGCGCTTTCGATCTGACCACGAATGGCGCCAAAGCTTTCGTTCGAAATACGCCCGGAAGCCCGCAGTGCGTTGTAGGTGTCCTGGATTTCGGCCTCAGTTGGGCGCGGCGCTTGCGAGCGAATTGCCGTCAGATAGTCCTTGCCGCTGCTGATGCCCTTTTCTTTGGCCTCCAGCTCAAGCAGTCGATCGATGGCCAGTTGCTGCAAAGCCTGCGCCATCTTGGCATCAAATTCCTTGCGCAGTTCCCAGTACACCTTGGGGCGGTGGCGGCGAAGGTCGTCCTCGGTGAATCTGTCGCCATCTACCGTGGCGCTGGGCCCGCGGTTGCAGGCGGACAGGGCGGCGGTCGCGACCAAAAGCAGACTCAGCAGGAGGCGGCTTCGAGATAGTGTTACAACAGGCATTCAATCCTTCTCCGGAGGAGCGGGCTGCCGCCGCTCCAGCATTGCGGGCAGGCTTTCCTTCTACACGGTTGCAGGCCAGCTATTATCGGACGAGCGGCGCAAGGGAAAGGTTACGCCTGCAGGGCGGCAGCAATCTGCACCAGTCCGTGGTAGTCGGGCGCTGTCGGCAAAATCTGAAAATTCTGGCCGTGCTGTTCTGTGACTTCGGAGAGTCGATCCTTGATGGCGCTGAGAATCGATGCTTCTTCGATGCGCGGATAGTAGCAAAGCAGCCCCGGTCCGGAGCCGGAAATTGTGGCGCCAAAGATGCCCAGTTCGGCCGCCCGCTCCTGCAGGGCGGCAAGCGCTGGAATCTGCGCTGAGCGGTAGGGCTGATGCAGGCGATCGGCATTGAGCGCTGCAACCAGCTGTTGCTCATCGCCCGAGTCGATATACTCTCGCCAGAGCAGCGCGCCCTTGAGATTGGAAAGACAGTCTGCCAGGCTGACACTGCGCGGCAGTTGCGTCCTGCTCTTCGCAGTGGAGATGCCGAAATCGGGAACAATGGCCGCCAAACCCAGCGCTTCCGGCAGTCGATGTTGAAAGTAGCGCACCAGGCCGGCTTCCAGGCAGGCAAAAACAAAACCGCCAACGCGCGCCGGCGCCGCATTGTCCGGGTGTCCTTCCAGCCGGGTGAGAAGATTTACATCGTCCCGAGCTTGATCGAGCGGCGCGGGAGCGCCCTGGGCAAAATGCAACAGGGCGCGGGCTGCCGCAACGCCGCCAGCAAGTGCAGCAGCCGAGGAGCCAAAGCCGCGGCCAGGCGGCAGCTCGCTGACCACGCGCGCCCGAAAACCTGGCGCTTCGTATCCAAGTTCCTGTAAAAGCGCGCGAAAGCCCACGGCGATCAGGTTTTTTTCAGGCGGGAAGGGCAGCGGCCTGCCATCGGCATCCACCAGCTCGGCGAGCTGTGGTTCTTCGCTGAATTCAAAATACAATTCGGTATAGATGGCCAGAGCCAGGCCAAATAGATCAAAGCCAGGACCAAGATTGGCGCTGGTAGCCGGTATGCGCACACGGAAGGGGGGGCACTGGCCGGCGCGAAGTGCGCTCATTCCATGATGCAGCTGCCCGTAAAACGGGCGCCAGACTGGATTTCAAGATCCGGGGCGCGCAGGTCTCCGGTAAGCTGGGCGCTGCGCGAAAGTTCAATGCGTCGCTCTGCGTTAACATTGCCGCGCAATTCGCCCTGAACTGCGATACTGCCGGCTTGAATGTCCGCTTCGACCACGGCGCCCGCGCCGACGACCAGGTGCCCGGGACTATCAATGACCCCGCGAAAACGGCCATTGATCTGCAGGCTCTTCTTGAACTGCAGTTTGCCGCGGAAATTGATGTCTTCGCCCAGCACCGTGTCGATTTCCTGGTCGCTCATAGGTCCCTGCTAAGGGCTGACAACGCCCGGTCAAGGCAAAGTTGGCCGGAACCCTGGTGCGCTTTTTGGGCAAGGTCGTCTCGCTTGGGTCGATAATCCAGGTAGATGACACGCAAGCTTTTCCCCGATGCTCGGAGCCTGGCGGCTCTGTGGCGCGCGTCTCCTTCCGAACAGGAGGGCTACCAGCGCTGCTATCAGACGGAAACCGCTGATGGCGACCGCTTGCAGGTTGATTTCAATTTTTCGCGGCGCATGGCGCGCATTGAGCTGAGCCTCCAGGCAGAGCGCAATCGGACTTACATCGCCGTCGTCAAGTCCGGAGTCGTACTTCAGGAGCGAGAACTCAGCGCGCGGCGCAGTCTGGATCTTACCTCGCGCTTGCTGCCCATGGCGCGCTATTTCGAGCATCTGCCAGATGCAATGCTGCTGCAGAGCCTGGGCGGCGCCTATGGACTGCCGGCGACGCTCTCTGCAGCGTCGCTATCCGCCAGGCGCTGGAATGAGCGCTACCCTTTGCAGAGGAGATTTCGTCTCTGGCGATGGATGCGCGAACGCATCGAACGTCGACGCCAGGTCTGGTTGCAGCTTACGCCCTGGCAGCGCCTGTTGCGCCGTTTCCCGGAAGAGCTGCTGGACCTCAGCGCAGCAGCGGCCTGTGGCATCGGATATATGAGCGGCTATTTAAGCCTGACCGAGCTGGCCGGCGCGTGGGGCGCATTGGCGCTCTTCAGCGGGGGCGTCGATTGGACCCTGCGCCAGCGCGATCCGTTTCTACCCAAGGTGCTGGCGCTATTGATGGCCAGCGCCTGGGCCGTATATTTGCAGGTTCAATACCGCATGTGGGCAATTTTCCTGTGAGCCATGCCCGCAAATCTGTTTGAATTGCATTGCGGCGCGGGCGACGTAGACCTATGAAGCGAATCGGCGATCAGTCGAGCCAGGAGCGAGTCGCCGCAGAAATCGCCCAGAAGTTTCTCACCTTCTCCCTGGGTCAGGAAGACTACGGGATTCCCGTCGCCCAGGTGGCGGAGATTGTTCGCATCGAAAAATTGATCCAGATCCCCCATGCCCGCGGCTACTTCATGGGACTCATGGACATTCGCGGACGGGTGCTGCCCGTGATTCATCTTGGTTCGCGCCTTGGAATCGAGGCAGAGGAACAGCCGCGTACTCCGGATCGTGCAATTATTACTGTGATCAATCGTCGTCGCATTGGACTGGCCGTGGACCGCGTGCAGCGCGTGGAGCGTTTCCCGCCAGAAAGTATCGATCCGGGACCGCCCAGTTTGAAAAGCGCCTCCGGTCGCTTCGTAACTGGCGTTGGAAAGAACGGTGATGAGTTTGTGGTATTGCTGAACCTGGACCACCTGTTTACTGACGAGGAACTCAGCGGACTTTTTCAAGTTGGCGGTGCGGTCGGCCAGGCTGCGCACATCGACAGCACAAAATCGGTTTGACCATCATAGCGCTTTAGGCACAGTGGCCTGCGGAGGAGGCGCTAGCTCAGTCGGTAGAGCATTTCCCTTTTAAGGAAGTGGTCCCGGGTTCGAATCCCGGGCGCCTCACAGTCCTGACCGTTGCACTCATTTTTAAATGAGAAAAATACAACAGGTCCCGTTCGTCTAGCGGTCAGGACTCTGGATTTTCATTCCAGCAACAGGGGTTCGATTCCCCTACGGGATGCATAGCGAATGTATTGCATTCGTACTGTGATCGAGAGCTTGCGGCGGGGAGTGATCCCCGCCGTTTTTGTTTTGCCGTTCCTTTCCTTCAAGGTGCAAGGTAAAGCTGCTGTACCTCAGCATCGCTGAGCGCTCGATCAAAAAAGGCAAACTGGTCAAAGTCGCCCAACAAGTAGCGATCCGGCGGCAGGATGGCGCAGGCAATATCAAAGCGCGTCGCAAAAAGCCACGCGGCGGGAGCCAGGCATTGCTGGGCGGCAAGGGCGCCATTTACATAGATGCGCATGCAGGTCTGTCCGCCGCTGCCGGCGGCGTGAACGGCCGCGACATGCAGCCAGCTATTGAGAGGATAGCTGTAGCCGGTACTGACATCGTGAATGGGCGCCGCGCCATCGCTTGAGTAAAGTCGCAGACGGGAAGCGGCCATAAAGTCGCGCCGAAATTCCAGTCCCCAACCCGGCGATCCAATGGTACAGGCGGTGGAAGCCAGCAGTACGCCGCCAATCTCATTGGCCGAAAATCCGGTCGGGCGAATCCAGATCGCCGCGGAAAAAAACTGAGTCTCATTGCGGGCGAAGGCCAGGCCGCTGTAGTTAATGGACTGGCCATTCAGCTGGACGGCGCCGCCAGCCAGCCCATGTCGATCGGCCGCCGGGGCCCAACCAGGCAGAAGATTGAGCGTCGGTCCGCCCAGAGTGTCGGCGCCGTCGCTGTCCAGATTGTAGAAATGGAGCGGCGCCAGGCTGGCAACGCCGGCAGCAACTGCGCCCAGGGCGGCCAGGCTGAGTTCCGGTTTGCCATTGGTATCGGGCGCATAGCAGGCCGCCAAAAGCAAAATGGCAAGGCAGACTGGCCCCGAAGCGATACGAGAATGCTTTCGCTGCAACAAAACCGAGGCACGCATTCCGGGTTTCAACCGCCAACGTCATCAGCGGCCGAAAGCCGATAGCCAAAGCGTGGGAAATGGACCACCGCATCGCGTACTCGTTCATTGCTGTGTTGCAAAATGATTTCATTCTCGGTCAGACAGATGAGATTTCCAATTGTCGGCTCAAAGCCATAGTCGCTGGCTGTGACGGCCACGCGCTGGCCGACCTGAAACTGCGATCCCAGGATGGCCGCATCCGCGGGACGACGCACCGAGTGCGCATTTGCTTCGTCGATAGCCGCCTGAGCGCTGATGGACTCTTGCATAGTATCCGGCCACGCCGCGACGCGCTGCTGCCACTGGGCAAGGCGCGGCAGATCGGAGAGCAGGGGCGACAGGTTGCCCGTCATATTGAGAAACCATAGCGGATGATACAAAGCCAGGTCCGCAATCGAAGGCTCATCTCCGCAAAGCCAGGCAGCGCGTCCCAGTTGTCCGTCAATGGCGCCCAGCCACGACTTCAGCCACGGCTCGACATCATGACTTTCCACTTCGAGCACGCGAGCATCTTTCATCATCGTTGCGCGATCGCGAAGCAGCGCTACCGCTTCCTTGCGCGACATGCCGCTAGCATTCTGAGGCTGCTTGAAACCAATCAAGGTGCTGAGTCGAAAGAGGTTCTGGTCGCACCAGTTGGCGGCAATCCTTACAACGGCGGACTGCGCGCCCGGAAAGAGCGAGGGCGCAGGCTGCAATGTTTCGAGGACGTCAGCGATGAGTCTGGTATCGCAGTAAAGATTGGCCCCAACCTGCAGCACCGGCGCCTTGCGATAGCCGGCGGTCAGCGCAATCTGATCCGGTTTGGGCATGATTTTCGGCTGTTCGACGCTGATCCACGGCAGCTTTTTGAATGCCAGAGCGCGGCGGATCTTTTCGGAATAGGGCGATTCTGGATAGTGATGGAGGAGGATGCGCATCCGTAGTAGTTCGCCGCTGGCGCGCCCTGTGGCAAGTCATTGCCGCAGAAAAATAGGCTGGCCCCCGGGCGATCGCGACACGCATAGTAGATCAATGATCACACTCTATACTGGACCAACGCCTAATGGACATAAGGCCTCGATCATGCTCGAGGAATGCGCACTGCCTTATGAAGTACGGGCGATGCAGTTGGGCAAAGCCGAGCAGAAAGAAGATTGGTACCTGAAAATCAACCCCAATGGCCGCATTCCGGCCATTGTTGACCATGATCTCGACGATTTTGCCGTCTTTGAATCAGGCGCCATACTGATTTATCTTGCCGACAAATGCGGCCGCTTCTTGAGCAGCGATGTGCGCCAGCGTTCCACGACGCTGCAGTGGTTGATGTTTCAGATGAGCGGCATCGGACCGATGCAGGGTCAGGCCGGAGTCTTTCGCCGCTATGCCCCGGAGCGCATTCCCTATGCCATCGATCGCTATACCAATGAGTCGCGACGACTGTACGAGGTCCTGGATCGGCGCCTCGGTCAGAGCGAGTACCTGGCAGGCGAATACAGCATCGCCGATATCGCAGTCTACCCATGGATCGCGGCACACGAGTGGTCGCAGATCCCGATCGATGGTCTCTCGCATCTGCAAGCCTGGATGCAGAAGGTGGCCGCAAGACCGGCGGTCCAGCGCGGAATGGATGTGCCGACGCCGCTGAAGAATGACCGCAGCGAGGCGCAAGAGCGCGTCGCCGCGGCGCGGTCCATGTTGATTTGACGTTAAACTGATTTCGCGGCGAGGGCTTACTGTGCCGGCGCAAGGGCGGCAGCGGCATAGGCGCCGTAGCCAGCGCTCTGCAATTGCGCCGCCGGAATGAAACGCAGCGCCGCCGAGTTGATGCAGAAGCGACGGCCGGTAGGCGCCGGTCCGTCCTCAAATACGTGTCCGAGGTGCGAATTGGCCAGACGGCTGCGCACTTCGGTGCGCACCATCCCCAGACTGGCATCCTGGCGCTCGACAACCTGTTCCGGAACAAGGGCGCGCGTGAAGCTGGGCCATCCAGTGCCGCTTTCGAACTTATCGCGCGACGCAAAGAGCGGTTCGCCGCTGACGACATCGACATAGATGCCAGGCTCGTGGTTGTTCCAGTATTCATTCTGGAAGGGCGGTTCCGTTCCTTCCTGCTGGGTTACGCGAAATGCCATCGGACTGAGGCGTTGCCGCAATTGGGCCAGCGCCGGCTTCTGGAATTCGCGCCAACGGGCCGGCACAGTCTCTTCATTCTCGGCATGTGGCGCAGAGGCGCCCCAGTGTTGCTGCAGGAAGGAGTCGCGTCCCGACCCGCTTCGGTAGCGGTGGTAATGCTCCGGATTCTTCTTGTAAAAGTCCTGGTGGTATTCTTCAGCGGCATAAAAGCGACCCAGCGGAAGTATTTCGGTCACGATGGGCTTCTGGAAGCGATGCGAAGCGGCAAGGGCGTCGCGCGACCGAAGCGCCGCCTGATGTTCATTCTCGTTGCCGTAGAAGATTGCCGCACGGTACTGTGGTCCGCGGTCTACGAACTGCCCGCCGCTATCGGTGGGATCGATCTGGCGCCAGAAAACATCGAGCAGCTGCTGGTAGGTAATGCGCGCCGGATCGTAGTGTACCTCCACCGATTCGCGATGGCCAGTGGTCCCTGAGGAGACCTGTTCATAGCCTGGATTTCGTTCCGGCCCGCCGGAATAGCCGGAGATGACCGCACTGACCCCCGGAAGTCGCTCAAAAGGGCCTTCCATACACCAGAAACAGCCGCCGGCAAATACAGCGCGCGCTGTGGCAGCGCTGCTGGCCGGGGAGCAGGCGAGGCTCAGCAAGAGGACGATCGCCGCAGTACGTACCAGATTTAGTATTTGAAAACGTTTCAGGATGAAATGCATAGCACAGAGTTAGACGCAGGGCGCCGCCAGCGGTCACAGGGCACGGCGGTCAGGCGGCGGATGTTTCTCGGCGGCTAAAATTTTGTTGTCAGCGCATTTGCTCTGATCCGCCATTCGGCCCCATGAGCACGGTTCGTCCGCTTCGCTTTTATGAATTTCTTTCCAGTGCCGCCCAGCGTTGGCCTGAGAAGGAGAGTTTCCGTCGGCGGCTGCCCGGCGGCGAGCTTCGAGGACGAAGCTATGCCGAGATGAAACGGCTGATGGATCAACTGGCCGCTGGCCTGATCCAGGCTGGCCTGCAAGTTGGCGACCGAGTCCTCTTGCTCTGCGATACGTCGCCAAACTGGCTGATCGCCGATGCGGCGCTGGTCTCGGCCGGCGGCGTATCCACGCCAAGGGGTACCGATGTAACTGATGATGATCTGAACTACATTATCCCACATAGCGAATGTCGTTTTGCTCTGGTTCAGAAGTCGAAGGACAGGCAACGATTGGAAAAGATGCGCGGCGCTTTCCCTTCTCTGGAGCGCATCTGGGTAATCGAGGATGATCGCGCTGAGTTTGCGGGCGGAGCGGAGAGCGTCGGGGCCTTGCTGGAATCAGGTCAGACTGCCCTGGCCGGCGATGCGCAGCTGGTGCAGCGGCGCGTAGCTGCGACCGATCCCAACGCCCTTGCTACTCTGATTTACACCTCCGGCACCACGGGGGCGCCCAAGGGCGTTATGCTGAATCAAACTGGATGGATTCAGGCAATTTATCGCGCGCTGGATCGGATTGCCTTTCGCGAATCGGATCGCGTTCTTTCACTGCTTCCGCCCTGGCACGCTTTTGAACGCACCGTAGAGTACGCCTGCGCCGCACGCGGCATCGACTTTCTGACCACCAACATTGGCTCGCTTAAGCAGGATCTTGTAGAGTTCAGGCCGACGGTTTTCCCAAGCGTGCCGCGTATCTGGGAGTCAGTTTACAACGGGATCATGGCTCAGTTGAAAAAGGGAACGCCCGGAAGGCAAAGGCTATTTCACTTCTTTCTGTCCGTTGGCGAAATGTGGGCCGCGCGCAAGGCGGTCCTCCTTGGCTACGATCCGCAAGTAGAACGTCCCAATTTTGTGCTTGGATTTTTGCGCCGGTTGCTGGCGCTGATCGCGCTCTGCGCTCTGATGCCGCTCAAACTGCTTTCGATGTTGATCTTCAAGCGAATCCACGGTGCGGTCGGCGGAAAATTGCGCGTGTCGGTATCGGGCGGCAGCGCTTTGCCGGCGGTGGTCGACCGCTTCTTGCAGGCCATAGGCATTCCTGTGGTCGAGGGTTACGGTCTGACGGAGACTTCTGCAATCATATCGACGCGCGACCTTTCGCATCCGACGGCGCTGACCGTTGGGACGCCGCTGGAAGGCTACCAGTTGCGAATCAAAGACGAAAGCGGCGTTGATGTGAAGAGCCGGCCCGGCGCCCGGGGAACGCTCTGGGTCAAGTCCGATCAAATCCTGATGGGCTACTACAAGCGGCCGGAATTGAACGACCTTTGCTTCGATCGCGACGGCTTCTTTGATACCGGCGACATCATGATGATGACCTATCGCGGCGAGCTGCGTTTTGCCGGTCGCGCCAAGGACACCATCGCTCTGGGCGGCGGCGAAAATGTGGAGCCGGTGCCGATTGAAGACAAGTTGATCGAATCGGAATTCATTGATCAAGTCATGGTGGTGGGCGACGACCGCAAGTCGCTTGGCGCATTGATCGTCCCAAATTTCGATCGGGTGCGCGCTCGTGTCAATGGCGCGCCGGCCGACGTTCGGCAATGGAATGAACACAAAGATGTGCGTCAGCTGTTTCGTGGCGAGATCACGCGGCTGATTTCAAAGGACACCGGGTTCAAGTCCTTCGAAACAATTCCCGGCAACTGCTTCTACGTGGCGCCGCGCAATTTTGATCTCGATACAGAGATGACGCGAACCCTTAAGATGAAACGGCCGGTAATAAAGGACAACTTTGCGCCACAAATCAATGCGATGTACGAATGACGGACGCAGGGAATTCAAGGTTTCTGGACGTTGCCCTGCGCTATCGCGCCGTTTTTTTTGACGCATTTGGCGTGCTGAAAAACTCCGCCGGCCTTCTGCCAGGCGCCCTGGAGGCGCTGCAGGCGTTGCGGGACGCCGGCGTGCAGTGCTTTCTCTTAACCAATGACGCCTCGCGTTCGCCCGAACTGCTGGGAGCGGCCTACCGCCGCGCGTCCGCTGGTCCGCTCTTTGGCGAACAACGGATCATCTCTTCTGGCCTGCTTGCCCGCGAATTCCTTTCATTAAAGCTGCCGCCGGGCGCGCTGGTTGCTTATCTGGGCAAGCCGTCGTCCGCCTACTACATCGAATCGGCGGGACTGCACGCGGCGCCAATCAGCGATTTGCAGCCCGACCAGCGGCCGCAGGCTCTGGCCTTTCTGGATGATGAGGGCTTTGATTGGCCGCAGGACCTGAATCGCACGCTGAATCTGATCCGCACCCTGCCGCTGCCTGTCGTGGTGGCCAATGCCGACCTGTCCTATCCAGTCGGCGGCGGGCGTTCGGCAATCGCTGTGGGCGGTCTGGCACAGCTGATAGAATCGATCAGCGGGCGGACTTTTGTTCGCTTTGGCAAACCGGATACGCAGATCTTTTCCTATGCATTTGCCCGAGCGCGCGAGTCCGTTCCTGATCTGCAAAAAAGCGAAGTGCTGATGGTCGGCGACACCTTACACACCGATATACTCGGCGCCAATAAGTTTGGGCTGTGCACGGCTTTGATGCTCTCTGGAAATACCGAAGCCCATTCGGCGCAGCGCGAGATTGCCGCTAGCGGAGTGATTCCCGATTTTATCTGCGCTTCCATCGATCTGTGAGCGGCTCAGTATTCCGCGGCCGCTTCCAGACGCTGCCACAGGGGCAGGAAATCCAGTTGCTCCAGTCGCGGCAAATAGAGCTGCACAGCTTCGCGACGCAGTCGTTCACAATAGGAAGGCTTAAAAAAGTGAGCGCCTTGCCGGATTACATAGTGCAGTATGAACAATCGATAGCACTCGCGCATGAAAAGTATGTCCTTCTGGCTCAAGGGGCTGATAGCGTGGTACGTCTGTAAGAAAAGTTCAAAGCGCGGCTCGAGCAGAACATCCGGCAGGTAACTGAATACGGTTCGATCGCCGATGGCGCTGGCGACGCGGCTGCAGAAATAGAAGTCAAGCAGCGGCGGCTCCATCCGGAACCAATCGTAATCCCAGCGGCTGAACAGACGAAAGCGACCGACGCCTGGCGTAATCGAGAAATTGCCGATGTTCCAGTCGATCAGAACCGGTATGCGCTGCCAGAAGTCATAACCGAGCTCCAGCAGCGCGTCCAGAAAGCGGCGGCAATGGTCCTGCGTCAGTTGCGCCGCCTGTTGATCAAAACCAAGCTGCTGCACGTAGGCAGGGCTGCGCAAATTCTCCAGCAATTGCACAATGTCTGACTTGATGGACTTAGAGGTCAAGGGGATCTGCGGCGCGACGATGCGACACTCCTTGTGGAAGTAGGCCATTTCCTCGGCCAGATTCACTATTTGCGCTTGATCCAGAATCGCCGGCAGTCGTTCGCGCTGCGGCGCCTCGTGGTAGAATATGGCCCATACATCGCCGCTGGTTGCGCTGAACAATCTTCCATCTTTATGCAGGGAATCCGCCAGTAAGGAACGAAAGCGAGTTTGCTGGAGGCTATCCCGCCACAATCCAATGCGCAGGTGGTCTTCCAGAAAGAGATAGTAGCTGCCGTAGGAGGAGGTCTTTACCACCAGGGAACTTTGGTCAGAGAGGAGCAGTCGATAAACCTGATTGGTGGAAACATTGGCGCTGACCTCCTGCCAGGATTCAATCTGGCGGTCGTCGCCGAGTTCTTGCCAGGCTTGGAGGACGATGGCCGGCAGTTTGCTCATAACAGACCTGGGCGTCAATAAGGCGGAAGATCGAACCGCAAAGCAATCATTTCGTCAAAGCAGAGGCGGGGAATCGGCGCCGGCATTTTCTCCTTGCCCGCGCCGCCGACCGAACGGCCATGGAGGGATGACATTGCCTGGTTCTAAGTTCCGTTTGCGACTGCAGTTTTCGATATTCCTGCTCTTGCTCTTCAGTCCCGCCGGTCTTCTGGCCGAAGACCGCAATTCGTCAGATGTCTTCAAGAAATGGCTGAGCTGGCAACGGCGTTTTCGTGATGTGAACCTGAGCGAGCTGGTGCATCCAGATCGAAGCTACGCTGTGCGCGTGGTAGGCGGCATGCCCGACGCGCTCACGCCTCAGCTTTCATTTCTTGGCGCTCCGGTCGCTACGCGCCAGGTTCACGAGGCTGACCTGGATAAAATCGTAGTCAATCTTCAGTCGATCTACCGCGAGCTGGACAGCGATATGCCGGCCTTCGTCGCTCGTTTGAGAGAGCACCACTTTGGCAGCGTTGAAATCAATCGCCAGGAGGAGATGGGCCAGCGCAACGGGATTACTGAATTGTACCGCAACCTTTTCGAGACCTTGTTCGACCTCGATACCAGCCTGGCGGAAGATGAAGCCTTGCTGGCTGTTGCCAATCGCCTGTACGAATACGCCTTTGGCGCAGCAACCTTCCGTCAGTTCAAGCAGTGCATGGATCGCGCCGAACAGCGCCCCATTGCCCGCCTCTTTTACGCCAATATGTGGTACAATCTTTCCGGAACGGGCTGGCGCTTCTGGAATCAGAGCGCGCTGGACGCAATGCGCGATGACACCGCTGCCGGCCGCGAGATTGTCTACATTGCCGGCGGCACAGACATCTACCAGATGATCCAGTCCGGCATCTATCGCATCAGAAACATCGATCCAATCTTTCCCTCGCAGACCAAATACTATTCGGAGGGCTGGGAGTTCTTGATCTCCGGCGAAGGGCCGGGGCATGGCATTGGCGATCGCATCATGTTTGAGAACGCTTCGATGGTGCGTGAATCATACGTAGAAAATGGCAGCTTCCAGACGCCGCAGCTTTCCAACGACCAACGTGCGACCATTCCACGTTCCACAACCACCTGGCGCATCCTGTCGCGCAGTGGAGAGGCGATCGGTTATTATGTTCTGGAGCGTCGTTTTGCAACGCAACAGGACTTCGAGGTGCAGCCCAACCAACGGCTGCTGATATCGTTTAACGAACTGGCCTACATCGCTGATCCCGGCCCGCGCGGCTGGGGCATTGATGTAAGCGCCTTCCCCTCGAATTTCAGCATCTACGTGAAGCAGCTGCGCCGTCCGGTCAACCGTCAGATGTTAGTCAATATGCGCGCCGCTGAAGAATCGGCCTTTTCTTACATTCGCCTGGGCACTTCGATCAACTGAGCAAGCGCCAGGCAGGAATACGAAAGTAAGTTTCAGGCCGTGGCTTTGCTGAACAGCCGCAAAGCGAGCGATAGCAGCGCGAGGGTCGCGGCAATGCTTTCGGCCGGCGGCCAATCGATCATGTGCGAAACGAGCAATCCAAGGCTACAGGCAACAACGGCCAGCGCGGCGGAGAGCAGCAGCGTTGTGCGCAAAGCGGAGGCAAGTTTCCTCAGACCAAAGGCGGGCAAAGTCAGCAGGGCAAAGGAGGCAAGCGGCCCTGCGTAACGCGCGGCAAAGCCAAGCAACAGACCGCTGCCCAGCAGAAAAAGGATGCGCAGCAGTTCCGGATTCCTGCCCAGCGCCCGCAACTGCTGAGCGTCAAGGATCCACATCGAGAACAGGAAGCGCAGTCTGATAAGCAGGCTGAGACAGATCACGGAAACGAGCAGGGCAATGGCCGCCTCGGTCCAGCTGGCGCCAAAGAGTCCGCCGTTGAATGCGCTGCGCACTTCGGCCAATGCCAGGGGCGAGCTTGCCGCTGCCAGGACGGCGGTCGCGGCCGCCAGTACGTAGACCAGGCTGGCGCCGCCTTCGACGCCGCGTGATAGGGTTCCAACAAGGACCAGTCCGATGCTGGCCCCGGCGGCGCCGCTCAATGCAAAAATCCAGGGGCTCTGCCCCTGATCGGCGCCGAAGCTCAGCGCAAGGGCCACTCCCAGGGCGCCGGAAGCGCTGCCGGCCAGTCCGGCATTGTTGTCGCCGCTGGCCGAAAGAAACACTCCGGCCATCGCCAGCGGCGGCGCCAGGGCCAGCAGCAGGCTCATCGATGCGCCAAACAGACTGAGGTATTCGATCATTGGCGCAGGCCTGTGGAGGAAACGGGGCGCAGAACAATTTCGCCGCTGTGGCGGATTTCGGGCAGTGCTCCGTGCACGGCAGCCAGCACTCCGCCGCCGCTTTGCAAAATCGTTTGAATCAGGCGGTTGAAAACCGCCATTCCCTGAGCATCCAAACCGGACTCCGGCTCATCGGCCAGCAGCAGGCGAGGTTGCAGGACGTGGGCGCGCGCAAACAGCAGGCGCTGCCACTGACCGCGAGAAAGTTGATGAATCGATGAGCGTTGTTGAAGTTGCAGTCCGGAAAATTCCAGGGCGCGATCAACAGAATCGGCCGGCGCTGCTCTGGCGCCGACGAGCCTGAGCGGCGAGGCGACAAATTCCCGTACCGATTGTGGCAGAGGCGGCGGCGCATTGGCAATTGCCAGGGCCAGCGGCGCCGCTTGCGGATGGAGCTTGAAGCTGCCAGCGTAGGCTGGAAATTCGCCCAGCAAGGTCGCCAGCAACGAGCTCTTGCCTGCGCCATTGGGTCCGCGCAATAAGAGAGCCTCGCCGCCGCTGATTCGAAAATCAATCGCTTCAAAGAGCGCCCGACCGCTGCGTCCGGCCTGCAGGGCCTTTGCTTCTAACAGTATGCATTCGTCAATCACTGTGAGGCCCCATCAAGCGTTTGCAGAAGCATTTGCGCATTGCACTGCAGCATCTGCAGATAGTCGCTGGCGCAGGGCAAGGCGCCAGTCTGATGAGCCAGGCGTAGTATGTGTGCATCGGCGCTGGCTGCGATCCAATCAAGAGTTCGCTGCGAGTAAAAGGCTGTGGCAATGACGGTGTGCAGTCCGCGGCCCTGCATCGTCTCTTTGAGATATTCAAGGCGAGCGCTGGAAGGCGCGATTCCCGGTCGCTCCTCAATGCTGAGCGCAGCCTGGATTCCGTAGCTGTTTAACAGGTAGCTCCATTGACCGGGATGATCGACTACCACAACGGCGTGCTTGCGCTGAAATTCGCCAAGCGCCCCGCCCAGGGCGCTGAGCTCATTCTGGTTTCGAAAGTAGGAAAGTAGCGCCGGCGATCCGCCGCGTTGCAACAGCCTGGCCAGTTGTTCCAGCCGTGCCTGGTATCGTTGAGCCAGGGTTTCGCCAATCAACCAGCGAAAGATTGCACTGCTCAGATCCTGCCAGTTTGCCTGCAGTCGAGATGTCTGTTGCGGAGAAATTCGCTTCAGAAAGTCGCGCGCGCCGGCTGCAACCAGTACCCCGGCGGCCGGATCGACCAGAAAGTGCGGGCTTCCGCCGGGATGAAGGTCGCCGGCGCTGCGATCGGCGCCAGGCGGCGCCAGATCGCGAGGACTGATGTAATCGGATGCTCGAAAAAAACCGGCCGCGCCCGGCAACAGCTGCGGATTTCGCGCTTGCTGCAGCGCCGCGGGCGCCCAGCCCACTTCCAGTTCCAGGCCAACTTCAGCAAAGACCTGGCAGCGGCTGAGAGCAAGCACTATGCCCGGACGGGCTTCGACAAAGTGCGGGTCTTCGTTGGGACGCACCAGCGAGTTTACACGGACGGCATCTCCGCCGACGGACTGAAAAATCGACGCCAGGTCCGGCGTGGCAGCGCAGACCTGGATCGGCCCGGCAGGCGCCGATCTCAGGCTACCCGCTGAAAAAAGCAAAAGGGCGAGGATGATGGATCTGCGATTCGTCATGGTTCTGCCTCAAAATGCATGCGCCGGATGCGCGCCGATCAGGAATTCGACGCCAACAAACACGCTCCAGCTACGTCGCGCGCGCTCTTGCAGAACAAACTGCAGCGGAACGGCCGGAAGGGTCGGATCGATCTCATTGGCCTGCACGATCAGGATTTTGCGCTCGCGCAGGTGGTCGGCGCGCTCCTCGTTGTATTGCAGGCGAAAACGGGAAAACTCGGAGGGCTGATAGACCAGCAGCGGGCTGATTCGAACGCGGGTATCGCGAGCCGGATCCCGGTCGCGACCCTGAAGATCCTTGCTGCCCAGCCAGGGGCCGCCGTCGACCCGGCTTTCGCCGCTGCCGGAGGCAAATTCATAGCGAAGCCCGGCGGACCATCCGGTCAGAAAACCCAACAAGATCTGCGAATAGTAGCCATAGTCATGCAAGGTCTCTGTTCGATGCACGCTGCGAATGGCGGCCTCGATCACGCCTTGTTGCTCGACGCTGCTCAACGCAGCAAAATCGCTCGCCCCGCGCAAAACATCGATCAGCAAACCCAGGTCGCCGCGATCTGGAGATAATAAAGTTGTATCAAGTAAGTCCTGTAGCGTCTGCGAGTCAAAGTATTCTGCGGAAGAGTATGTCGCTGGATAGCGAGACTTCAACAGCGACCAGGCGCCCTCTAAAGCGCCGGCGCCAACAGCCTTGTCGACGATATAGTCGCGACGGAATGCCTCGCTCTGCCAGACAAAGTAGGGAAATCCGCGTTCTGCGCCAGGCGGATTCCACTTTATAAGAAGGTCAATGCCATAGATGCCGGTTTTTCCCCGGGGACCGGTGGCGTTGGGACCGACGGCAGCGTTCAAACCGAGACGTGCGTTCCAGTTATCGGCAATTTCGGCGCTGTTCGTCAGTCGAATTGCGGTCGCCCGTCGATCGCCGCGTGCATACGGGTCAGAAACTGCAGCGTAGCCGCCAATGGTCGCCGGCTCGCCGCCTGCGGGATCGGCAAGGAAGCTGATCATGTTTTCGCCATCGGCGTTTTGTGCGGACAGACTGAGTTCTGCCAGCCAGGGCAGAGGCGCCAGCCAGGCAAGGCGCAGGCCTTCGCCGCGCATGGCATCGCCGCCAAACAATCTGCTCAGAATGACCGGTTGATCCAGCCAGGCCCAGGCGTGTGGGTGTGTGGAATTCAAAATGCCAATCTCCGTGTTGAAACGGCCGGCCTTGAGTTCCAGGCCCCAGGGCAACGAACTGGAGCGAGCATAAGCCTCTTCGAGTTCAGCGCCCTCTGCAAAATTGACATTCATTTGCAGCTGAAAGTAGGGATCCACGGCGCCGCCCATGGCCAGCTCAGCGCCGTTCAGCGAAAAGCCGCTGCGACCGGGATCATGATGTCCGGCCTGCAGCGCGGAGAGGACGGAGGGCCGCGCCGGAGAATAGCCCCAGGCTGCATCGGCCACAAAGGAAAGGTCCGTCAATCGCAAGAGGCCAGATGCTGCGGGCGCCGCGCCTTCTGCCGGTGCGGCGGGGCTTTGAAGATCGCGGAGGGCCTGATCCAGTGCGTCCGCCGGCTGCGCCGCAAGGCCCAGGGGCAAGAGTGCAAGCGGCAGGCGCCACAGCCAGCGGCCAATCATGAAACCGATATTTTGTAGATCCTCAATCACGTATATACGAAATTTCGTGACTAAAGCCTGCGTCGTAAATTTCTTTTCTGACTGACGGCGAGGCGCGCCAGATTGGCCGGCGAACGGCCCGAGCGGCGGCAGCATCGCCGCCTAAAAAGTCTTGCCCAGGCTGCTTGCCCGGCATATCTGCTACGGGGGAGAAAGACTCTGGCTACATCAGCGAAGAAACAGAAGAAAAGTGCAGCAAAGGCTTCTCAGGCGGTCCGCCGGCGAGCAAGTTCGTCGACGATAGCGCCTGGGCCAAAGTTTCCGCCGCCGTGGGAATTACAGGGCGAAGGATACATCTTTCCTTTTCGCGCCAACGTTCCATACAACCTGGAGCACGGATTTCTAAGCGAGCCGGAGCGGGCCAGCTACCGCGGCGGTCTGGGCGCGATGATGCTTGTGAACTATCATCAGGCAAATTGTGGTCCCTACCAGGAGCTGCTGTATATTCCCGGAAGCTTCAGTTACAGCGGAGGAAACTGCAAAAGGATCACCAGGATTTTCGTTTCCAGCGCCGCTTCCGTGGAGTGGGGAATGAGAAACTGGGCCATACCCAAGGATCTGGCGGAGTTTGAATGGCAAAAGGGCGAGCGATCGACTTTTGTGGAAGTGCGGCAGGGACGCAATGTCTTTCTGCGGGCGCGAATGGAGCGCGGTCTGCTGCCCTTTCCGGTAAGCTCCGCATTCTTTCCCTTTGCCCTGGTGCAGCGCGGTCCAGAGGCCTTGCTCAGAACCCGACTGCGCGGTCGGGGTACGGGACGCCGCATTCGACTTACAGAATTCTTTATAAATGAAAAGTATTTTCCGGATATGATGGAATCTGGCGGCGGCCGCTTTGGGATTGCTGTCGATCCATTTCGATTGGTCTTTCCCGCGGCGGAAGTTGTACCATTGGCATGAAGTCGTACAAAAAAAAGGCGCCGGTCTCAAGCCGACGCCCTTTCCAGGGATCGCGAAGATTCGTTTCTTACATGGACCCCAGACCGCCATTGATTTCAATCGTGTCGCCGCTGATGTAGGACGAAAGACTGGAGGCCAGAAAGAGAATCGGGCCGGCAATATCCTGAGGCTGACCCTTGCGCTTCAACGGGATGCGGTCGACCATTTCCTCTTTGAGCTTATCCGGAATTGCATCGGTCAGTCGCGTCTCCACAAAACCGGGAGCTACGGCATTGACGCGAATCCCCATCGGGCCAAGTTCTTTGGCAAGGGCGGATGTGAAGCCGACCACGCCGGCCTTGGCTGCCGAGTAGTTGGCCTGGCCAGGATTCCCGAAGCGGGCGATCGAGGATAGATTGATGATCGATCCTTTGCGCGCCTTGCGCATGTGCTGAACCGCTGCAAAGGTGCAGTTATAGGTTCCGTTAAGGTTCACATCAATGATGAATTTCCACTGTTCTTCCTTCATGCGCAGGAACAGGCCGTCCTTGGTGATGCCGGCGTTGTTGACCAGCACGTCAATCTTGCCCCACTTATCGACAACCTTCTGCATCAGAGCCTCGGCGTCGCCGGCCTTGGTGATATTGCAGACCACTCCAATCACTTCGGCGCCGGTCTTTTGAGCAATTTCTTTGGCTGCCGTGTCGCAAACTTCCTGATCGATATCCGAGACCGCAACTCTGGCGCCGTGTTCGGCAAAAAGTTCCGCTGTTGCCCGGCCAATACCGCGTCCGGAACCGGTTACGATGACTACAGAATCCTTGATATCTTCAAATGCGTACTTCACAAAGCGCTCCTCTCAGGCAATGGAGGACGCTATCTGATTTCCGGGGCCGCTGACAACTCATTTCGGCCGTCGCAGGGCAGGGCTGCTTGCAGGCGCTGGAAAACATTGACGGGGCCGGCGTCGCCTGGCGCTTCTGAATCGCCAGCATGGATCGCCAGCAGCTGAAAGTATGGCCGCCGCTCTGGGTGTCGCTCTTGCCTCTGGCATTGCTCAGCGGTCTATTGATCCTCACAGTTCGCAAATATGGCGCTGATGCGTCCAGCGGACCCAATCAGGCGGCGCTCATTTTCAGCGGGCTGGCGGCGGCGGCCCTGGCTCGAATTCGGGGATTGCATTGGGCGGAGATAGAAGAACAACTGATCCGGTCCGTTGGCTATGTTACCCAGGCGATTGTAATCCTGCTTCTGGTCGGCGCGTTGATCGGCAGCTGGATGCTGGGCGGAGTGGCGCCAACGCTGATCGATATTGGCATCAGCGCATTGAATGTACGTGCCTTTCCGGTTACCGCCTTTCTGGTTGCGGCCGGCGCTTCGCTGGCCACCGGCAGCTCCTGGAGCACTGCCGGAACGCTTGGCGTGGCTTTGATGGGAGTCGGCGCGACGCTGGGCGTCGACCCGGCGCTGGCCGCCGGCGCCATTGTGTCCGGCGCCTACTTTGGAGATAAAATGTCGCCATTCTCCGATACCACGAATCTGGCATCCTCGATGGCCGGCGTGCCTTTGTTTACGCACATCCGGCACATGATCTGGACTACCGGGCCGGCGTCGTTAGCAACGCTTGCAGCGCTTGCCATTCTGGGTCTCAATGCGTCGTCACACGGCGCCGAAGATTTGCAGCGCATCGAAGCAATGCGCGCGGCAATTGCATTTCGCTTTGATACGCAGCTGTGGAATCTCTGGCCTGTGGCGCTGGTGATTGCGCTGTCCCTACGGCGCGTCCCGGCTATCCCGGCGCTTGCTCTGGGGACGCTTGCTGGACTGCTCAACGCCGGAATCCTTCAGCACCGCGCCTGGGACTACTCTGCCGGTCTGCCTGGTCTTGCCACCGCTGCACTGCAGGCCGCCGCCAGCGGTTTTCGCTACGAAGGACCGGACGCAATGGCCCGCGATCTGTTGAGCCGCGGCGGTATGGCTTCAATGCTCAGCACCATCTGGCTGATTCTCTCGGCAATGGTGTTCAGCAGCGTGATGGAGGCCAGCGGTATGCTGGCCCGCGTCGCCTACGCAGTGATCCAGGTTGCACGCGGTACGGGTAACTTGATAGCCGCGACGCTGGGCACTGCCGTGCTGCTCAACGCGACTGCCTCGGAGCAGTATCTTTCCATCGTACTGACCGGGCGTATGTATGCTTCAGCTTATCAGCAGGCCGGACTGGCGCCCAAGAACCTGTCCCGCGCCCTCGAGGATTCAGGCACGCTGAGCTCGGCCTTGATCCCCTGGAATACCTGTGGCGCCTTCATGCAGGGCGCTCTTGGCGTCAGCGCTATTGCCTACGGTCCTTTTGCCATATTGAACTGGTTGAACCCGCTGCTATCGGCCATCTATGGCTATACAGGATTCACTATTGAAAAATTGGAAGCAAAGCTGGACAACAGCGAAAGCAAGCCGCAGTGGCGGGATAGACGGGACTTGAACCCGCGGCCTCCGGTGTGACAGACCGGCGCTCTAACCAGCTGAGCTACTACCCCGTACGGTCAGGACAGCTACTATTTCCTGCGACGTTGGTCGGTCAAATCATTCACCGGATGAAAGCGCATTCGCCATTCAAAAAATTGGCGCCACTCTGGTTCGCCCAGGCGACGATGTAGATGCCAGGCAAAGGGAATCAAGGGCAGATTGAACAAAAATCCAGGACCGGGAATCGCGCAGGCCAGAGCTGCGGCGCGCAACCAGCCGCGACTGGCCAGGAAGTAGGCCAGCGCCACGGCCAGGGCAACATAGAAGCTATGTACGCATGCATACCAACTGTAGTATACGCCGGCGCGGAGCGGTGCAATATCTTCCAGTCCAAGGAAGTGTGGCGGTCGAAGACTGAAGTAGAAACACAAGCTGCCCCATACCGCGCCCGCCGCTGCGCAGGCCAGCAGCTGACGAAGAATTCGGCGAAACTCAGCTTCCAGCAGTGCAGGGTGATCGGCAATAATAGCCATGGCATCAGAAGAGAGGGAATGCAGTTGCCAGGCGCCGCGAGGCGTTGGAGCTAGCGAGGGATGGGCGGCTTTCTGCAGCGAGCAATTTCCCGCTTCCAGAAACCGCGGGTGGCCCTGGCCCTATCTGGCGGCGGGTGCAAGGCCTTCTTTGCACTGGGCGCCGGCAAAGTGCTGATTGAGGGCGGCGCGCCGGTAAGCATCGTTTCCGGGACCTCGGCCGGAGCGGCGATGGCGATGGCGGTGATCGCCGGCCTTGGCGACGATATCGTTAACTACTTTGTCCAGATTACGCGGCGCAACAAAGCCAACTTCTACTGGACCTGGCTCTTACGCGGCAAGCGTCCCTTCCCGCATGAGCGCATGTATCGCAGCGCTCTGGCTGCCTACATGGATCTGGACCGACTGCGTTCCTCGCCCATCGGGCTGCGCGTCAATGCGCTGCTGATGCCGCCCGAACTCTACGTTGCTTCCGGTCGCTGGCGATTGTACCGCTTGATTGCCGACATCGTCGCCGGCTACCGCAAGGAGATGGCGCTGGCCAGGCAGGGTATCTATCGTAATATTTTGCGCGAAATCAGCCAGCGCGCCGGATTGATTGAAAAGGTTTTTACGGAACAGGACCTCTACTCCCCGGCGCGCGCCGAGAACATTGTCATGGCCTCCAGCTCGGCGCCGCCCATTGTGCGCGTGCAACGTCTGGATGACGGTCACTTCTATCTCGATGGCGGCATTTTCAACAACCTGCCGGTCTCCATACTGCCGCCGGCAACGCTGACCGTCGCCGTTTTCTATGAGGAACTGGCCCGCAAACAGCTGGAGGCCCAGGGCGACCACCTTGGACGGCAAATGATCTACATTGCGCCGGGTCGGCCACTGCCGATCACCAGCTTCGACTACGCCAATCCAGAAGGCGTGCGCCAGACCTACGAGATGGGTCTGCGCGCCGGCGAAAGAGCGCTGCGCGAGATTCACAGTCGACTGGCTGGCTGAGCTGGCCAGAGTCGTCCTGATGCGCAAGCTGTCGACGATCTGGGCTCTGGTCAGGCGCGACTACGCCCTGCAATATGCTGGTTCGCTGCTTGGCCTGATCTGGGTCTTCATCCAGAACAATCTGCTGATCTTGATTTACAGCGCTGTCTTTCTTGGATTGAACATCGGCCGCGCACCGTCTGACCAGGGCTTTGGCGCCTACCTGCTCAGCGGTCTTATTTTCTGGCTGCCATTGCAAGAATTGCTGCTGCGAGGCAGCGCTATCCTTTCTGAAAATCGCTCGCTTTTGAAGCGATCCCCGGTTGGCGCCGATCTTTTGCTCTGGATTCCTTACGTGCAGTACCTGCTGCATTTTACGATTACCAGTCTGCCGGCCTTTCTGCTGCTGGCGCTGCGCAGCGAACTTCGGTTGCCACAATTCTTGCTGGCCTATCCGCTTGCCGCTCTGGCCGGACTCTATTTGTTAATGGCTCTACACTATCTGGCTCGCGCCAACCTGCTATTAAAAGATCTGTCGCCCTTGATTCGCTTGCTCAGTCAGCTGCTCTTCTGGTCGGCGCCCGTCCTGTACCGGGGGGAAGGATGGTTGGGAAAGATCAACCAATGGAATCCCTTCACGGTTTTCTTGCAGCTGTTTCGCGGCGCCACCCTGCCTGTGGCGATGCAGCCCCTCTTCTGGCCGGCCCTGCTATTCTATGCAGTCGTTGCCGCTTTCTTGCTGCTGGCTGCGCGCCGCCGGCTGCATGCCGTCGCTCTGGATCATCTGTAGCCGATGAATGCGCTTCAAATTGAGGGACTCAGCAAACGCTACCGGGGCTTCTCGCGCTCGCCGCGTCGCCTGCTGGCGGCGCTCAGCGGCGGATTCTGGGGTTTTGATCGACAGTACCTGGCCATCGATGATTTAAGTTTGCAACTATCGCGGGGAGAAGCGCTGGGCCTCATCGGCCGCAATGGGGCTGGCAAATCGACGCTCTTGAAGCTAATTGCTGGAGTGCTTGCCCCGGACCGCGGCCTTTTGCAGCGCCCGTCCGACCTGCGCGCAATCCTGGAGCTAGGCGTCGGCTTCAACCCCGAGCTTTCCGGCGAAGAGAACGCCTTTTACAACGGCATTCTGTGGGGCGAATCGACCAGCGCTATGACGGCGGCCATGGACTCGATCTTTGCCTTCGCTGGGTTGGAAGAATTTCGCACGCAGCCCTTGTTCAGCTATTCTTCGGGAATGGCAATGCGGCTGGGATTTGCACTGGCGACCATGCGTCGGCCATCGCTGCTACTGGTCGATGAGGCCCTATCGGTGGGCGACGCCGCTTTCCAGCAACGGTGTCTGCAGCGCATGCGACAATTTCAGGAGGAGGGCAGTGCGCTGCTAATTGTCAGTCACGATCTCGGATTGATGAGCGACTTCTGCGATCGCATCATTCTTCTGGACCACGGTCGCAAGGTTTACGATGGCGCGCCGCGCGCCGCAGTGGAGGCTTACATGCATCTGCTGGCAAAGCATCCCGCCGATTCGGGCAAGGATATTGCCGCCGCCAGCAACTATGCGGCCTTTGTCGAAGAGCTGAGCATTCGGGCCGTCAACGCACGCGGCGGCGATGTGCTGGCGGTAGGCGAGGAGGCGCTGGTCGAAATCAGTTTTCGAGCTCGCGTGCCGATGGAAAATCTGACTGTTGGCTTTCACCTTAGCAATGCTTACAATCAGAAGGTTTTTGGCGTTAACAGTCGCCTGCTTGGCGAAACCCTGCCGCAACTGGAGGCCGGCGACAGGCTGCAGGTTGAATTTGCCTGGCCGGCCAATCTGGCGCCAGGTAAGTATACGCTTTCAGCATCCGTTCATCGCGGCGCATCGCACGTTGAAGGATGCTGGTTCTGGGGCGAAAGCCTGGCGTCATTTGAAATTGAACGCATCGCAAGCCCGCCTTTCGTAGGTCAGGCCTACCTGCCCACTCGCTTCAAAGCACGCAAGCTATGAAATCTTTGCCGGCGACGCAGGCCGCTGCCAGCGGGGGGCCGTCGATTTGCCGCTCTACTTGCGCAGGATTACCCAAACCGCGTGGATAATGCCAGGAAGGTAGCCAAAGATTGTCAAAATGATATTCAGCCAGAAATGCAGGCCAATGCCAACCTGCAAGAAGACGCCGACCGGCGGCAGAATGATGGCCAGCAGAATACGAACAACGTCCATGAGAACCTCGGCCCCTGAAGAGCACGGGCAAGATCGATGCACGGCAGCTATGCACAAGCAAAAAGTTGCGGGCCCACAGCAGAGAACCGCTCAGGGCGAAAGGGCTTGCTCGATTTGTCGAAGTTGCAGATCTCGCAAGGCAAGTCGCTCCAATGGAAGTCCAAACTAAACATTCTGCGAAAATTGAGCGTCCGATCGGATCGGGGCGCCTGGTTCAGAGAGCAGTCTTAGCGATTGCCCTTGGCATAGCAGCCGGCCGGGGACTTCGCGCCGACACAGTTGTACTTCGCAGCGGCGAGGAACTGCTGAACGTACGCGTGCGGCCCAGCGGCGCGGCCCACACCATCTATTTTCCAGATGGCTCGCGTCGACGCATAGCAAACGCACAAATCCGCAGTATTCGATCGCTGCCCACCAGCTGGGAACAAAGCGCCCAAAGGCCGCCAGCGGCCGCCATTCAGCCAGCGCCAGCGGTCACTGCGCCTGCCGGGCCGCTTGAGCCCGCTCTTCAGGAAATGCCGGCGACCGGACGCAATCTGACGCCAATCATACAATCGGCTATCTGGCCGGGCTGGGGCCAGTACAGCGAGGGGCGCGAGCTTCATGCTGCCGTGTATGCAATTGGCGCAGGTTTCTTGCTGGAACGTTACTGGCGTCTGCGTCAGCGCCATTCGGCCGCGGAGGCCGACTACAATGATCCAGCGCCTACCGGTGCAGTTGCCTTCCAGACGCTCAACGGCCGCCTCTCAATTCTTCAAGCTGCGACCATCAACGTGCTTTACCTGGCTTCAAAGGAACGAACAGTGTTTGCCCTGGAAAAGGAGACCAACAATACTGCAATCGCTTTGAGCTTGCTCTGGGCGTGGAACCTGGTCGATATTGTTTTTGGCGGTCCGCCCTGGCAGGCGAATTGGCCGCTGATCTCGATCAATCGGGCGCCTTCGTTGCATTGGCGTTTGAGCGCGGGCCCCGGTACGGTAGTGGCATGTCTTCAAATCCAATATTGATCCGCAGCGGGCTGCTGCGCCGCGGCCTTTCAATGATCGCTGTTGCACTGCTGTCGCTCATCGGGGCCTGCATTGCTTCGGAACTGAGCAATGGCTTTGATCTCAAGGGGCCTCGCTCAATTCTCATTGGCTTTCTGGGCGCCCCAGCCTGTGTTTACGACGGGTCATTGTTTGACGGATGTAGTTTTGGTCCTTGAGTTTTGCAGAGATGTTCAGGGTCCGGCGGAATCAGCAAAATTTGAGAAATGACTGTGGCCTCTATGTATAGAAGGCGTGCTTCGGCAGAGGTTTATCAGTCGCCAATCGCAGATGGCAGCCAGAGACGCGCTGCTAGCTCTGGGCGTGCTTGTGACTGAAATGCTGGAGGAAGAGGAACTTGCCGCTTTCCTGGGAAAGCACGGCGACCAGATTTACTCCTACCTTTGCATCCTCTGTCGCGATGAAGAGAAGGCGGCGGAAGCATTGCAAAACGCGTATCTGAAGTTCTTGAAAATGGTGCGTCGCGGAAAGGTGCGCAGAGAATCGGCAGTTGCCTATCTGCAGACCATTGCCAGAAACGACTACTTCAGCTCGCTGCGCCAGGACCGCCGAAACATGCCGCTGCTGGACGAACCTCCGGATAGCGACGCGCAGGATCGCGCTGCAAGCGCTGCACTGGCCCGTGAATTGCGCCTGGTAATGTACGAAACGATGAGCGCTGCAGCTACGCCGCAGGATGTAGCGCGCGTCATGCAATTACGCTTTATCGATAACCTTAGCGTAGAAGAAATTTGCAGCCAGCTGGAAAAGTCGCCGGCAACCATTTATCGTCTGATGGAGAAATCGCTTACCTTGCTTGCCGAAGCCTGCCGTAAAGCAGGAATCCAACCGGGGGGACTCAGCTGATGAGCAGCGAAGAAGAGCGCAAAGAGCTGGCGCGCCGCTTGCTTGAGCAGTCACCCGAGAACTGGCCGGCGGAATTGCAAGGCTTGCGGGGCGCAGCCCGGAAGATGCCGCCGGAATTGCGCGATCGACTGATCGCAATGCACAGAGTCCCGGCAGTCGCGAGGGGGACGGCTTCAGATTTCTGGCGGAAGCGTCTGCTCAGTGCGGCCGCTGCACTGCTGCTGGCTGCCGGCGTTGGTTTTGGGACCTATCGGTATTTGCAGCAAGATGAGAGCTACCAGGCAGAGCTGGTCGCTCTCAGCGGAGCGATGAAATCGGCTGGAAATGAGGCCAGAACGGGCCTCCTGGTGGCGGAAAGCGATCGCCTGCAAGCAAGCCAGGAAGCGCGCGCGGCCCTGGCGCTGAGTCTGCCGGCGGCGCGCATTGAATGGCGAATCTTCGGTGCAGCAGAATTGCAATTGGCTCGCCTGCGCGGCGACCAGGCTGTCGTCGCACTTAGCAGTGGTCGTCTATATTCGCGAATGGATCGAACAGGGATCGAAGAACGTCCCGTCGCGCTTGTCATTCATATGGCGCATAGCGCGGCCGAGGTCCGTGGCACGCGCTTTATTTCGGAAGCGTCCCAACAGCAGGAAAGCCTGACGGGACTGGAAGGCGAGGTTCGCTTTCGACGTCGCTGGGATGCACTTGAGGAACTGCCGCCATCGGTGCTGGCGCTTTCTCCTTTACTGGAGAGAGCTCTTGAGATTTTGCAGCAGGCTAACAGCGTGGTGGGGCCAGCCACAGCGTCAACAGTACCCGTCGCTGATTTTGATCGACGCTTGAATGCCGTGGCGCGCCTGCGATCCTTGCTGGAGGCGCCAGCATTCAGTACGCTCCGCCAACATAGCGAGGCCTCGGACTCTGAACTGCAGCGTTGCCGGCAGGAAATCGCGAGCCGTTTCCCATCCGCGGCAGATTTGCAGGCAGAACTGACCGCCTTTCGTTTGGCCTTTGGCGATCCGCCGCAGGTGCAATCGATCGGCGAGGAGCGCTCCGATTTTCTGCAACAGGAGGCAGAGTCAATGAGCGAAGCGGAGCGCGATGCCCGCTACGCGAGCTTGCGCGCCGATCTCGCCGGAAAGGGAGAAGTAGAGTTCCGCGCGGCGGCAGTAGAACGTCTTGGCCGGGCGCCTCAGAGAATCCGCCTGAAAAGCGGCAAGGTCATCTTTGGCGTGATCTTTGGCGTGGAGGGTCGCTACCGGGTTTACACCGCGGACGACACGCTCTTGATTGCGCCGGAAGACATTGAGGAAATCAGCTTTGAATGAAGACCGAGATGTAGAGCCTCCGGATTTCGGATTTTTTTTGAGAAATGATTTGGCTGTCCGACTAGGTTTGCCGGAGGGCCTAAGCTCCATTGCCAGGTCCTCCGGTAATTGAAACCAGGAGGAACAGGACATGAAGTCAGTCAAGAGTCTGCTTCTGGCCCTGCTTACACTGCTGACCGTCGGTTGTCAGAAGTTGTTGGGCGGTTCGGACGGACAATCATGGACGGAGGCTTTGCTGGCGCTGGGGGCCGCAGCATCGGCGCAAGTTACGCCGGTCGGCGGCGGAACGCTCAGCGCTCCAAGTATGACGCTTACCGTGCCGCAGGGGGCAGTTGACGAAGATGTTGTCATCAGCTATTCCCTGATCAGCGTTCCCGCGCAGCAGGGGGAAACACTGCCAGTACAGGCGGCATACCGATTTGAGCCCGAAGGGCTGCAGTTCAACAAACCGGCGACGCTCACGATATGCTACAATGGCGATCAGGTAGTAGCCCGCGGACTGCAAGAGCGCACTCTGCAGGTTCAATACTACGATCAGGATGCAGGCCAGTATATCAGCATGGGCGGCGATGTCGCTTCGGGCCAGGACTGTGTTAGTGCGCCGATTTACCATTTCTCGGCCTACATATTGACCGCGCAGCTGCTGGCCACCACGGACGCTCCGCCGACCATCGGTGGAGCAAGCTTCTTTCCAGGAACGCCAATTGCCGGTATGCCGCTGAAAGTCCGCAGCAGTGTGACTGATTGGAATCCGGCATCGGGTATTGCCACTGTTCGATTCTACTATCGCACAGCCGGCAGTGGCGCGCCATGGAAGAGCGTAGCGATGACGCCAGATGCCGAAGATGGAACCGGAGACGGCAGACAGCGCGCCGGGCGGGGAGCCAGGCGAGGCGCCGGAGAATGGCGATCCTGACGCTGGGGAGCCGGAGGTCACGGAGCGCGGGGGCGGCTCCTTTTATACTCCTTCCCAAATCGGGCGATTCAATAGTTATGAAACTATCGTTATTGACTCGATCCCATACAAATGGGAGCCCAGCGGTGGTGGGTACTATCATGCATTAGTGGGGGGTAAGAAGTTGACCGTCGCCATGACCGCCAGTGAAGGCATGGTAGTTCACGTTCGTGATCCCGTGTCGGGAAGAAGTCTCCATCGCTTTTCTGAGAAGAGCCTGGTGGAGCGTAGAGCTGAGCTGCAAACGATCATTGCCGCGATTGACGACGGTCTGCGGACGATGCCTCCAGGAGATTCTCCGGATTTGCCCTTCGATGTCGCGGACGCTGTGCGTACCATGGAGACAGCACGGCGGCAGTATCAGAAAGAATTGGACAATGCTGGGTTTATATTGGGCCGATTGTCCGGCATAGGTCAGGATTTTGGCGATTCGGGCGGGGGTGGCGTGGGGCAGGGACGACCTTCAGCTAGTGAGAACATCTTAGACAAAATAAGGGAATTCCTGTTGAGTTTCGGCCAAGAAGCCAGTAATCAGCAAGCGCAAGTCTCTCGAGGGGAGTATGCCGGCGTTGGCAGGCTCAGTGAGCACGAAGAAAGCGGCGGACGCGGGACGAGGGTCATAAGCGGTACTCGACGCGCCGACGGAAGTCAAATATGTCCGCCACCCGAAAGGGACCGCGGAGGTTGCAGCTACGGCCGATGGCAAATTGCATCGAAAACTGGTACGATGAATATGTTCTTAGCCTGGTTAGTGGATAATGGTGGAAAGACGTTTGCTGAGAAGCTTTACGCTGCCGGAGGCAACCATGCGGCAATTGCCGGCGATGCATCTTTCATCGCCGCATGGGAGACGCTTGCGAAGGATATGAATTTTCAGGCGCTTGAGCGATCGTTTATCGCTGCGACTCAATACAAACCGGCGCTGAAGAAGGTGCTGCTGTCGGTTCCAGATCTTCTGGAGCGCGATCCGGTCTTACAGGATGTGATTTGGTCGCTCGGTGTACAGCATGGCCCAGCCAGCCCGGAGGTCATTTTCTACCAGGCGATCGTCAATCCGGACCGGTCCGACAGAACCAGGAGCGGCAGGTACCGGCCGTTGACAGCTTCAGAAAGAGAGGCTTTGAAGGCGGCGGTGGCCGATTTAAGCGACAAAGAGCTCATTGAAAAAGTGTACGCACTGCGAGCTCAGCGTTGGCCAGCGCATCGCGCCCGCTACGCTCGGGAGCTTGCAGGCGCGTTGGCCGCATTGGAGGATTGAGATGAAGGTAACTAGAAACACTTATTGGGCAGCTTTCATTCTTATTGTGGTCTTGATGGTTCGTTGCAATAGCGCTGACCCTGAACGCATACTTTCTGCCGCAAAACAGGGTGATCTGCCGACGGTTCGTAAGGCTATAGAACGAGGCTTTGATGTCAATACTCGCATTCGCGGCCACGAGAGCTTGCTAGATACTGCTGCGATGAACGGGCATGTGGAGCTGGTTCGCTACCTGCTTGAGAGTGGGGCCAATCCAAATGTAGCGGACAGAGGGGGCTGGACGGCGCTCCATTTTGGTGTGAATTGCACCGAGGGTGAACGGGAAACAAGGGAGATCGTCAGCTTGCTTTTGCAGCGCGGCGCCAATGTGAATGCACAGGACTCGACTGGATTCACGCCTCTCATGTACGCCGCAACAAAGATGGACGGCGAGCTGGTGCGAATGCTACTGCGCGGCGGGGCGGACCCAAATATCAAGAATTCTGTCGGGATGACTGCAAGAGAACTGGCTGAACTTCCGCAGTATAATATAGCAGATGTGGTGGAAGCTTTTGATTTCGGTAACGAACCGGCGACGGACCAAGGCAAAAACTAACTGATGCGACAAGCTTGAGATTGTCCCTGCCGGAGGTGCGGGAGCGGCAAACGACTACGAGTATCAGTCCTTGTTCGAATTCTCGTGGAAGTCCAAACGGTAAACGTCAGCGAAGTTGTCGCCACCTGAAAAGGAGCGACAGAGATCAGGCCAGTGCAGATCGCCGGTTGCTGGCGACATCAATTCCGCCATACGCAACCGCTCGGGCCCTGGACGAGGCCGAGGATTTCCTGGATGATTACGCCCAGCCGATGAGCAGTATTGTTGGCATCGGCGGCGTGGTTGGCGTAGATGATCAGTGGTCGCTGCCGCCAGATTGGGAGCCCGAGCAACCAGCAGACGAACCGGAGACGGCAGACAGCGCGCCGGGCGGGGAGCCAGGCGAGGCGCCGGAGGATGGCGATCCTGACGCTGGGGAACCGGAGGTCACGGAGCGCGGGCCACGGCGAATTCCGTCTGCAACAATCGATAGATTGCAGGGCCTGCTTCAAGGCGACCTGAATGAAGAAAATGCGAGACAGGTCCTTGCCACGCTTCGCTCCTGGAGCAATGGATCGCCTCAGCCAAGCTTGACGGAGCTTTTCCGCGAGTCAGCCACGAAGCTAAATATTTCTGCTGCTGCGCTATCAGAGAAGCTTGATGCGCTCCTTCTACAAGCCACTACAATTTCGCGATCGCAATCCGGGCCGGATCAATCCGCCACCAACAAAGTCGTTCAAAAAATCTGGGAGGCCCGGCTTCAATCAAACTTCAGTGGCGCCCTTGATTTTCTCGCCGCAGATTTGCGCGGAGAAGAAACCAATTTAGAAGATGGCGCGCGACGGGGACTGGAAGCCTTTAAGGCGGCGGCGGCATTGGGCGGCAATGGAGAAACTGCAAATCGCCTGTGGCAGGCGCTTGGAGCGCGAGACGGCCAAACATTGATCAATATGTTTGAATCGGCCAGCCTCCAGGACCGTCGCGAGCTGGCCCCCACGATCCAAAATATTTTGAAAAGGAACTTCGAGATAGCGCCAGACCATATGGTAGAATTTGGACGGAACCTTGCAAACCGCGACGATTTTACGCCACTGCAGGCAAGGAAGCTATTGGAAATTGCCCAGGCCGCCCCGTCTCTGCAGCTGCAGAGTATCCTTAAGAATATGAGCGAAGATTCATTGAAAAGCTTCACGGAAGCGCTGACGCAGGAGGATTCGCAACAGAACCCGGGTGCTAATGCTCTAAAGAGACTGAATGAAGAGAGGCTGATTGCTCAGGGCCGCGCCGCGCGCTTTCCGGCGAGCGGCGGCTGGCAAAAGCTCTCGCAAGATTTGACAGCCAGGTTTGGGACGGTTATTTCTGCTAAGCGAATCCAATTTGCAAACCGAAATATTCCCGAACGAAATGCACGGGCCGGGCAATTGGTCATGCTTCCGAAGGTGACTGAAGACGAACTGCAGTGGGTTCGCGATCGGGAATCTTTTAACTGGAACCCCACGGCGGCTGCCGTCGCGCCGCCGCTCATCATTGAAGAGAACACCCCTCTCAACGACGCACAGCCGCTATTTAACTTGACCGGCCAATTTCGCGAGGCACACAGGAATAATCCCCGCTATGCTACGCCCACCGACCAGGACATCTATGAATTTACCGAACAGCTGCAAAGGGAGGACAGCCGTTACACGGATGATTTTATGGAACTGGTCCGCGCCATGCTACAAAAGGAATCAACATGGAAACAGTACGATGGCCCCCCCGACGTTACATATCAGAATGTATATCAGGGCTTTTGGGATAAACACGATATCGGCATTGGCCAGCTGAATTATCATTCGCAAGCTAGTCACATCGATTTTCTGCGCGCTGCGGTTGATTGGAGATACAATGTGAGCGAAGCTGTAAAATTCCTGTACTATCAGTGGTCCAGAGCGCAGGGATTTCCTGAACCCCCGGGTGGTTGGACAGTCCAGAACCGCCAGCGTGCTGCTTATGCAGCTTACAACGGCGGCGATGGGGCTCTGCGGCGTCCGTGGAAAAAAGAGGACTCAAGAGATAGGGATTTTTTCTCGCAGCTCAAGAATAGACAATGGACAAACCATTGCCGCGGGATAGCGGGGTGTGGCCAGTGAGCAAGCACGGACAGGGTAGGCGGCCAGCGTTGCCGCACAATCGCGGCGTTGCGGCGCTTTTTGCCATTCTTGTGTCGTTCTTGCCTGGTCTGATTTTCGGACGCTGCGAACAACCGATCGACTACAGGTCGGACGTCTTGCGCGAAACCGACATTGACGCAGGGCTTCCCCTGCAATCTAATCCCCCCGATAATTTTGGGCCAGTGCGCTTTCGTGATGGGCGCATCTACAAACTGGATCTGAAGTCGCCATTGCACAGAGGCGGCGACTACATTGTGGGCGATCTTCAGATTTTTGAACCGCATATAAAGAACGAGAGGCTCGAGTTCAGGCTCGTGGCGGCGCGCGCGCCTACTGCTGCTGAGCGGCACTGGGTGGAGGAGATGGGACCGGGTCCTGTATTTCTCCGGTCAGCCGAAGAAATGGAGGTATTCTGGGATAAGGAACGGATGCGTCCCTTCCTGGCGCACGCGGCGCCTGGCGTTGTACCGTACTTTGGAATTATCCTGGACCTGAATAGCGACGGCTTGCAAGACTTCATCGGATACTATGGCTACCCGGAAGCGGCGGCGATTTCACCGGGCGCCAACAAGTTTGTTATGGTGCTTGGCGGGCGCAGCCCGCAGCAAAATGAGGTTCTTATCGAGCGAATGGTCGTTCTTTCCAGCCTTCGCGACGCAGGCATCCTGCAGGTCAAGGGCGCCGCCGGCGATTGTGGTTACTTGATCACGACTTTCCCAGGTGATGGTACACCGTATCCCTTTCTCGACGAGATTCATGTTTATTGCCTGCCAAAAACAGCGGGCGGCGGCGATGCTTCTGGCGTGAATAGCGATACCCGCGAGCAGTAGTTGGCTGCGCCAAAGTTATGCTCCGCGAGTGAAGAGATCGCGGGAAGCGCTGCTGAACGGAGCAAACCGGCTCGTTTTTGTTCTGAGGTTTTACTCTTTGTTCCGCTTTGATTTTTCAATCAAGCGCGCGCGCAGCAGACTCTGCAGCGGACGCTCGAAGGCGTGGTAGCTGGCCAATGATAGCGTCAGCAGCACGGCAAAAAATGCAGCGAAAAAGAACGGCGAGCTGAAGGCATTTTCGCTTATTGCCAGGGCGCGCCATAGCAGCAGAAATCCAAGTTGCAATGGGAAATGAAGTAAGTAAGAAGAATAAGAAATGTCGCCCAGAAAGCGCAGCCGTTTTCCCAGAGCGCCGCGCCTGGCTTCAATCAGGGCCAGCCCAAGTATGGTTAGTGGAAATATACAAAGTACCGGCAGGAGTCCGCACAGCGCGCGCAGCGCCAGCAGCTGCTGCTCAGAATAGGCCTGCCAGCGGCCCCAGACGCCCGTAAGATCCAGGCGCATTTCCAGTATGACCAGGATCCACAGGGCGATACAAAGCCCTCCCAGAACCAGAGATGGAAGCGCCCGCCGCCAGTTTCTGGCGCGCAGATAAAATAGGAAGCACAGTCCTCCAATCAAAAAAGCCAGCAGGCCTCGAAAAAGGGCGGCCTCAATGTACCGGGCGCTCAGGATCAGCAGCGCAAAGGCCAGCAAAGTCGCCAGGCCGCGCCTCAATTTTGCCGCGCCATAGAGTCGTGCGAAAAGGTAAAAGAATACATAGAGCAAAATTTCGATCGACACGGACCAAACGGGGGCGTTGAAAGAAAAACCCTTCTGCAGACCCCAGTGCGAAGCAAAGAAGAGATGCAAAACAAAATGATACCAATCGTTATAGGAGTAAATCAAGCTGGCCCCGGTTAACAGGACGGCAACTGACTGCAGGCCTGCGGTGAGCAGCAACGTAAGCAAATGCAGGGGATAAAGCCTGGAGAAGCGCAATACTGCGAAAGAATAAGCCGAAAGCGCTCCGCTGGCAATCTTCTGCGAATAGAGCCAGAAAAACACAAAGCCGGAAATCATGAAAAAAAGATCTACGGCCAAAAAGCCGTGATGAAAAAAAAGAAAAAGAAAATCATAAAAAGGAAGCCTGTCGATCTGCAGCTGGCTGTCCGGTCCCAGGGGCGGAATGAAATGCTGCCAGTGATAGACCGCCACACTGAGCGCGGCCACGCCGCGCAGTGCATCCAGAGAGTAGAAACGAGCGGGGATGGAATTGGCTGGCGGTGGCGGTCTCATCGATTGCTTGCTTCGCAAATCCTGGCTGCATTCTTACTTTGTTAGTTCCACATAAGTATTCAGTCCTATTTGCTCTCCGCGCGAATCGAGATCTTGTAATTCGCGGTGAGCGGACTTTCCAAATTCGATGGCAAAATTTGCCAGGCGAAAGCCGGCAGCCTTAGCCATCAGTTGGAGTTCGGCTCGCGCCGGGAAATGCTTGTGTTCAAACAAGTCGTAGGACTCATAGGCGCCGCGAGCAAAGGTCTCAAAATTTGGCTGATTGTAGTGCCGCTCAATCACCCCCTCGAGGCCTGGAAAAGAAAGCCGCAGCACGCCGTCCGCGGCCAGGCAGCGGGCCGCCTCAACCAGGAAGTTGAGCTGCTGCTTCTGGTCCAGATGCTCGAGGAAATCCTCCGCAAAGGCAAAGTCAAAACTGCCGTCGTCAAAGGGGTGTGCGCCGCTGAGATCCACGGACAGTTGGAAGGGCTCGCGCTCCAGCTTACTCTGCGGATAGAAATCAACGTTCAACCAGCCGGACAGCAGCCGCTGCCCGGCGCCGTAGTGGATCTTGCGCGCAGGCGCCGGCAGGCGCGAGGGCTGCGGCCGTGAATTGGGCCGCTGCACCTTGCTGAGCACGTACCCGAAGCGATAGAGTACGGACAGGATGGCGCGCTTCAGCATCCAGCAAGCGTTGCAACGCGGTTCTCTGCGTCAATTTGCTTTACGCATCGCAAGCTGGTCGATGATAGAAGACAGGCTCACGGTCTGCAAATACGCTGCGAATGCTTACATCGCCAGCAGGGCCAATCCGAACACGCCGCTTATCAGCAGAATGAGCAAGACAGGCGCCAGCCAGACAAGCGCCGCCTGTCCGCCGGACATTGATCGTTGCGCGTGCAGCGCCTTGATGACTACATAGCCCTCGCCAGCAAAAGCCAGGCACAAAAATAGCATACTGGCCGCCAGCCGTAGCACCGAAAACTGTAAAGCGGAATACGGAATCAGAAGGGCAAGCAACTGTAGCAGGCCGCCGGCAATGGCATAGGGGATCGCCGCCCAGGCGCTGATCAGAACCAGTCCAGCGAGGCCTGCGGACCCGCTCTGCAGTCTGGCCATAAGTGCGCGCAGCAAGCCCGCCAGACCGGCAAAAATCAGCCAGTAGACCGGCAACGCCAGATGACGAAATGGCGAGAAGGCATAGAGCACTGCAGTCTCCGGAGAACCGCTGATTGCGCCTACTCGCGCCCATTCGCTGGCAGCCTGGCTGAGTGCAGCCGAATTCACCAGCGCAAGCACAGTCTGCAGCAGACCCATAAAAAACGCAACGCCGGCCAGAGCTACTGGACCGCTGAACCACGGCGCAGGTCTGGCAAAATAGTTGGCCGGGCGCAGCAGGGCAGCTGGAGTAAGATCGGCAAGGCTTAGTTTCATCTGGTTCCTGACAGTTCGGTTGGCTTACGCTCGGTTACTGGTTTGAACGCAGGGCCTCAATTCTTCGGCGCGCCTCAGCTATCTGCTGCTGCATCCCTGGAGGCGCAAGTTGCACAAAACTTTCAAAGCTATGCATCGCCGCCTCCTTCTTTCCCTGACGTTCCTGGACCACGCCCAGGTTGTAGTAAGTGGCATAGGCGCGCGGATCGGCGCGCGTGGCCAGCAAATAGCTTTGTTCCGCCGCTGGCAATTGTTGTTGCCGCTGCAGCAAAACTCCCAGGTTGAAGTGCGCCAGCGCATAGCGCGGGTTCAACTGGATGGCGCGTTCCAGTCGCTGGCGTGCCTCTTCCAGTTTGTTCTGCTCCAGAAGAGCCATGCCTAGATTTGACTCTACTTCCGCATTGCGGCCAGCGGCCGAAGCACGACGCCAGGCCTGTTCTGCGCCGCTGAAGTTCCGCTGCTGAAATTCGAGGGAGCCAATTTGATTCCAGGCTTCCACATAGTTGCCATCGAAGGCCACTGCCTTACGGAAGGCCGCCAGCGCTTGCTCCACCTGGCCGAGACGCACCGATGCAAGGCCAATATTGTAGTGGTAGAGCGGCAGTTCGCGCAATTGCAGAGCTTTTTCAAACATCGCTCTGGCTTCGGCCGAGCGGCCCATGCTCAAATAACAAATGCCAACGTTATTCGGGTATTCAGACTCGCGCGGGTTGGCCGCCGCCGCCGCCTGAAATTCCTGCAGCGCAGCTCCCAGGCTTCCAGCCTGAAAATGTCTGAGGCCGGCCACATTGCGTTGACGCGCTTCAGCCACAGATGATGCGTTCTCCTGCGCCCACAACGGCGCTGCTGCAAGCGCCGCAAGCAGAATGGCCGCGTTCAAGAGAGCGATTGAATGCTTCATATGCACTCCATATCCTGGTTGTTGCTTTGATATAAGCCAATGCTTTTTCCATTTTTGGAAGGCCCGGCAATATCATGCTTGCCCTGAATTTCTGTCAAGAGCCAATCGTGCGATTTGCGGCGGATTCGCATGAACGAGCGTTGGAAACCAGGACCCAAATTGAAGTTTGCGATGATTGCCGTCGCATCGCTGATCTACAGCCTGCCCCTGTTCTTTGCTATTCTCAAATTGCATGCTCGGCCGGCCCGCTGCCTTTCCGGTAACTGCGAGGACGGCCGCGGCCAGATGGAATTTCCCGGAGGCGCAATCTACAGTGGAGGCTTTCGCGAAGGTCGTCCGCACGGCAACGGCAGCGTCATTCTTAAAAACGGCGAACGTTACGAAGGCCAGTGGGTAGAAGGCCGCAAGGAAGGCGCCGGGGTATACACGTACCAGGACGGTTTCATATATCGCGGCCGCTGGACAGACAACCGTCGTCAGGGTCGCGGCGAACTAGAATGGCCGGATGGCACGCGCTACTCCGGCGAGTGGCTAGATGGTCTGATGGATGGTCATGGCGAGCTGTCTCTTCCGGGGTCCATCACGCTCCGCGGAGTCTACCGAAAAGGTCGCCTGGTGGAGGGCAAGGGACTGCTGCGAGGAGAGGACGGTCATCGCTATCTGGGCGATGTTCACGAAGGTCGTCGCAACGGTTTTGGCGTAGAATTTGATGCGCGTGGCGCGGTTGCGAAGGCCGGCATCTGGAAAGATGACGAGCTGGTGCAGGCGGCGCATCCGCCTCCCAGTTTACGATTGAGAAGTCAAGAGAGGAGGCTTTCTCGATGATACGTCCGAATGCAAAAGATTGCTGGCCAGTTTGGGCCTCCGTGCTTGCTGCGACGGCGCTGCTTACCTGCTCGGGCGCGGGCAGAGAGGCTCTCGACGCGAGATACGGCCAGGCGCTGGCCGCCTACGCCGGAGGAGACCAGGCCAAAAGCAAGCTCTTGCTTGAAGAAATCCTGAAAGAAGATTCCGATTATACGCCGGCATTGCTGATGCAGGCAAAGATTCTCTACTATGCTCAAAATATGGATGCGGCCGAGGAGGCTTTCCGCGCCGCGCAGCGGTCGGACTCCAGGAACATAGATGCGATGGTGGGCCTGGCGCGCGTGTTGGCATTGAAGGCGGAAGGTCGCGACGAAGCCTTGGCCCTTATTCAGGATGCGGTCGGTCGCAGTGGCGCCAGCGTGGAAGCCTGGTATGTTAAAGGCCTGGTCCACGAACGGCGCGGCGAGGTTGACCAGGCAATTGCAGCATATCGCGCGGCAGCCAATGAAGGACGTCGGCTGTCGCTGGTGCATTTGCAATTGGGTCAGTTGTACCGGCGCGCAGGATTGCAGGAGCAATCGGAATATGAGCTGAAGCTTGCTGAAGCGTTGAGTCTGGGCGATCCGGCTATGCGCCGCCAGATTGATGCAGCACGGTCGTCAGCCGCGCCATCCTCCGGAGAGGCGCCGCAACAACCAGCGCCGCCGTAGCCTCAGCCGCGCGCTTTTTCCAGCATGGCATCAATCAGCTGATTGACCTCAGCCGGCGGCGCCTGGCCGCGCGTGGCCTTCATCACCTGGCCCACCAGGTGGCCCTTGACACGATCGTTGCCGGCCAGAATCTTCTGTACCGAGTCCTGATTTTCGGCAAAGACCTTCTCGACGATAGCCGGTAAATCGCCGGCGTCCACTGGGCGATAGTTGTACTTATCAACTACCTGGTCCGCATCCAGGTCTTCCTGGTAGATGTGTTCAAAGACCTGCTTGGCCATGCGACCGGTAATGCGACCCTCGTTGAGCAGCTGGATCAGCCGCCCCAGACGCGGCGCAGTGACCTTGAATTCTTCCAGGCGCCAGTCATTCTTGTTGAGTATGCCAAGGACCTCGTCTTTGACCCAGTTGGAGCTCTTCTTTGGATCGCCGGACAGTCGCGTGACTTCTTCGAAATACTCGGCAATCTCTCGCTCGCGGGAAAGGACATCGGCATCGTACTGTGGCAGGGCAAAGTCCTTCATGTAACGCTGCAGACGGGCATCGGGCAGTTCCGGCATCTCGGCGCGGATCTCTTCTACCGTGTCTTCGCTGATGGCAAAGGCCGGCAGATCCGGTTCGGGAAAATAACGGTAGTCCTCGGCGTCCTCTTTGGTGCGCATCAGTCGCGTCTGTCGACGATCGGCATCCCAGAGCACCGTCGACTGGATGACCTTGCCGCCGCTTTCGATGAGCTCAATCTGGCGCTCGATTTCGTAGTCGATGGCGGCGCGCACAGCCTTAAACGAATTCAGATTCTTGATCTCGACGCGCGTGCCAAAGGCCGCATCCGGCCCCCGGCGGACGGAAACATTGGCGTCGCAGCGCAAACTCCCTTCTTCCATGTTCGCATCGGTGACGTCGATCGCGCGCAGCACCTGGCGCAGGCTCTGCAGGTAATAGTAAGCCTCTTCCGAGGAACGAATGTCCGGCTCCGAAACAATCTCCAGCAGCGGCGCCCCGGCGCGATTGAGGTCAACGTAAGACAGGTCCTGGCCGCCGCTGCGGGCGTGCAGCAGTTTGCCGGCGTCTTCTTCCATATGAATGCGATGAATTCGAACCGTACGATCGCCGCCGCTCTCCTTCAAGGCGAAGCTGACTTTGCCGGCGGTGGCGTAGGGCATGTCGTACTGTGAGATCTGATAGCCCTTGGGCAGGTCGGGATAGAAGTAATGCTTGCGATCAAATTTGGTGACGCGGGCGATCTTGCATTCCAGGGCCACGCCGGCCATGATTGCCATGCGCAGTGCGCGCTGATTCAGCGTGGGCAATACCCCGGGCAATCCAAGCGTCACCGGGCCGGCCTGGCTGTTGGCCGGCGCGCCGTAGCTGTAAGGATCTGGCGCAAAGATCTTGGTTTCAGTTTTGAGCTGACAGTGGACCTCAAGTCCAATCACAGGTTCCCAGTTCGCCACCACGACGCTCTCCCTCGCCGGCGGGTCTCGGGCAAGCAGGATTATGGCTGCTATCATCTGCATCGCCAACCAGAAGGGCGGAGTGGGCAAGACCACCAGCGCTGTGCATCTGGCTGCAGGCTTTGCCGCCGCCGGCCGGCGCAGCCTGCTTGTCGATCTGGATGCACAGGGCAATGCCAGTTCCATTTTTCTGGAGACTCCGGCGCCCGCGGAGCGTTCGGCGCTGTCCATTTTCAAGGATCGCGCAACGGTTGAATCGCTGGCCTGGAAGACGCGGCTTCCCGGGCTTGAATTGCTGCCGGCCAATGTCCAGCTGGCGGAAACGGAGGCCTTATTGGCCGGCGCGGTGGACGGTTTCTTTCGCTTCAGCGATGCGCTGGGCGCTGCGCGCGAAATCTATGATCGCATCGTCATCGACTGCCCGCCCAATCTGGGTCAACTGACGGTGAACGCCTTTGTCGCCAGCACACATCTGATCACTCCGCTGCAGACGGCGAAGTTTTCGCTGGATGGCTTGCGGACGATTCTCGATTCCTGCGCCATGGTGCAAAAGCGACTGAACCCGCAGCTGCGCATCCTGGGCGCTCTGGTTACCATGTACAATCCGCGCACGGCTATTGCGCAGGCCATCCTGGATCCGATGGCCGAAAGCGTGTCGATCTTTGCCACACGCATCAGTCGCAGCGTAGCTGTAGAAGAGGCCCACTTGATGCAGCAAACCCTCTATGAATACGATCCGCGCAGCAAGCCTGCGCAGGAATACCTGGCCTTCACTGCAGAGGTAGAGAGTGGCATCGAAAAAGGATAAGCTGATACGCGCCGCTCGTCACCAGGTGGAGGAAAGCGTCGGCAAGAGTCAGACGCCGCCGCCGGCATCGCTTGGCGAGTTTGTGCGCGAGGTCGATGCCAGCCGGCGCGGCGCGGAAGCGTCCGTTCCTCCAGCGGCCGGGTCCAGTCCGTCGCCCCCGGCGCCGGCAGCGGGCAGGGATGCCGCTGCCGAGGCCTTGCCCCCCAGGCCACCGTCGGCCTCCGAAAATTCGATGCGACCAGGGTCAGCGGACAGCGGCGATTCCGCTGAAATTGACTTGCCGCAGAGTGGCGCCCGCAGCGCATTCACAGCAAGCTGGCGCAAAGCGCCGGGGAGATCCATGGCCCGCAGTCGAGAGTCGATCTACAATGTATCCAGCGATATTCGCCTGGACGATTATACCGAGGCCGGCGGCGGCGGGGGCTCGCGCTTTGGCGGGATCTTGCGCTTTGGCGGCGGCGCTGCTGGTCTGGCCGTTCTGATCTACCTGGTCTACTTGCTCTGGGGATGGATCACCGGACCAGATTACCAGTTGGCCATCGCCAATGAACTGATTGATCCGGCGCAGATGGAACAACTGGATGATGAAAAGCATCCGGTCGTCAGCTCTGGCAATCCAGTCTACATTCGCTTTGACTGGGGCGAATCAGCTCTGGAGTCGGACTATTTGAAGATTGATATCTTTCGCGGCGGTCCCGATGGCGAGATGGAAGCCGAGCTTGGTCGGCGGCCGCCAGTCAGTGCACATTACATTTACTTCATGGGTCCCCTGGACGCGGGCGAATATGCCATTCGTGTTACCAACCGGGAAGGGGACACGCTGCGCGAGAAGACCTTTACGGTTCGGTAGCTGCTATGCGTGGCTCGCTACGCTTCGGCGCCGGACGGAAGCTGGCGCTGCTGCTCTCAATCGCCGCCAGCTTTTTCGGATGTAATCCCGCCGATCTTGCGCGGCGGCTGCATGTGCCCGCGCGTCCGCGTTCCGTGCCAGAAAGTGCAACGCTCGATCGCACGCGTATGATCTGGACCGATGTTTCCGCTGAGGGCGAGGTCAAGGTCTTCTTCTACGGAGGGGAGCTGGCCAGCCGCGGTCAGTTGATTGATGGCAAGGCCGAGGGGGAGTGGGAGAGCTTCCTGCGCAACGGGCGCGTTGCCGCACGCGGACGGTATCGCAACGGCCTGCGCGACGGCGTCTGGCAGTACCTGGATGATCAGGGCCGACTGTATCTCACCGTCGAATACCGCTCCGCCCCTCGTCGTCTCTTTGGAATGCTGGCCACGACGGAATATGGCAACGAGAACGGACCGTACCGCCGCTACTTCCCGGACGGCAAAGTGGAAGAGGAAGGTCAGTACTGGTCCGGCTATTACCACGGTCCCGTTCGGCGCTTCCACCGCAATGGTCGACCGGCAATCACCGGCGCGTACGCTAAGGATCAGCCGACCGGCGAGTGGCGCTTCTACTTTCCAGATGGCCGCCTGGAAAGGGTGGAGCACTATCAGAACGGGAAGCTGGAAGGCGCGCTGCAGAACTATTTTCCGGACGGCCGCCTCTACCACGAAACGACCTACCGCCATGGAGTCGAAATCGGTCCCAAACGCATCCAGGCCTACTGAGCGACAGCGGCGATTGCACATTGCTCTGGCTTTGTGCTGGACCGCGCTCTGTACAATGGTCCTGCTGGGCTGGTCAATTCTGTATGCTCCGCCGTATATTAGCTACGGCCTCTGGTCGATACCCATACTGGCGCCCTATCGCTGGTTGCGCGCAAGCCGCTGGCAGGGGCCCTACTTGAAGTTGCAGTGCATACTCTTCAGCACAGTCCTTCTGCTGCGAGCCGGCCTCGAACTCTGGATTCCCATCGCTCGCTGAGCTCCAGGAAACCGGCGCTACGATTGGTCGTACTTCGCTCCGACGGTCGCAAATGGATCGATTTGCCGCTGGGCCTGCGCCACGGCTTCGGTCTGCTGCTGTTGCTGGCGGCGGCTCTTTCCATGGCCGTTGTTGCATCACTGGCCAGCGCCTCCGCCGAGTCGGCTGATGTCAATACGCCCGACGAGGTTCTTCGCAACGGCGGACAGGAGCTGAACGAATATCGACGACAGCTGCTGCAACTGCGCAACCTGCAGCGGTCGATCGCCGCCTTGCAGTTTCCCGAGACCTACAGCGACTACAACCGGCAGCGCGACTGGCTGCGCTCCGATCTAACCGCCTCCTCAACTGCGCAGGTCGCTCTCATTGATGATCGCATGGTAATGATTGAGGCTCGCCTGATGAGCGCCGAGACTCTGCCCTTTGCCGCGTTTTACAACTTCTACCTGCGCAGCTATCCGCACGCCGCGCCGCTGGAGAACGCCCTTCGCATCACTTCCGGATTTGGAATGCGACCAAACCCCTTTGGACGAAGTTCGCTCAACGAAATGCATCGCGGCGTCGATCTTCGCGCTCGTCGCGGGGCGCCAGTGCTCTGCGCCGCCGCCGGCATTGTATCGAGAATCGAATTTCGATCGGACGGCTACGGCAATAACGTTCGTGTGCTGCACAACTCCGGCTACGAGACGATATACGCGCACCTGCAAAGTATATATGTCCATAGAGGTCAGGAGCTGGACCCGGGTCAGCTGATTGGCCTGGCCGGCGCCAGCGGCGCCGCCACCGGGCCCCATCTCCACTACGAGCTGCGTCGTCACGATCAGTCGCTGGACCCGCGTCCTTTTCTGCCGCTCTAGCGGGGAAAGCCGGCGACCGCCGCGATTCAGCGCAGCACTGCTTGCAGGCGGGTGAAAACGGTTTCCGCGTCCAAATCCTTCATGCATCGAAAATGGCGTTGCGGGCAGCGGCGAGCGCCATGCGTGCCGCAGGGGCGACAGGCCAGTCCAGCCAGCTCGACCACGCCGGAATGCTCGCGTAGCGGAGCATAGCCCAGAGCTGGCGTCGTCGGTCCAAAGATTGCCAGAGTAGGAATGCGCGCCGCGCAGCCAAAATGTACGGGCGCCGAGTCGTTTGATACAAGGAATGCGCTTTCGCGCATCAATGCGCTGAGCTCGGGCAGCGAAGTTTCACCGCAGACATTGAAGACTTTGCGGCCGATCCAATCAGGATGACTGAGCCGCAGCTGATCGATACAGAGCTCGGCAATTGCGCGATCCTGTTTGGAGCCTACCAGCAAGACAGGCTTTCGCAGTCTCTCGACGATCAGTCGAATCAAATGAGCAAAGCCCCACGGCGTCCAGCGTTTGGTTTCCCAGACGGAAGAGGGTGCAATCAGCGCCGGCGTCTTGAGGTCAAGGCGCCGCAGCAATTCTCGCGCTCCGCGCTGCGCCGCTTCGTCGACGTGCACTTCCAGCTCTGTTGAAAACTGGCGAGCGCCAGGAATTTCCAGCGCCTCCGCCAGAAAATCCAACAAGCGCACTATCTCCGCCTGCCCTTGTTTGCGCGGCAATCTTCGATTGTAAGCTAGCTTGCTGAAACCTGCTTCAAGATAGCCAACGCGCAGCGGCGCTCCGGAGCGCGCCACTAAGAGCGATGTGCGGTGCGACCGATGCGGCGAAAGCACAACGTCGAAATTTGCCTGGCGGATCATGCGCATGGCGCTGCGCATGCCGGCGATACCACGGTGTTCGCCTGCCTTATCCAGGATCAGCAGCGCGTCGACATGCGGATTGCGTCGCAATATTGCCGCCGCTTCTGGCTTAACCAGAACGCTCAATTTGGCCTCTGGAAAAAAACGCTTGAAGCAAGCAATCATCGGCGTGGTCAATACCACATCGCCAATGAAGGCGGTTTGAATCAGCAATGCGTTGGTTACGTTCATCGGGTAAAGCAGCGCGTCGCCGCGAAGGCTCCAATCAGGGGCGCACGCTCTGGCATCACGCCGACTCGATCCTTGCGCGTGTAGGCTTGCGGTTGACAGTGCTGGATCGATACATACTCCGCGAGATCCTTTCATGGACCGGAGTCACGCTCATCTTTTTGACTGCGATCACACTGTCAATCGCCATGAAAGACGTCATCGGCGATCTGCTTGGCAAGGGCGTAGATCCGGGCAGAATTCTCCTCTTTCTGGGGAATCTGGTGCTGGAAAAGCTCAATTTCACGCTGCCCTTTTCTTGTTTGTTTGGCGGCATCCTTGCCGCCGGCCGCCTCTCTGCCGATTCCGAAATCACCGCCATGCGCGCGGCCGGCGTGAGTTTTCCAAGGATCTACGTCAACTTTCTGTTTTGCGGAGTATTGTCGCTGCTGTTGCTCTTGTGGATGGGCGCTTTCATTGGTCCGGCCAGCGCTCGTTCCCGCGAAGATTTCCAGAACTGGCTGAAGACCTACCACAGTCTGAGCATGGTGCAAACCGGTCGATTTGTCGGCGGCGCGGGCATCGAAACTGGCTCCTTTGACGGCCAGGATATCTATGCTGAACGTCGCGATGGCGATCGTTTGATCAACGTCCAGATCCGCCGCTGGCATAGCCAGATGGATCATGCCATTCAGGTTCAGGTGCTGGGCGCGAGCATTCCAATCGGAAAGGGCTATCTCACTCAGATCATTCAGGCGCACAGCGGCGAGCTGCTGTCGCGACGGCGTAATGATGGAACGCTGGAAAAGATCATACGCCTTGAGCGCGGCTTCAGCATCGAGCAAGATGAAGAACAGCGGACTATTCAGATTACGCGCTTTGAAAATGGCAGTATGGATTACGTAATTCCGCCGCCGCCGGAACAACTCGGTCGAATCGATGTACGGCCGGACAATTTTACTTTGCCGGAGCTTTTGCAGCAAATCGAACAATTTGACAATGGCGGATACAAGATCAATCCGCTGGCAATCCTTGGCGCTCTGGCCCCGCAGGTGAGGGAAGGCGAAGGCCTTGCCGGCCTTGGCGGCGCCGGAGGGCTGCCGCCTGGCGTGCCAGAATCGATTGAGCTGCCTTCCATCAATCGAATGGAAGAAATATCAGAGCAGATGCGCTGGCAAATGATGTTGCCTCCGGATAAGATGCGTCTGCCGCCCGAGCTGGAATCCGTGCCGCCGGAAATGCGTCAGAGCTTTGCTTTGATGCTTACAACTTTTATCGATGATGCCAAAAAGACGCAGGCGCGGTTTGCTTACGAAGTGCAAAATCGCCTGGCGATGCCGGTAGCCTGTCTGCTGTTCTTTTTTGTTTCCTTTCCGCTTGGGCTGACCGCAAAGCGAGCAGGCAAAGGAATGGGAGTGGTTCAGGCGCTGGTAATTTTTTTCAGTTACTTTGGACTGAGCGCCCAGGCGGCGACACAGGCCTACTCTGGAAAGCTTTCGGCAGTGGCCGCAGGCTGGCTGCCGGTACTGGCGCTCCTTACTTTCGCGCTCTATGTAACCGGTCGAAAGACAGATGGTTACAGTCCGCTCTACTTTCTGACGCGGCCCTTTCGCCGCGCTCTGGGGTGGCTCCTGTCGCCGCTGAGCAGACAGCTTGAGCCGGACCGCCCGCTGGGTCGGCGCTGGCTTGCGATTCGGCGCAGTCCAACGGCGCTTCGATGGCAGAATGAATTTGAGGTGCGTAAGGAACAGCTGCTGCTGTGGCTGGAAGAGCGGTATACAAAACTGCGCAATCGTCTGGGCGCCGGCGCTTCGGCCTGATCCGACGCTCCGGCATTTCGCTTGCAATTTGCAGGGTGCGGCCTTGAGAATGGCGCCCCCCGCTTGAAAGCTGGCGCGGATTGAAGAATCATGCAAATTGCACGCATCTACCACATCAGTAGCCAGCGCAGTCTTCCGGTTGAGGTTGGCATCCGCGGCGGCATGCAAATCGAATCGATGGCCATTGCGCCAGAGGATCTTGCCGGTCTTCGTCCAAAGCCGGACGAGCTCAGCTTGTTGCTGGTTGAAATGGAAGCCGGCGCCGAACTGTCGACCATGAAGTCGGTGTCCAGCCGAAGCGATCTCAACGATCTTCCCAAGCTGCTGCTTTGTCCTGCCAGTTCGTACCGGAGCATTCTTAGCGCAGCGGCGCTGAGCCCCCGGACCTACCTGCTGGACGATAGCGTACGTCCCGAACACCTGCGCCTGACAATCGAACTCCTGCTGGGTCAGGAGCATTATCGTTTCAGTGTTCGCCAGCTGGCCAATGAAGCGCGCAACCAACGCGGCGCCTTTGAAAATGTGCTGGAGATGGCCCGCCGGGAGCTGCAATCGGCGCGCGAAGAGCACGGAGCGCTGCGCGCATTGCTGGAATACGAAGCGCAGGCCGAGCGCTTTCATCATGGACTGCAGGAGGCCCTGGAGCAGGCCAACAGCCTGCGGGATCGTGAGCTGGTCTCGTTGAAGGGTCAGCTGGAGGCCTCTGAGCGACTCAGCCAGTTTCGGGATCAGGAATTGCGTGAGGCCAGGTCGGTGGCCAACGCCACGGAGGCGGCCCTGGACCTCAGTCGTGAAGAAAGCCTGGAGCGTGAGAAGCTTATCACGGCTCTCGACCGATTGCGCTCGCTGACCGATCGAGAGCTGATGGACCTGGTTCGCGAAAACGAGTTGCTTCGACAGAAGCTTGGGCTGCCGGCGCGTCAGGCCTGAGCGGCTCTCGGCGCCCAAGAAGATTGCTTGCCAGCCTTGTGGATTATGTCACCTGATGCGTGTGGGACAGCCCCAGGGCAGCGGGCGGCGCCAGCGGCGTGCCCGAAGATCTCGGCGATTAGCGGTTGGAGGCATTCTGGCTGCGGGGCTGGCTATTCTTGCGCTGCTGGCGCTCGGCCTCGGCGGCCTTGCCGCTCAGGAAGTGCCTCGTTTTCGGATTCGGGAGGAGCGGGCGCGCGAACTTTTTGTCAAGGCGCTGTCCTTCTACCATGGCCAGCAGTATGTTGCGGCGCGCGAGTTTCTCTACAAGTCTCTGGATGTCCAGCCACAGTTTCACCTGGCGCGTCGCTATCTGGGAGACGCTTACTACTATTCCGGCGACTGGAATGCCGCCCTCGAGCAGTGGGAGTTCCTGGACGAACTTTCTCAGGGCGCCTATCCGCTGGTGCGTCAACGCAGCGAGCTATTGCGTTTCTCGCTGAATGAGTATCGCGATCCAGGTCCCTATTCTTTTGTACGCGATTTTCGTCCGCATTCATGGTCCGGACATAGCTTTGCACGGCCTGCAGATGTGGCAATCGATGAACGAAATCGATCTTATCTGCTCTCATTTGAATCGGCCAACATACTGGTTGTCTCTCCCGGCGGAGAAATTGAATCTGAAATACGCGGCCCTTTTTACGATCGCCTGAAAGGTCCGGTCGCAATGCAGTTGTTCGACGGACGACTCTACGTCGCCGACTTCAGCGCCGACCGCATTCGCGTTTTTGACCTTGCCGGCGGCAACGCAGGGGCCTTTGGCGAGCACGGGGTCGGACCGGACGCATTGCTTGGCCCGGCGGGAATTGCAGTCGCCGCCGATGCCATTTATGTTTCCGATTCAGGCAATCATCGCATCCAGAAGTTTGATCATGCCGGTAAACGCCTGCTGACTATCACAACGGACGGCGTCGGCGCTCCGCTGCGAATGCCGCTGGGTCTTGCGGCCAGTTCGGAAGGCGAACTCTACGTTGCCGATCGCGAGGATGGGCGCGTTCTGGTCTACGATCACGAAGGCAACTACCTGGAAACGTTGCAGCACGAAAAAATTCCAGCGCCTGTCGGACTCAGTCTGAGCGGCGACACTTTGATCGTATGCGATGAAAGGAACGGACCGATCTTCTACAATTTGAAAGACCGCGCCTGGACCTGGCCGGAGTCTTCCCGCGACCACGACGACCGACCCTTGCTCTATCGACGCGCCCACGCCGCCCGCGGCGACGCGCTTGGCGGAATGCTGGTTGCGGACTATGATGCAAATCGCTTTGTAATGCTAACCCGCGAGGGATTGCGCATTTCCAATCTGGATATGCGCATCCAGCGCGTTGAGAGCCGCGATTTTCCGAAAATGGGCGTGTTCCTGACGGTGAACAATCGCCTGGGGTCCAATATCCGCGGCCTCGAGCGCAGTGAATTTCGGTTGTTTGAGAACGATCGCCGGATACCAGGCATTCGCGCAGACAATACGGCGCCCTACAACCGTCGTCGCTTGACCGTTCTGGCCGTGGAAAACAGCCCGCAGTTCCAGCAAAACTACTCCGCGCAATTGCCCAATACGCTTCGTCCGCTGCTGGACCCGCTGCGCGTGGCCGACCAAATGACGCTGGTGCGCGCCGGCGAACAGGTGCGCCAGGTCTACCAGGGCCTCGAGCGTCTTCGCATGCTGCGATTGTTACAAAGCGGCGAGACGGCGGAGTCGCCAAATCTTGGCAAGGCGCTGTACGAATCAACCGCCCTTTTGAGCCGCGAGATTGGACCGCGCAGCGTCATCCTGCTGGTTTCCGGCAAACGTATTGAAGGCGCCTTCAATCAGTATTCCCTGCAGCGGATTGGCCAATACGCGAGGGCCAATGGCGTGGCCATTGATGTGATCAGCTTTGAGGGCGAGGCGGATGAAGGCGCACGGCTGCAGACCATCGCCGATTACAGCGATCTGGCGCGCGCAACCGGCGGTCGTTATTACCGCGGTTTTGACGAGTCGGCTCTAAGCGCGATTGACGAGATCTTGCGCAAACGAATTGATCAACGCTATATTCTTACTTATCGTTCGGCGATGGAGGCCAGCCTCTCCGGGCGCTACGTGGATATTCGCGTAGAGGCCTCCTTTCAAGATTCGGCGGGCCTGGCCGATTCTGGATACATCATCCCGGAGCGACCGCAATGAGTCCAATCCGTCTGGCGCCATTACTTTTGATTGCTCTGCTAAGCGTACCGCTGCAAGGTGAAACGGCCCAGAGTGCGCTGCGGTTGATGCAGGACGGCGAGCGCGCCCTGTCAGCGGGCGATTTTCGCTCCGCGCTTTACAGCTTCCGCCAGGCCATCGAACGCAATCCGGCCTCGGCCCGCGCTCAGGCCGGCGCCGGTCAGGCCTGTCTGGGTCTTGGACAGAACGAACGCGCTCGGGAGCATCTGGCGCAGGCTGTGCAGCTTGCGCCAGGCGATCTCAATTCCAGGATCCGACTGGCCGAGGCGCATATTCGCCTGGGCGAGCTGGCGCCGGCTGAGAAACAATTGATGGAGGTGCGCAAACGCGACCCTTCCAATATCGAAAACAACTATTCTCTGGGATTGCTCTATCGAGCGCGCGGCGCAGCGACCCTGGCCGAGTCCTTCTTTCAACGCACGTTACGGCTTTCGCCGGCCCATGCCGGCGCGATGACCGGGTTGGCGATGGTCTACGCGGATCGCGGCCGCCTTGGCGAGGCGCAAAGGCTGCTGGACCGCGCCAGACAGATCAATCCGGGATTGCCGGCCATACCGGCTGCCGAGGGACGCTTGCGCCTGGCAGAGGCCGAAGGGAGTAACGATGGCGCGGAGCGTCGTCGTCTGCTGCAAATGGCCCACGAGGCATTTCAAACCGCTGCGCGTCTTGCTCCCGAAGACCCGGCGCTGCAACGTCAGCTGGCGGACCTTGAGCTTCAGCTGGGCGACTCCGAGCAGGCATTGCAACGACTGGATAACAGCGTCGGCCAGTCCGCAGACGCATTGTACGCAGCAGCCGTGGTTGAGCTTGCCGCAGGACGCGCGACGGAGGCTGTGGAGAAGCTGCAGCGCGCCCTTGGCCGCGACCCGGGCCATCTGCTTGCCGGATTTACGCTGGAGGAGGCGGCGCTGGCCAATCCCGATTTCTTCCCGCCACAGCATCCATTACGTCGCGAGCTGGCCAGACGTCGCGTGGCCCGCGCCGAAAGGTCGCGCGCTTTGCGACGTCTGGATCTCGTTCAGGCACACGTACGACGTGCGCTGGCGCTGGACCCCATGGATGAACGCGCCCTGCGCGAGCAGCTTGAGCAATTTCGTCGCCAGGGGAACTACGAGCGTTTTGTGCAATCACTGGAGAGATTGCGTCGGCTTCGACCTGAGGATGCGGGCGTCCGCGGCCGATTGGAGGCGGCCCTGTCCGATCGCAGACGATACCTTTCCTACCGCAGCGGACTCCTGGCCCGCGAGCTGGAACCAGAACGAGGCAACTATTCGCGCACTCCGCGTCGGATCTACGTTTTTGATTTCACTCCTAAGGAAAGCTTTCCTTCGCTTCCAGACGCCGGTCTGCGCATAGCCAGCGCCATTCTGTTCGAGCTTGGGCGAGATGCCCGAGCCATGGCCGCACCGGCTTCTTTTCGTTCAGCGGTGCGAGCGCTTGCCGAAATGCAGGGCTTGAGTTCGGGACCAGCCGGCGTACTCTATCGTCCGGAGCGAACATCGCTAATAGAAGAGATTGAGGAGCGAAGTTCGCAGCACGTGGATTATATTGTGCATGGCGCCTACCAGCGTTCGGGAGGCGATGCGATCCGCCTGCAGGTTGAACTGATCGAAAAGGCCTCAGGCGCCCGCGTGAGCGGTTTCGCGTTGCAGCAAAGCGGCCGCGACGCACTGACAGAATTGGCTTCGCTATGTTCACGACGCATTGTGGATGCCATAGTGCTGCGCGCTGTTATCGTGCGCAATGATCCTGGCTCGATCTACCTCAACGTGGGGAGCGTCGATGGGGCGGCAGCCAACCAGCAATTCAATGTAATGCGCAATGGGCGTCAGCTTGGCCGCATCAAGCTTGTCGAAGTATCTGCCTATTTGAGCCGCGCCGTTTCCGTACAGGGCGACGCCGAACAGTACGAAAATGGAGATCTTTCCGTTCCGGCGCCTCCTTCTCAAAATTGACGGTCGACTTGAATATCAAATTCAACTTCGCTTTTATTGCCGGCCAGATCGCTGGCCTCGACGCGCAGTCGATTGGCGCCGGCCTTCCAGTCCAGATCGCCCAGATTGTAAAGGTTATGCTGGAAGACCTGGTCAAAGGATCGTTTCCCGCCAAGCAGCCAGCCGTCCGCGCTCAGCCGTAGTTCATCAAAGCGCATACTCCGACGGGTTTCTTCGTTCAGCTGCCAGCTAAGCGCAAACACACCGCGGCGCGTAAAGGGCTCCAGTCCTGGATCGATGATTGTAATCAGGATCGGATAGCGACGCGTCAGTCGGATGTGCTCGGTTCGTCCATGCGACACCAGCGTCGTACCATTGGGTGTTACGATGGCAATTTGTCCGATGATCGGCGCATTCCTGTCGGCGGCGGACGGCAACAACTGCAGGGGATTGAGCATACGCTGGCCCCAGTCCGCGGCGATAAAGAAATGAAGGTGCGGACCGCCGCTGTGTCCGGTATTGCCGGTCCGCCCCAGCACTGTTTGCGGCTGAACCGTTCCGCTGCGTTGCGGCGGCTGTTCCGGGTCGCGCAGGTGGAAGTAGCCGCTCCAGTAGCCGCCGCCATGGTCCAGGATAACAGCATTGCCCGGACCCGGTTCGGAGCGAAAGGGGCTATCGCCGCGGTAGCGCGTAAACAGGATGCGGCCGGCGGCAACCGGATGCACTGGATCACCCTGGCCTGCTATGTCCAGGCCGCTGTGGAAGCGGTCATTGCGCGATTCGCCAAAGGTCGAAGTCAGACCGCGCAGTTCGGGATATTCGCCCTTGATCAGCGGCCAACGGAATCGAGGCGCTTGCTGCGCCCCGACGGAGAGCGAAAAGCCCAGAAGCGTTGCCAGTCCTGCCGCCGACCGCAGCACAACGGTCCTCCTAAAAAGTCCTGGACAGCGACCTGCGCGCATGAACGACTAGTTGCGGCCGCGCCGGAATCTATACAAGCGGATTTCGGCAGGCAACCCAGGCGAGCCGTCAGCAGTGTCCGAGGCCGAAGAAGAAGCTGCAGAAGCAGCGCGCGAAGTAGGCGAGTTGGTTGCGCATTGCGGCCAGGGCGACCGTGCGGCGCTGCGGACCTTCTTTGACCGCTTTGCCGAAGACATCTACAATTTCCCGATCAAGGTTTTTCATCTCGACCAGGACGCCGGTTCCGATTTTTTTCTGTATGCATTCGAACGCCTCAAGGATGGCGGTCGGTTCCGCTCCTTTCAGGGCCGATCGAGCTTTCGCACGTGGTTCTATACTGTTCTGCGCAACCTGGTGATCGACTGGATGCGAACGATCCGTGAAGTGGACACAGTCAACGTCAGTCGCAGTGATGAACGCGGCAACGAAGTGCGTAGCATCGAGCTGGCGCCCGATCCGCGCAGCCTTGGCGATGACGAGGATCCTTTGCCGGCCGAACTCGGCGAACGGCTTGGCGGCCTGCCCATCGAATTGCGAATCGTTTTTAAGTTGAGTTTTATTTACTATATGGAGCTGCAAGATGACGAGCTGCAGTATGCCCTCTCGCGCAGCGGCTTGAGCCAGACAGATCTGCTGCGTCAGCTTGCGGATTTGCGCCATGAACTGTCGGAGCGAGAGCTGAAGAACCTGGGCGCCGAAGACAAGATTACCTCGCTCTATCTTTCGATTCGTGATCTCAAGCAAAAGAGAGATCGCCTTCTTTCCCAGGCGGATACCGAGCGCGGAAACGACGCGGGCGAACTGGAACGGATTGAACGGTCGATCGGTAAGAAATATGCGCAGCGGGACCGTCTTCTATTGCGAAAAGGCCGGGGACGTTTTATCGTACGAACGCCGTACAAGTTGATCGGACAGCTCCTGAAGCTGCCGGAAGGCTCTGTTTCGGTGCAGATGATGCGCACCCTGGAGCGGTTGCGCGGCGGGCGCGCCGCCATACAGGGCGCATAATTTTCCAGGGCGCCGCAAAAAAGTTACGTCTAAAATAGATAGAATCGATGAGTGTTCGGAGCGAATCATGAGCGGCGAGTCCTGGGAGCAGTGGCTTCAACAATTGCTTGAGCAGCCTGATACGGCCTATGATCGGGCGGCGGAGGATGGGCGCGCCCGGGCCCGGCTCTTCCGGCTGGAAGAGGGCCTTGCCGCTCTTTCCGCTCTGGCCTCCGAGCAGGCGTTGCCCGAGGATGATTCGCTGGCCGCAATGGCCGATGCACTTTCCAGAGGGGAGCAGCTGCCGCCGCTGACTTCGGCGCAAATGGTCACAATGCAGCGTATCCTGGAACTCAAGCGACGAATGGCCGGAGAATTGGCGCCACTGCCGGAAGCTCTTGCGGCCGCGGTGGACCGCGGCCTTGGAGTCGAAACTCCCCCTCGGAAAACGCCAGATCTGATCATTGAATTGGCAGGCGCCGGCCTGCGCGCAATCCGACAGGTCCTCAGCGGCCTCTCCCTGGAAAACGCAGCGCCGGTCGCTGTCCGAAATCCAGCGCTTGCCGAAACCTTGCGCCGCGTAGAACTCATGGATCAAGCGCGTACGCGCAGCGGAGACAAGGCAGGACTGAGCTACAGCTTGCTGCGCGAATCTGAAAGCAGCGTTACACTTCAGCTTTCCGCGGCGGCGCCCAGCGCTACCCGCATCGAATTGCGTCGGGATGGTCGAATGATTGATTCCCGTCAGTCAAATGGCGCGATAGAAGTGGAATTTGCTAAACTGAGCGCCGGCCAGTACGAATTGCAGTTGAGCGGCGGCCTGGATCGGACGCTTGTTTTCTGGATCGAGGCCTGACCGCCGCTGGCATCGCGCTGCCAAACGTTTTCAGCTATTTACAGTCAGGGAAGGCGCAGAGGCGCTGGCGTAAAGCTCCGTAATCTGACCGCCAGTGGAAAAGTAAATGGCGCGAATCTGTTCCATCGCCGCCAGACTATCGCGCAATTCCTGGCTGTAGCGCACCCGAAAACTATCGTGGGCTCGAATTACAGTAGGATTTTCTTCGCCGCGATCCATGAGATGGAAGTAGACGCCAATAGCGCCGCGGTGATTGCGCAGTATTGCCTGCAGTTGCCCAAGGCAGGCGGCATCAAGCGCCGCACTGCTGAGCTTCAGATGCAGCGCCTTCTCCTGCCGTTCCTGCAACAGTTCCTGATCCAGGGCGCGAACGCCTTCAACAATAACTGACGGCGTCCCTGTTTCCTCTCGTTTCTCTACGATGGCGCTGAAAAAGAGCGGATGGTCCTTCTGGAGGTCCTTGCGTACTCGCTCCAGGGCTTGCGGAAAAACCACCGCTTCGATTGTACCGGTCAGGTCCTCGATTTTCAGTCGAGCCATCTCCTTTCCCTTCTGAGTCAGTCGCAACTGGATGTCATTGATCACTCCAGCAATTTCAGCGCGCGCTCCAGATGCCAGTTCGCCCAGTCGTTCAATGGGAGCTGCTTTGATCCGCTTCAGCGTTTGTTCGAAGCGCTTGAGCGGATGCCCGCTGAAATAGAATCCAAGCACGTCTTTCTCAAGTCGCAGCAATTCATTTTGTTCCAATTCCAGGGCATCTTTTCCGCGCGGCACTGGCTCGTGGACTTCCTGATTGGCGCCGGGCAGCGCTCCAAAAAGCGAATCCTGACCTGCCAGGCGATCTTGCTGGATGCGGTGGCCGTGGGTCATGGCCAGTTCTACGCTGGCCAGCAGCGCCTTGCGCGTATAGCCCAGGCTTTGAAAAGCGCCGGCCTGCACCAGCGACTCGATTGCCCGGCGGTTGCAAAGCCGTAGATCGGCAAGTTCTGCAAATTGGAAAAAGGATTCAAAAGCGCCAGCCGGCGCTGTCTTGCGAGCCTCAACCAGGGTCTCCATGGCTGGGATTCCGGCGTTCTTGATGGCGCCAAGTCCGTAGCGTATGGCGCCATCACGGACCACGCTGAAGGAGACTTCACTGGCGTTGACATCCGGCGCCAGCAATTCAATGCCCATTGCTTTGCATGCCAGAACGTAGGGGATGACATCCTCCGCCTTGCCAATGGCCGAGTTGAGAGCGGCGCACATATAGTCGGTCGGATAGTTGGCCTTGAAATACGCGGTCTGGTAAACGACCATCGCGTAAGCAGCCGAATGGCTCTTGTTGAAGCCGTACTCCGCAAATTTAGCCATTTGGTCGTAAAGATCGCTGGCGAATTTCTCCGCATAGCCTCGCTGGCGGGCGCCTTCCACGAATTTCAAACGCATTTCAGCCATTTTTTCGGCAATCTTCTTGCCCATGGCTTTGCGCAGGGCATCGGCCTGACCGGCGGTAAAGCCGCCGATGATGCGTGATATCTGCATCACCTGTTCCTGATATACGATGACCCCGTAGGTATCTTCCAGGCACTCGCGCAAATCGGCATGTGGATAGTCGACCTTCTCGCGGCCTTTCTTGCGGTTGATAAAAGATTCGGCCATCCCGGCCTTCAGCGGCCCCGGCCGAAAAAGTGCAATCAGAGCTACAAGATCTTCAAATCGAGAAGGTTTGATGCGCATTACAAATTCGCGCATTCCGCCGCTGGATTCCAGTTGGAAAACGCCGGTGGTCTCGCCGCGACCGAGCAACTCGTAGGCTTTGGCGTTATCGAGAGCGATGGTTTGCAGATCGATTTCTTCGCCCAGCCGTTGACGGATTCCACGTAAAGCGTGATCCAGGATTGTCAGGTTTCGCAACCCGAGGAAGTCCATCTTGACCAGACCGACGTCGGTCAGGGCGCTCATGTCATACTGCGTAACCTGGACCCGCTCGGCGCCCTTTTCGCCGGCGCGCGCCGCCACCGTTGCCAGGGGTACAAGGTCCTCAAGAGGCTGCGGTGCAATGACAACGCCGGCCGCATGGACGCCGGTTTGACGGACATTGCCTTCCAGGGTCAGCGCTACTTCAAAGAGGCGACGCTGTGTCTCGCCGCGCTCCGAATAGGCTTTGAGTTCGCTGGAGCTGTCCAGCGCTTCCTGTAAGGAGATGTTCAATACATCCGGGAACATCTTGGATAGATTGTTGGCCTCGTCGAAAGGTATGTTCAGGACGCGGGCGACATCCTTGAGGCAGGCCTTGGCAGCCATCGTTCCGTAGGTAATGATCTGACCTACACGATCGGCCCCGTATTTCTCGCGTACGTAGTTGATGACTTCTTCACGCCGATCAGCGCAGAAATCGACGTCAATATCCGGCATCTCCTTGCGGTCCGGGTTCAGGAAGCGTTCAAAAAGCAGTCCATAGCGCAGCGGATCGATGTCGGTGATTCCCAGGGCAAAGGCGACCAGGCTACCCGCAGCAGAGCCGCGCCCTGGACCAACCGGGATGCCGTTGCGCTTGGCCCAGTTGATGAAATCCTGAACAATCAGGAAGTAGCCGGCGAAATCCATACTGCTGATTACGCCGTACTCAAATTCAAATCGTTCGCGAACCGCCGGACTGATCTGGCCATTGTATCGCTTTTCCAGCCCCTGCCAGGCCAGTTCGCGCATGTAACTGTCAAGACTGTGACCGGGCGGCGTTTCGAAGCGTGGCAAGAGCGGATTGCCAAAGTCAAATTGCAGATCGCACATCTCTGCGATCAGCGCAGTATTGTGAAAGGCCTCCATTGCGCCGGGATAGAGCAGGGCCATTTCGGCCGGCGACTTGACATAGAACTCGGAGTTGAAGCCGAATTGCAGCGGATCCTCGATGGTCTTCTTCTGGTTGATGCGCAACAGGATATCCTGGGCCGCTTGATCCTGGCGACGCAGGAAGTGAGCGTCATTGGTCAGCGCCAGTTTCATGCCATTGCGACGCGCCAGCTCAAGGTTGCCCTTGAATACAAGCTCCTCCTCAGGCAGACCATGCTTCTGGATTTCCAGAAAGAAGCGATCACGGCCAAAAATATCCAGCAACTTGCCGGCGACGCTCTGGGCCTGGTCTTGTTGTCCATGAAGCAGTTTGCTCTGAACCTCGCCGCCAAGGCAGGCAGTCAAACAGATCAAACCTTGCGAATGCTCGGAAAGCAAAGCGTAGTCAATACGTGGCTTGCGGTAGAAGCCCTCCGTATAGGAGCGACTGGCCAGTCGGATCAAGTTTGCGTAGCCTTCCCGATTCGCTGCCAGCAGAATCAGATGGTAGTTGTTGCCGTCGGCCAGACGCTCGACGTGCTTTTTTTCTTTACGGCTGCCAGGCGCGACGTAGAACTCACAACCAATGATCGGCTTTACTCCGTGTTTGACTGCCGCCCGATAAAACTCGACTGCGCCAAACATGTTGCCGTGATCCGTCATGGCGACGCTGTTCATGCCAAGTTCACGAACATGACGCATCAACGAGTCGATTCGAATGGCGCCATCCAGCAGGCTATACGATGTGTGCAGGTGCAGATGCGCAAACTTCAAACCGTCCGAATCTTGTGCTGCGGCGGGAGGGGTTGAGATGTCAGCGGGCATGAGCGCTTCCGGGTCCAGGGGACATAATGGCCAGGGGCATGGTCCGCTGCAAGCATCCAGCCCGGAAAAAAAATGGGAGGCCAGAAGGGCGTGAGCGCTCTGGCACTTCGCCTTGCGGCCCAGCGACTGGGAGCGCCAGTCCATCAGCTCCTATATTGGAGGAAAACCGGACTCTTGAGTCCGGGTCCCGGGGGCCTGGACTTTCAGGATCTGGTTCGGATTCGCTTTATCGCCGCCTGCCGGGAGCGCGGTCTTTCCCTGCAGCGTATTCGCCGGGCAATTCGCAGCCTGAAGATACAGGACCAGTCGCCGGCCAGCGCTGATTGGAGCAGCAATCTGGAACTGGTTGGATTGGACCTGTTGCACCGTGAGGCGGATCGATTGGTACAACTGGAAACCGGCCAGATGTTTCTGCCTTACCAGCGCAGTCAATTGCTGGTTTTTCCGGGATCGCAGCAGCTGGCAGAGAATGCTGAACTCAAAGAGCTGGAGGGCGAGTATCTGCGCGAAATGGAGAGCGGCGATTTTCAGCGCATCCGCCGCGCTCTGGAGCGCCTGCTGCGGATACGCCCCGACCACCTCGCGGCGCTGATCGAATTCGGCAATCTCTGCTTTGAGTTCCGGCGCTACGCTGATGCGCTTCGCTACTATGACGCCGCGCTGGAGCTCGAACCAAACTGCGTCGAGGCTATCTACAACTCTGCCAACATTCATTTTCGGGAGAAGCGCTTTGCCGCCGCCATTCGCTGCTTCCAGCGCTGTCTGACGCTGGACCCCGAGTTTCCCGAGGCTTATTACAATCTTGGCCTGCTATATTACAATCTGCGCTACCTGGAATATTCTACCGAATGCCTGCAAAGTTATTTACGATTGGATCCCGATTCTGATTGGTCGGATCTGGCTCGCGGCTACATTGCCGAAATGGAGTCGCTATCGAGTCTCGGCGGCGAAGCGGATCTTTTTTCCAGCTCGGGAGGCGGCGCCGATTGATGGCGCTGATACAACCCTGGATACATCGGAAGAACTGGAAAGGGCGGCGGCGGTCTTCCACACCATGAGCTTGGTGCAATTGCGACGTTCGCATAGCGCTATCTGCCAGCTTGACCAATCGGTCATTGAACGCTTTGTTGAAAAATATTCGGACTTCATAATCTTTTTGCTGAGCGTTTCGGACCGCACCCGGGCCCGCGAACTGCTCGATCGCCTGACGGACCACTCGCTCATTTACATCGCTGAGGAAGAGCTGCGCGGCGCATTGATCGGGGAGATTGCCGCTGCGGCTCGCGATGGCAGGGACTTTCTGGATTTCTCGCTCTTTCTGGATCTCGTGGACCGACCGCCAGCAGCGGGACCGTTGCCGGACTGCGTAGCTCATGTGCTGCAGATGGCCGCGACAGGGGGAGGCGCCGCGCGGCCGCTGGCCGCGCTGGAAAGCGTACCGCCTCTGCGACGGTCAGCGGCGCTCTCTGGCATATTGCAGCGCAACCGTGCTGTAGCCCTGGGGCTTGTCGCATATGCCAGCCGCAATCTGCGTTGTGCGGCCATGGACGCACTGCTGGAAAAATCCCCCGATCTGCTGGCATTGATTCCGGCGTCGCGCTTCTTTGAACGCTTTACCGAAGAGCATTCCGCCTACTTGCCCATCGCCCTGCGGCACCATTTGCCTGATGAAGTGCAGCGGACGCTGCAGCAATTTGAAGAGTTCTTCCGGCAGCAGGCAAGTTCACTGGAAGAAATCCGCCGTCTGGCCGCGGAGACCCCCTCCGCGGAGCGGCGATCGCGCCTTCTGGACCTCATTTATTCGCTGCAATTGAAATTGCAGGGGCCGGCGGCGGATCTGGTAATGCAGGAATTTCTCAAGCTAGGCGCGCTGGACGAAGCCGACCTGGATCTCCTGCGTCGACTTCGCCAATCGCGTTGATTGCCCACTCAGGCGGCAAAGAATTCAGCGCGCCGAATTTCGGCAATGTGGATGCTGGCCCGTACTCCAATGCGATTGTTCTGTATGACGACATCGCCTTCCATGCAGCGATTCTTGTCCAGTTCCACCACGGCGCCGTCGCGCAGGTGCAGGATGATGTCGATTCCTCTGAAGTCGATGTACTGGCGTAGTTGTTTGCGAAACTCGTTATCGGTAACTCTCATTCGGCGGCTCCCAGCAGCGTATTATGTCTGATCAACTTAACGGTACGATTGGCGCGGAAGTGCAGCAAAAAAGTAAACGCCGCGGGAAAAGCAGCGACGTAGCATTACATATATTTAGTACTACGTAGTAAGAACCCTGGCCGGGGCGCCGGGCCCCTCCGCCGGCGCCCGAATCCGACGCCGACAGCGGGGGGCTTCCGGCGGCAACGGGCGGCGCTGGCCGGCATCGGACGGGGATTATGCCGCTTGACCGCCAGGCGGGCGGCGACGATTGTGGCGGTTTGCAGAGGGAAAGCACGGGGCCCGCAGGCCGGAGTGGGGAATGATTGGAATTACCGTAAAAGATGGCGAGTCAATCGACGCAGCACTGAAGCGTTTCAAGCGCGAGTGTGTCAATGCCGGCATTCAATCGGAGATCAAGCGTCGCGAATACTATGAAAAGCCTTCCGATCGCCGGAAGCGCAAGCGCGAGGCCGCCGTCCGCAAGCGCGAGAAGAAGCGGATGATGATGCTGAAGAAGGACAAAGTCTAGAAAACGAGGGCGGCTGTGGCCACTCTAAGTGAGACAATACAAAAAGACCTGCTGGCAGCAATGAAGGCGCGCAGCGAAGTGGAACTATCCACGCTGCGCATGCTCAAATCGGACATCCAGTACGAGCTGACGCGCGACGGCGCAGAATCGCTGACGGACGAAAAGGTGCTGGAGCTGGTGCGACGCGGCATCAAGCGTCGTCGGGAATCGATTGAACAATTCGAGAAGGGCGGTCGCGCCGAGCTGGCCGCTCAGGAAAAGGCCGAGATGGCGGTTCTGGAGCGCTACCTGCCGCCCTCCTTATCTGCAGATGCTATTGAACAGGTAATTGCTGAGGTCCTGGCCGCCAACGCCGGCGCATCGGCGGCGGATACGGGAAAGATTATGGGGCAGGTCATGGGCCGCCTCAAAGGTCAGAATGCAGACGGCGCATTAGTGAAGTCCCTGGTTCAGAAGCGTTTGCAATCTTGAACGGCGGCCGGCGCCGTAAAGCCGGATAAGTCAAATGGCAGCCGACTTCAAAGAGCAGGTCCTGCAGGCTGTCCCCATCGAGTCTTACATCGGCCGCTATACTGCGCTGCGCAAGGCCGGTAAGACCTACAAGGGCCTGTGCCCATTTCACAAAGAAAAGACGCCATCCTTTACTGTGAATCCGGAACGCGGTCTGTTTCATTGCTTTGGCTGCGGCAAGGGCGGCGACCTGATTGCATTTGCAATGGAAATGGATCGATCCACGTTTCCAGAAGCGCTGGATACGCTGGCCCGCTTTGCCGGCATCGAACGACCAAAATCAACGCAAGGCAATGATCCAAGGGAGCGATTGTTTGCTACCAACCGAACAGCCAGTAAGTGTTTTACTGACTTCCTGCAAAGCGATCAGGGCGTTGAAGCTCGCCGCTACATGAGTGAACGGGGCATCGGCGCCGAAATGGCGGCCAGGTACGAACTGGGCGCGTCGCCAAGGCAGTGGGATTGGCTGTCGCAAATGCTGGTCGAGCGCCGCGACGAGGCCCTCGAGCTGGGACTGTTGCGCCGTAACGAGCGCGGCGATGTCTACGACTTCTTTCGCGGACGATTGATGTTCCCGATCCATGACGCCGCCGGACGCCTTGCTGCCTTTGGCGGACGCATTTTGCCTGGCGATGAAAGTCCGGCCAAGTACGTAAATTCGCCGGAATCGCCGGTCTTTCACAAGGGTCGAACGCTCTATGGATTGCATCAGGCTGCCGCCGCCATTCGCACCCGAGGCGAGTGCCTTTTTGTGGAGGGCTACCTGGATGTAATCGGTCTGGCGCAAGCCGGTCTGGGGTACGTCGTCGCGCCGCTTGGAACTGCCGTCACTGCCGAACACCTTGCACTGGCAGCGCGCTATGCGCAACGACAGATTGCAATTTTCGATGGCGATCGCGCCGGGCGAAGCGCCGCCCTGCGTTTCGCCCGCCTGGCGCTGGGCGCCGGATATACCGAGGCTTTTGCTATCCTCTTGCCTCCAGGTAAAGATCCCTTTGACTTATCGCAGCAATTGAGGCCCGCCGACTGGGATCAGCTGCTGGCCGCCCGCGTCCGCGTCGACGCGCTGCTCTTGCTGGAGTGGCTCTTTCCGGATCTGGCCGCAACGCTGGCGCCCGAGAATTTGACGCCGCCAGAGTACGCCGCTTTTGTAGCTGAGCTGTATGCCGGCCAACGTCTGGATTTGCTGCCCGCCGGACTGGAACGGCGTAGCGCCCTGGATCGCTTGTTTCGTTCCGCGGCGGAATTGGAGCGTGAGAGCGATCGATTGCTGATGCTCGACGCCGGCGCGCGACTGCTGACCCTTGATGGTAGCGAAGTGCGAAGGGAATTTGGAGCGCAGCACGCCGCGTCGCTGCGCAGTCGGCCCGGCGGCAACTCAGTGGCGCCGTCGGCAGGACCAGCTCCAGCCGCCGAGGAAGGCAGTCGGCCGGCGGCCGCTTCGGTAGATCCCGCAATGAGCCGCGTTGAGCGAGCGCTGGTTGCAGAACTGGTCTGGGCGCCAGCCGCTGCTGCCGAGCTGAGCGCTGAGCTCAAGGGTCTGGAGCTGGAGGATTCGCTGGCGGAACGGGTTTGGCGTCATCTGGAAATGCGCCTCTTGACTGGCCAACTCTGGCCGGCGGGCGATCTACGGCGACTGGAGCTGCCAGCGGATGCCCTGGCTTTGTTTTCCGGCGAAGGAATGCAACGGGATTCGAAGTCGGAACCGGATCGCGCCGTTGCGGCGCTGCGAGAACTGTTGCGACACCGCTCTATCCTGGCGCTCAAAAAAAATGTGGGCGAGCTGGACCGCCGCTACATTGTGGCCGACTTGGTGGAAAGGGCCCAGATTATGGAAGAGCGGAATCGGTTGCTCAAGGAGCTGAAAGCCCTTGAGTTTGGCCGACGCAGCGTTGGTCCGCTCTGATTCTTCCGCCGGCGGAATTCCGCGCATACTGGCAGTTTCTTTTTGGTCCTTCAGGATTCGATAATAGAGCGACGGGCAGGCAGCTGCCAGATCTGGCCGGCCAAGCGGCATCGTCGCCAGAGTGGCGAGCCGACGCGGCTTGAGTAAGATCAACAAATTGGCAGAGAAGCAGGGTTAGCAGCGATGGCGATGGAGGATTTGCCTGAGATTCAAAAGATCATCTCGATAGGCAAAGCGAATGGCGAGATCACCTACGACGAAATCAACGAGTATCTTCCGGAGAAGATCGTCAACTCGGAGAGAATCGAAGATGTTTTCACGCTGCTGAACCAGCTGGGCATCGAAGTCGTCGAGGAGTATTCCAGCAAGGCTGCTGAGGAGCCGCCTCCGCCTCGCAAAGAGACGCGACCGGGCGCCAAGAAAAAGAAAGACCAGGGCAACGCTTCGATCAGCGACGATCCAATTCGACTGTACCTCAAGGAGATTGGCAAGGTATCCCTGATCTCTGGCGACAAGGAAGTATTCCTGGCCAAGCGCATCGAAAACGGCGAGAACATCATTGAGGAGACGATACTGGAATCGTCGCTTCTGCGCGCGAACTTCCTGAAGTTGATGTCCAAGATCCGATCGCGGAAGATCCGCATTTCGGACGTCGTTCGCATTAACAAAGCCTACTACATGAGCTCCTCGGAGCTCGAGAAGCTGGAAAAGAATTTCTTCGAAAAAATGGAGATCATCTCCGTCGAAGAAAAGAAGCTGCAGGAGGCGCAGTCCCGGCTGCGCAAGTACGTTGAGAATTCCCGCAAATGGCGAGAGTTCAAGCAGAAGGCCGATGAAGCGCGGGCTATCATTAACGAAGCGGTGCGCAGCGTTGGCGTTTCTCAGAAAGAGATCCAACGCATTTCACAAAAGATCAAGTCGATGGTTTTCCGCATCAAGGAAATCCAGCGTCATTTTCTAACAATCAAAGCTCGCTACGGCCGCGATGTGCGGGAGATCAAGGCTTACAATCGTTTCATTGAAAAGAACGAGAATCTCGACCTCATCGAAAAGGAAATGAACGTCGATATCGACGAGGTGCGCGAAGTCATCAAGGATATCCGCAACAACGAACGCAAGCTGCGTCGAATGGAGCAGGAGGCTGGTTCGCCGATCCAGGATATTCTGCGCTGGGGCGAATCTTTGAACAAGGGCGAGCGAGAAATCGCCCAGGCCAAGAAAGAACTGATCAAAGCGAACCTGCGTTTGGTTGTCTCCATTGCCAAGCGTTATGCCAATCGCGGGATGCACTTCTTTGATTTGATCCAGGAAGGAAACATCGGACTGATCAAGGCGGTCGACAAATTCGAATACAAGAAGGGCTATAAGTTTTCCACTTATGCCACCTGGTGGATCCGTCAGGCCATCACGCGCGCTATTTCGGACCAGGCGCGCACCATCCGCATCCCCGTGCATATGATCGAGCAAATCAACAAGGTGGTCCGTGAAACGCGTCTTTTCCTGCAGGAGACCGGGCGCGAGCCGACCAATGAGGAAATCGCGGAGCGTCTGGGCTGGCCGGTACAGCGCGTCAAGCAGGTCAAGAACGTTGCACGAGAGCCGATTTCCCTCGAGGTCCCGGTTGGTTCGGAAGAGGATTCGGAGCTAGGCGATTTTATCCCGGACACCGAAGTGGAATCGCCGGTCAACGCAACGGCTCATCGATTGCTTTCGGAACAGATTCGCACTGTGCTGAACACTCTGCCTGCTCGCGAACAGAAGGTTTTGCGCATGCGCTTCGGCCTGGACGACGGTTATTCGCATACGCTGGAGGAAGTCGGTTATGTCTTCCAGGTGACTCGCGAACGGATTCGCCAGATCGAGGCCAAGGCTCTGCGCCGGCTGCGGCATCCGTCGCGCAGCCGTAAGCTGAAGGACTATATCGATTGAGCGAAGCTCCGCCGCGCCGCTACGCCTTCAGCCATCGGCATGCCGTGGCGTGGGGCGATATGGACGCACTGGGCCACGTCAACAATGTGGCTTACGCGCGCTACTTTGAGATTGTCAGGGCAGAGTTTTTTCGCTCCACTCAGCTTGGCTTTCGGGCCGATCAAAATCAAGATGTAATGCTGGTCATGAGCGGACTGCAGCTACGTTATCGATCACAGGTGATATGGCCGGCGGTTCTAGAACTGACACTGCAGCCCTCGCAGATTGGGTCGCGCACCCTGCATCTGGTCTGCAGCATGTGGGACCAGGAAGATCGCTGTGTCTGCGAAGGACGTAGCGATCATATCTGGGTGCATCGCGATAGCGGAAGGCCAGCGCGCTTGCCTTTGTCTTTTGCGCCGCTGGCCGAGCAATTTCGAAAAGAACTGCAAGACGCCGGTTGATACTCTCAGGCCGCCGAGGCCTCCTGCAAAGCGGCCGCCAGGCGCAACAAGCCGGGTCGTGCGTTTTTCCGATAACACAGATAGATGCTTCGCTCCACAAACAACTCCGCTAATGGCAAAACGCCCAGTCGCGAGGTGAGCGATAACTCTGAAAGAAATCCCAGGCCCAACCCTGCTTCAACGCTTTGAATGACCGACTCGACGCTGCGCAGCTCCATTGTTGCCTGCATGACAAAACCGGGACGCAGGCTGCGCAGGCGCTTTTCTACACTGCGCCGGATGGCCGAGGCGGGGTGAAAGAGAACAAAACTCTCGTTGCGAAGATCTTCGAGCTTCAGTCGTTTGCGCCGCAACAGCGGATGGTTGCGCGCGGCCACCGGTACAATTCGATCGGAGCGCAAGGCGCTGCGAACCAAATCGCTTTCGCTACTGGCATCGCTGAGAATCCCGAGGTCAACAGCGCCGCTGAGCAGCGCCTCGCGGGTTTCCAGGGCGTCGCCCTCTTGAACACGGAGCCGAAGCCCGGGATGCTTGCGATGAATGGTTTTCAACAAGGCCGGCAGCAAATAGGCGGCGGCTGTGCCTCCGCTGGATATGGAATATTCTCCAGCCAGCTGACCGGGCTCTTCGCGCAGCGCCTGGGCCAGTTCGCGCCATTCCTCTTCGATTCTCCGCGCATATTCCGCGGCTATCTGACCGGCGCCCGTCAGCCGCGTCTGCCGCGGTCCGCGTTCCAGAAGTCGCTGGCCCAGTTCGCGCTCCAGCAGTGCGATTTGCCTGGAGAGAGCGGGCTGGGTTAGACCAAGCGATGTTGCCGCTCGCTGAAAGGCGCCGCGCCTGGCGATTTCCAGAAAATAGCGCAGTTGTCGGAACTCCATGACCTATAGCGAAACGTTATAGTTAGAATAACAACAACTTATTTGATTTATACTTTGACCTGTGCTAGTTTCTCTTCCAGTCGGCATCGTCATCGTTGGCGAACCGAGGGAGTGGCATTGTGGCCGGAAGAACGCTGTACGACAAGATCTGGCAGGAACATCTGGTAGCCGAGCCAGCAGGGCAGGCGCCGCTGGTATATATTGATCGACATCTGGTTCATGAAGTAACCAGTCCTCAAGCCTTTGACGGCCTGCGTATGAACGGTCGAAAAGTGCGACGTCCGGATCTAACCTTTGCCACCATGGATCACAACGTCTCCACGCGTTCTCGCGATTGGGGGGCGGCGGGCGATATTTCAAAGAAGCAGATGGAGACGCTTTCAAAAAACTGCGCAGAATTTGGCATTCAACTCTATGATCTGAATCATCGCGACCAGGGGATAGTCCATGTCATTGGACCAGAACTGGGCCTGACCTTGCCAGGCGCCACCATTGTCTGCGGAGATTCGCACACCAGCACTCATGGCGCCTTTGGCGCGCTGGCCTTTGGCATTGGCACCAGCGAGGTCGAGCATGTCCTTGCTACACAAACGCTGCAGCAACCGCGCGCCAAAAATATGCTGGTTCGAGTAGAGGGTAAGTTGCGCGCGGGCGTATCCGCCAAAGACATCATTCTGGCAATCATTGGAACGATCGGCACGCGAGGCGGCCAGGGCTATGTCATGGAATATGCCGGCGAAGCAATCCGCAATCTGAGCATGGAAGCACGAATGACGGTTTGTAACATGAGTATTGAAGCAGGCGCTCGCGCCGGTTTGATCGCCCCGGATGAGAGTACCTTTGCCTACCTCAAAGATCGTGATCTGGCGCCACGCCAGGATCAATGGAACGCCGCAGTTGATTACTGGCGCACCCTGTACAGCGATCATGATGCCGTCTACGATCGAGTTGTCGAATTGCGCGCCGAGGAAATCGAGGCACAGGTTACCTGGGGAACGAATCCGGCGCAAGTGGCGCCGCTTTCCGGCGCCGTACCCGATCCTGCCCGAATGACGGATGCGGCGCAGCGCGAAGCAGCAGCGCGGGCCCTGAATTACATGGGCCTGCAAGCGGGCCAGCCGATTCGGGACATTGAAATCGATCGAGTGTTCATTGGCTCCTGCACAAACTCACGGATCGAAGATTTGCGCCGGGTTGCGGCGCTGGTAAGCGGTCATCACGTGGCCAGCAAGGTTCACGCAATGATTGTTCCCGGATCCGGACGCGTGCAACGGCAGGCGGAAGCAGAAGGGCTGCATAAGGTCTTTCAACAGGCGGGCTTCGAATGGCGACTGCCGGGCTGCTCCATGTGTCTGGCAATGAACGACGATATTTTGGAACCAGGCGAGCGCTGCGCCTCAACCTCCAATCGGAATTTTGAAGGACGCCAGGGCCGAGGCGGCCGCACCCATCTGGTCAGCCCGGAACTGGCGGCGACAGCGGCGATCCTCGGTCGTTTTGGCGCCCCTGAAGAATTGAGCAAGGCAGCAAAGTAGCATCGAAAGGAGAACAGTATGAAGGCGCTTCAAAAACACCAGGGACTGGCTCTGCCGCTGAATCGCTCCGATGTCGATACGGATCAGATCATTCCCAAGCAATTTCTCAAGAAGATTGAACGGACGGGATTTGGCGTCCACTTGTTTCATGACTGGCGTTTCCTCGACGACGAAGGTCTCAAGCCGAATCCCGAGTTTGTGTTGAACCAGCAGCGCTACCAGGGCGCATCGGTGCTGGTAGCTGGCGACAATTTTGGCTGTGGTTCAAGCCGGGAACATGCGCCCTGGGCGCTTGAGGACTACGGATTTCGAATTGTTGTGGCTCCCTCGTTTGCCGACATCTTTTACGGGAACTGCATCAAGAACGGCATGTTGCCGGTGCGACTGCCAGCCGCCGACGTTCAAAGCATCATGAACTGGGTGGAAGCCAACCCGGGGGCCGAGATTGCCGTTGATCTGGAAAAGCTTGAACTGCGCGCCGGCGCAGACGTCTATAACTTCGAAATCGATCTGTTCCATCAAAAGTGCCTGCTGAACGGTTGGGACGACATTGGCTTGACCCTCACTCGCAGCGCCGAGATTGATCGATTTGAGAGCGACTACCGTGCAAAGCGTCCTTACTACGCAGAAATGGCGCAAAGCGCCAGCATCGGCCCGGGTTAAAGCTGCCCTGTTGTCTGTTGCGCTTGCGGGCGCCTGCCTGGGCAGTGTGGAAGAGCAAATTCCTCCACTTGGGCTGAGCGTTCAGCGCGGCGACAACGGCGACCTCATTTTGCGAGCGACGGCGCGAGCTTCCAGCGAAGCCATCGATTCTGGAAGTCTGGCCCGCAAACAGGTTAGCGCCTGTGAGGCCGCCAGAGTTCTGCTGGAGCGCGAGCTGCGCAGCGAGCAATACCACTCTGTAAGGCAGAATTTTGCCGTCGGCGGCGTCTTCCTGCTGCAGGCTAATGAATACTGCAGTATTGTCGGCCTTTACAACCCTTCGGGCGTGGTTCAGACGCGTCAGACGGCCGGACCGCCTGTGCAACTCGATCTGCAATAGTATAGACCCCGAGCGCGCCTCCGCTTTACTGGCGGCCATGCAAGCAGTGTTGCTCGATGGCAAAACGCTCAGTGAAACGATCCGCGCCGAATTGAAACAGCGCTTGCATCAGCTCGGCGCGAGGACGCCCACACTGGCGACCATTCTGGTCGGCGCCGATCCTGCTTCTGCTACCTACGTGCGCATGAAGGCCAAGGCCTGCGAATCCATTGGCATGAATTCGCAGCGCGTCGAATTACCGGAGGATTGCAGCACGGAGCGGTTGCTGGAAACGATTGACCAGCTCAATGACGATCGTCGAGTCGCCGGCATACTGTTGCAGCACCCGGCGCCGCCGCAAATTGATGAACGCGCCGCCTTTGACCGCATTGCCATTGAAAAAGATGTGGATGGAGTGACGACGCTTGGCTTCGGGCGTATGAGCTTCGGCCTTCCTTCCTTTGCCAGTTGCACGCCCGCCGGAATCATGCGCTTGCTGGAAGCTTACCGTATTCCGCTTCGCGGTCGTCACGCCGTAGTGGTGGGCCGCTCGGCCATCCTGGGCCGTCCCATGGCTGCCTTGCTTCTGCAACAAGACGCCACGGTAACCATTTGCCATTCAAGAACCGAAGGGCTTCCTGAACACGTGGCGCGCGCCGACATTGTGGTGGCGGCATGTGGCAAGCCGCGGCTGGTGCGAGGCGAATGGTTGAAACCAGGGGCGGTGGTCGTCGATGCCGGTTACAATCCTGGGAACGTAGGCGATGCAGATTTTGAAAGCTGCAGCCAGCGCGCTTCGCACATTACGCCAGTGCCCGGCGGCGTTGGACCGATGACCATTACGATGCTATTAGAACACACCGTCCGTTCGGCCGAACAATCTTGCGCCAACGAAAAGACCACTGCCTGAAAAAAGCCGGCGCCCTCATAGCGCCGGCTTTGGCCCTTATACGCCAGAGCGGAGCGATTAGCCGGCTTTTGGCGCCCAGGACATACAATGTCCGGTGCTGGCAACCGGTCCGGGGAACAGCTGGCATCCGCCGCAGCCGGAACCAGCCGGGGCCTTATAGAGCTGGCAGTTGCCGCAGCTCTGTCCTGCGACCTCGGATTGCTCGGTATATTTCAGACTTGGGACCATCGTAGAGCGTTGCGCTTTTTCCGCATCGCTCAGCGCCGAAAGGTCATTACAGGATTCCGCGGCAGCTCCGCCGCCAGCAGCCTCTTCAGGACGCTTTCCGCAAGCGGCCAGGAAGCCAGCCAAACCGATGGTGGCGACTCCGGCTGTTGCGCCGCGGACCAGAAAATCCCGGCGGGAAAGTTGCTTTTCATTGCTCATGTAATACCTGCCTGTACCAGCTTGATGCTGGATGGATGGTCCAGCAAGACGGCGCGACCGATGTTGAAAACCTGTTTTGGGAGTCCCGTGAATCCGCGGACAATTTTGAGATTCAATCTTAAAGAACGGCAAGAACTCCGATGCCGCGGATCTCAATTGCGATGAATCAAGCGATCGATCAAGATTGCTGCAGCAACCGAGGCATTCAATGACGCTGTGGCGCCGCTCAGGCGGATGCTCAAGATGTAGTCCGCTCGCTCAAGAGCCAGAGGTTTGACGCCATCGCCCTCGCTGCCGATGACCAGGGCCAGCTCGCCTGCCGGCGGCAGAGCAGAAAATTCATCATGCCAGAAGAAGGGCTGCCGGAGCTCTCTTTCTGACTGCTCCAGATCGGCTGCGCTGGCCGAGGCGCAAATCCAGCGACCACAGTCGCCGAGCGACCGCTGCACCGAATTGAGATTGCTTTCTTGAAAAATGGGAAGGTGCGCCGTGGCGCCGGCGGCAACGCGATGCACGGCGGGAGTCATTGCGGCGCCCTTGCCGGTTAGAATCAACCCGCCGACGCCCAGGGCCTCGGCGCTGCGTATGATTGCTCCCACATTGTGAACATCCTGAAGGCGATCCAGAACGATCAGCAGATCTTGTTTGGCGCTGGCCAGGTCTCGCCAGTCGGCCCCCTGTCCAGCGGGAAGGGGCCGTCGCAAGCGCAAGGCAATTCCTTGATGTCGCTGGCCGGGAAAACGTCGCTCCATGTCGCGTTGCTTGCAGTGATGCAAGTGCTGAGCGCCCAGTCGGGATTCAGCCATTCGACGCAGCTCGGGAGGCGCACGATCGCTGAGTACAGCCTCCAACACCTCCGCCGCAGATTCGGGGGCAAGAAAGGACTGCGCCGCCCGGCGCCCGAAGACCCAGTGTTCGCTTACTTCCATTGCCAGACAACGCCTGCCGGAGTGTCTTTAATGGCCACGCCCATTTGATCCAGTTGCAAACGAATGGCGTCGGCCTGCGTAAAATTTCTGGCGGCGCGCGCCAGCTGTCGATCTGCGATCAGCGCCTCAATACGCTCCCGCTGCTTCTGGTCAGCGCTGGCGCTTGATCCGGGAATCGGCGGATCCGCGCGCAACAGATCCAGCGTTCGGTCCGCCTCGACAAGAAAGTTCAATGCCGCTGCGGCCTGTCCGGCATCCGGTCTTTGCGATTCCAAAAGGATATTGAGCTCGCGAACAAAGTCGAATACCGCCGCCAGCGCTCGCGAGATATTGAGATCATCGTCGAGGGCATCTCCAAAAAGTCGGAGGCTTTCGGCCGATAGGGCGCTCCAGGGACTGGTGGTTTGCTCCGGGACTGCAGCCGATTCGCCACATATTTCACTGAGGCGCTCTGCCGCGCGCCGCAGCCGCAAAATGGCCTGTTCGGCTGCAAGCAGGCCATCGAATGTAAAATTCAGCTTTTGTCGATAGTGGGTGGCCAGTAGCAGGTAGCGAATGGCAACGCCCAGATTGCCACGCTCATAGATGCGCAGTAATTCCTCCGGGGCGCCTCGGCCGAGCAAATCCTTGATCCTTTTTGCATCACGAAAATCTACCATCGCATAGAAATTTCCTGCTGACTTAGACATTTTCCTGCCATCGACCAGCAGGTGTTCATTGTGCAGCCAGTAGCGAACAAAGGCGCCTTCTGGATGACTGCACCGGCTTTGGGCAATTTCGTTTTCATGATGCGGGAACAGCAGGTCGATGCCGCCGGTGTGTATATCAACGCCCTGCGGCCCAAAAAGGTCTTGAATCATGGCCGAGCACTCAATGTGCCAACCTGGTCGGCCGCGGCCCCACGGGCTGGCCCAGGCCGCCGCGTCGTCGGCGGACGCAGCCTTCCAGAGTGCAAAATCGCGCAAGTCCTCCTTTGTGTACTCGTCTGCATCAAAGCGACCATCGGCCGCAGCGCGCAACTGCTCTGGATCAATGCGCGACAGTCGCCCATATTCTGAAAACGTGGCCAATCGAAAGTATACGCTGCCATCTGCGACGTAGGCATGCTGACGACGCTGCAGCTCCGCTATCATCTCCAGCATCGCTGGAATGTGCTCGGTAGCTCGCGGCCGGTGCTCGGGCGCAAGAACCCGAAGAAAATCCAGATCTTCGAGAAAAGCCTCAATGAAGGGCGCTGTGTATTGGTCGATCGGCATCCCGCGCTCCGCCGCGCGCTGGATGATTTTGTCTTCAACGTCTGTGAGGTTAATGGCCTGCTTGAGGCTGTAGCCGCGGAATAGAAGGTGACGCCGCAAGAGATCAACAAAGAGAAAGGCGCGAAAGTTGCCAATATGCGCGTAGTCGTAGACTGTGGGACCGCAACTGTAGATTGCAACAAAATCCGGTCGCGAGGGGCTGAATTCCTCTTTGCGCCCCGTCAATGAATTATAGAAACGCAGCGCCATGATGCCGGTCAGGTGTTGGGCGACGATTGCGCTGTCAAGCTGGCGTCATTCCTCCGGATATACGCTATAAATTGCGCCATAATGCAGGAAGTTCTGGTAGGTAACGCGACAGTAGTTGCGCGCCTCCTCAGAAGGCAAGGCCTCCAGAAAATGGTAGAAGTCTCCCTTGTACAGATCGCGTTTCCATTTACGCAAATTTCCGGGGCCGCCGTTGTAGGCGATTGCCGCCCAGCGAAAATCGCCGCTGTTGCTGCGCATCAAATCGGCAAAAAAGGCCGCGCCCATTTTGATGTTCAAAGCAGGCGCCGAGAAATCTGCGCCTGGCGCGCCGAAGCGGCGCGCCAGCCAGCGACCGGTAGCAGGCATGATTTGCATCAGGCCGCGCGCACCGGAACGACTGACAGCGCGCTCCACAAACATGCTTTCCTGACGCATCAGGGCGTAGACGGCATACTCGGAGATATTGTATTGTGCGGCGTTCTGTTGCACCTCGCGTCGATAGGGACGGGGGTAGAGGCTTTTCAGCAGGGGGGCTGGTTGAGTAAAGGGATCCTCGGCCATTCCGGACTCGCGCATGTACAGCCGCGCGTAGTACACTGAGATGTTGAGATGACCGCTGCGCAATCCGAGAGCGGCCATTACTGCCGAGCGATCCAGTCGCGTCAGTCGATTGCGGTAGCGTTCTTCGAAAAACTCGGCGCCAAGACCGGTTTCGCCCAGTCGGTAGAGGGCGACAATCTCCTCCGGGGGATCAAACTCGCCGGAGGAAATTGCCTTCCACAGTCGCAGGCCATCGTAGCTTTGATAGCGCGCGGGATCCTGTCTGGCCAGGAAGCGCCACGCCTCTTCGCGCCCGCCATAGCGCGATAGCCATTGGTAGTAGCTTTCTTTCCCGCTTACCTGATGCCAATCGCGGGCGTAGTCCCCGCCGCGATTGAGATCCCAGAAGGCGCCGGAGTAGAAGCTGCCCGGCATCCAGCGATAGAACTCCGCCGCCAGTTCTTGCGCTCGCTGAGCCTGGTTGTTTTCCTGTAAGTAGCGATGGTACCAGTATACGAAACGTCCGCGGGCAGTACCAGGCGGCAGCGAGGCCTGCGTTTTTCGCCAGCTTTGTTCCGGGGCCCAGCGAATGTGTTCCGCATCCGGACCAATGAGCAGACGAACCAATGAATCCTGAACCGCAAAATTGGAAGGGTTGGCCTTGAGGTAGGCAATCAATTCATCCAGCAGAGCGTCGTTGGAGGCGTCCTCCTCCAGCAGCTCGATGTAGCGCTGCCACATCGCCGGACGGGCGGGCATCAGGTGACGATGTTGACGCAGCAGATTGAGGGCCGCCTGTTTCTGACCGTTGCGAATCAGGAGCGCCGACCAGGCGTCCACGATGTGCGGCTGCTGTGAAAGGAAGGTGTAACTGCGTTCAGCAAGCTGTGGCAGTCGAGGCGCCTGTCCGGTGAGGGCCAGAAATTCGCCGTCTCCGCGAAGCCTGGCCACGTTGGTTGTAGCTACAATCTGATCGGCGCTGACCAGATTTCGCAGCGACTCTCGTTCGGCCCTTTCCAGTTTAGTTCCAAGAGCAATGAGATCGCGGGCCGGGCTGCCAAAACCGGGCGCCTCGCTTCCGCTAAATATGCCAGGAAAATTGCGACGAATTTCCTGGAGTGCGCTGCGGGCTTGCCAGTCTGCGTCGCTATCTCTTGCCGCGGCCAATAGATAAGGGAAGGCGCGATCTTTCTGAGCATTGCGCAGATAGACCTGCCCGCGCAGCAGATCCAGCGCAGCGGAGCGATATCGACGCGATTCGGCCAGTGCGGCCGCGGCGGCTATATCTCCCTTTCGCATTCGTAGGCCAATGAGCTGGGCATAGACCTTGCGATTGAGCGGATCCTCTTGTTCCAGCGAAATGGGCCCCAGCAGCGCCAGTGAGAGTTCCGTCAGATCCCGGCTATCGGCGATGCTGGCCGCCTTCCACAGCGCCAGGCGCGCCGAAAAACTGGCAATTTCGGAGCGAGGCCCGCGTTCCAGGCAGGCCTGGAGTTGCGCCAATTCCGCCGACGGACAGCGTATCCCTGCCAGTTGCAGCAGCTGTGTAATGCCGGCCAGGGCGGCTGCGGGGCTCGACTCGGCATGCGCCGTAGCCAGCGCCAGCGCGTAGCGCTCATCGAAGCGTTGTGGCGCACGCTGCGCATAGCGAGCCTTGATTTCCTGCCAGCGCTCGCCACGCAGCTGTGCAAAAATGTCGCTTTCCGGCCCCTCGGCGGCCAGTTCTGGCGCGCAGGCAAGGAGCGCAGCAAGCACGCACAACCAGGAAGCGCGATCCAAGAAGGCCATCCCCGCCAATTGTCGGCCTGCAATTCGACCGTCAGCGCGTTTTTTGTGGCCGCACGAGGCCCTTTCATCGATACGTACTTCAGATGCCTGCTGCCCGCCAACAAGGCGCCAGTCTACGCTCGCTGCGATTACGACCGGCGGCGCCTCCCACCGAAAGCTGGAGTTTGCACTTCGAACAGAAGCTGCTGCCTGGGCTGCGCAGCGAAATCCATATGGCCCATGCTGTTCGACCCGGCCTCGACGGCTTCCCGGCGCCGTGCCTGCATCCCTTGACCTACCTCCGGGCCAGTCGACTGCACGATCTGGAATTCCGGGCCTCGCTGGAAAAGGGCCTTGATCCTGCATATCGAGCGTTGACACGCAGCGGCGCGCCCTTGCGCGCCGGACTGCGACAACCCCTGGCGCGCGCCCTCGCATTGTATTCATTTGCGCGAATGCGCGCCGATTGGCTGTATTCCCTGGCCGTTCGCGAAACGGAACGCGAGAATCCGGATGCAGGGATACTGCAGCTGGCATCGTTCTATGCGTTGTGGCAAGGGCAGTCCAGCGCAAGCGCCTGGTTTCGGCGGCAGGTCCTTCAACCCGAAGCGTACTTCGAACTGGCAATGCAACTGCTGGCCCCGCAAAAGAAGAAGAGCCAATCCGCTTCTTCAACGGAGGGCGCCGGCGCCGGGGTGCGCCGTCTGTTATGGCTCGACGCCGCTGCCAGCAGCGAACGCGTTTCGGAGGCTTATATCATTCGTCGTAGCTCGCGTAATCCGCCGGTCGACGCCGAGGACCTGTTTGATCTTTTCGTTCAGCTCTGGCAGCGCGGGATGCTTTTTCGAGCGGCGCGCTTGCTATGGCGTAGGATTCGGCTGATGGGCGCTTCGCCTGCGATTTGCCACGAGCTGGCTATGCTGGCGCTCAGCAATGGTCGCCTGAGTGCGGCGCTGCGCGCCCTGGCTGCGGCGCCTCCTTCCGACCAGGCCGCATTGCTTTTGCTGTGTCGAGCGACCGTGGCGCTCGCTTGCGCAGCGCCAAGGAGCGGCAATTTCACGCCTGTCCCTGCATCGCTTGGTGGTGCGCTGCAGGGATCAGGAGCGTCCAACGCGCTGCTCTGGCTGGCAGCGCAGGGCGCGGATGACGCCCGATCCGCGGAGTTGAGCGGCCAGCTGGTCAGCCTGCAGCGCGGTCGCGGATGGGACGCACAACTGGCGGCGCTGGCCATGGCGGCAACGGAAAATCCGCCGCTGGAAGCATTGACCATGCGCTGCTGCGCTTTGATCAGTTCTTTTTCCATTCCGGCTCGTCTGCAATTGGCGGCATGGATAGCGTCGCGCGATCCGGAACTGTCTCGACGCCTGGCAACAACTGGCGGCGAAGTCTGGCGGCAGCATCAGCTTGCTGCGGCGCTGGCGCAAGCGGGCGACGCCCCTGGGGCCTGGAAACTGGTTCGCCGTCTGCTGCAACGCGCGCCAAATAGCAGCATCCTGCTGGAAGATGCAGCCTTGTTGCTGCGCGCCCAGGGCGCCGAGCAGCGGGCTGCGGCTTTTGACGCTAGGGCGAAGGCGGCTGGTGAACAGGAGGAAATGGCCGGGGAAAAGTGATTGTCAGGCTTGCTTCCCGTCCGTCATTTCACGGCTGTGCCGGTATCGCTCAGTCCAGAACAAAAAGAAGAAGCGGAAAAACTGCTTCGCTACCTGAAGCAGATGGAAGGAATCATCCGCACCACGCCAAATGCGGAGCAGAAAGCGCGCGTCTCGCGCGAGATGCAACGTTACCGCGAGAAATTGGGCGGCTTCCTGGCGGGGAGGGATGTCAGTCGCTTCACCGCCGATCAGCTGCGCGGAGAGCTGGGTCTGGGAGATTCTGAATCTGCAGCGCCGATTGCAACCTCGCCGGCTGGACGGTCAGTGACCGACTACAGCATATTGCAAAAGTTCCCTGTCCAGAAGGCCTCGCCCAACAGCACGGATCCCGACATCAATCTGCTGGCGACGCTCTGGCATACAATCAATGACGAGTATTGGCCGGCGCTTTCAGAATTGCACTGCAAACTGGATTTTTCCCACAGTGCAGAGCGTGAAGCGCTGCGCGCCGGACTGGAAAATATCTCGCGAAATTTGAAGGTACTGGTGGAGACGCTGGAAGAATACGCCGGCGCGGAAAAGCCAGATTTCCGGGAACAATTGCTGAAGATGAAGAATCGCCAGAGCCGCGCCTTCATCTTCGATAGCAATGAAGCGCTCAAAAAATTGCGCGATTTTCTGTCCAAGCTGAACGACGACATTGCTGAGCGCGGCGGGATTGTCATAAACAAGACAGATCGGTTGAAGTTCAATTCCCGCTTTGAAAAAGCCACGGTGCTGGAGAACCGTACCCTGGCTGAAGGCCTGCAAGAATTTCTGCAATTTACAGTAGAGGCCATTGAAAAGCTGAATTTGCCCACTTTGAAGGCAAAAGGCCAGGGCGCCAGCTGAGCGCCCGTTGCCTTCCGAAGCGTCCAGAAAAGGCTTTTCGAGTCAAGGCAAGCGGGCGGCACTGGCCATTCGGAGCGTACGATGGCACTGGTTCGGGCAGCCTCAGAGGTTACCAACTCCACAATTGGCGAAAATTCCTATTTCAATGGGCGATTTTTTATCAATGGCTCCTTGAAAATCGATGGAAAATTCGAAGGTAAATCGCTTCAGGCCGATCAACTTTATATCGGAGTTACAGGGCGGGTCAAGACCAACGTCACCGCATCCTCGGTCATAGTCGAAGGGATCATCATTGGCAATATCACGGCCCGCAATCGGGTTATGCTCTTGCCGACCGCTCGTATCCTTGGCGATATCAGCACTCCGGAGTTGATCATCCAGAATGGGGTAATTCTGGAAGGGCGCTGCATGATCAGCCACGATCTGAAACACTCGGCGCGCGCCTACATTGATAGCGAGTATGCCCGCGACAACCTCTCGCTTGAAAAGCTCTTTGGATCCCGCCAGAAGGCCTCCTGATTCGCCGCTGATCATTACCGGCGGCGATCCGGCAGGGATTGGCGCCGAGCTACTGGTCTCACTTCTTCCAGAAATCGTACCCGGCCAGGCGCGGCCAACGTTGCTGCTTGCTACGGGAGGCCGCCGGCAACTGGAGAGTCTGCGCACGGCGCTCGGCAAGAAGCATTTCCGCACGCTTTCCTTTCAAGAAATGTGCGACATCTATCCGCGCTTGCCGGACGGACTCTGCGCGGTTGATCTTTGTAGCGAAATGAAATTGGAGGCGTCGCCGCCTGGCGTGGCCGCCATCAGCGGCGGCGCATTAGCGTTTCGCGCGCTGCAGTGGGCTTGCGACCTCACTGAGAGGTCGCCGCCGGCAGCACTGGTTACGGCGCCAATCTCCAAGGAGTCCGTTGTGGCCAGCGGGCAGAGCGGATTCGTCGGTCACACCGAGTATCTGGCCGGCCGAGCGAATTGCGAAGTCCTGATGTTGATGCACGGACGCAAACTATCTGTGGTCCCTCTGACCATTCATGTTGCCCTGCGGGAGGCCCCGCAGCGCCTCCGCGAAACATTGCAATCTGCCGGACTGATTCGCCTGCTTGGCAAACTGTTGTCCATGCCGCCATTCCGCGGCCGACGCGCCGCCCTGCTGGGGCTGAATCCCCATGCCGGCGAAGGCGGACTTCTGGGCGACGAGGAACAGCGATGGCTTGGCCCCTGGTGTGAAGCGCTGCGGCAAGCCGGCGTGCCAGTGGAGGGGCCATTGAGCGCCGATGGCTTCTTCTTTGAGGAGGTGCGCCGTGAATTTCGTCTGGCGCTGGCCTGTTACCACGATCAGGGCCTGGCGCCCTTCAAGGCCCTCGAAGGTCGCGATGGATTGAATGTTACCATTGGACTGCCCTATCTCCGCATCAGTCCCGATCACGGCGTTGCGTTTGCGATTGCCGGCCGCGGCCGTTGCGATGCAAGCAGTATGCGACGCGCCCTGCAGGCCGGTTACGCCGGGAGTATTGCTGAATGAGCCTTACACAACTTGTCGCTCCGCTGCTGCTGCTATGGGCGCTTGGCGTCCTGTTTCTGCTGATCCGGTCGGAGGTTCCCTGGCTCTGGCGGATTTCCGGTCTCCTGATTTTCAGTTTCTATGCCCTGTTTTTTCGCACCGAGCTGGCACATGCCTTTGGCGCTCTGCAGAGCAACTGGTCCGAGCAACTCTGGAGCTATCTGGCCACGGCGTGGGCCTTTCTGCCGCTCTTCTTACTGCTGTTCTGGCCTATTGCAGTCTGGATAGCCGCGGCTGCAAGAAGCCCAGGCCTTGCCCATAGCTTGCTGCGCAATCTGGCAGTATTGACGCTTTTCTACTGGCTTTTCTGGATGCTTGCCGCCGCCACCGGCTTCGATTTCTCCGCCGATCTGCGACGCATCTTGCCCGAAAACCTTCCGCTACCTGCGCTGCCGCAACCGCCGCCCGCGCGCTAGTTCGAATGATGATCTCGCACCGATGGCCCGGAGTTCGCAAGCCGGGCCCCAAAGCGTTTGGCCAACAGCGCGTGAATAAGCAGGCAAAGGCACAAAACAATGAAGCCGACGAGCAGCGCTAGTCCGGGCGCGACGCTGGCAGCGCGCAACGCAACTGGTGCGATTCCCGGAAGAAAGAACAACAGGGAGAAAAGGGCCAGAATTCTCAGCGGCCGCTTTCCGGCCTGCGACATGCGCTGGTAGAGGTGCTCGCGATGGGCATGCAGCAGGCTTGCGCCGGAACGCAATCTGCGCAGCAAAGTCAAAGTCGGATCAATAACAAAGGGCAGGCAGAGAAAAAAGCCGGTCCATTGATCAAATAGCGCCGGCTGCTCCTCAGGCTTCAAGATTCGCGCAGTGAGAATAGCAATGTCATGCGCCGGACGCAATGGAAAGGCGATAACCGGGAAGGCCAGTGCGAATCCCAGAAAGTAGGAGCCTGCATCTCCCATGAAAATGCGAGCTGGCGGAATGTTCCAGAGTAGAAATCCAATCAGTCCCGCGCCGAGGGCTGCGTAGGCAAATTGGAATAGCCGGTAAACGCCAGTCGACTGTAACTCCGGCGCTCCAACGCCGGAATCCAATTGGAAAAGAACAGCGAAGGCAACACAGGTTAGCAGGGCGAGACCGCCCGCAAACCCATCCATGCCATCCATGAAATTTACGAAGTTCACCATAGCTACCAGCCACAGCACCTGTACCAGCAGCGCCGGCCATCCTTCCAGGGCAATGTAGCCGCCAAGACGCAACTGATCATCGGCGCCTAAGTAGGCGGCCACGGAACAGATCAGAGCCTGTGCCAGCAGTCGATTGAGGGCCGGGAGCTGGTAGCGATCGTCGAGCAATCCCAGAAGGGTCAGACAGAGGGATCCGCCGGCCGCCGCCACAACGGTCGGACTCAGGTATGAGGGCTGATAGATCAGGGCCACAACAATTGCAGTCAAATAGGCAAGCGCAAAGGAAAGCCCTCCGCCACGCGCCACGACACGATTGTGCATGGATCGCTGATTGGGAATATCCGGGAGCACCTCGCTGAGTCCGGTAAGCGCGCCGGTCAGACCCAGTGCAGCGATAAAGGCAGTGGCGAGCAGGAGCGCCTGAGTGAATGGAGACATCTGGTTGCAACCGCTGATGATGGCTAAGAATGGACAAATTCTCCACGCGCCGGATTCTCGGTCGAGAGTCAAATGGGAATAGGGCTTGCGGCGCCTGATTCCCGGGACGGCGGCAAATGGAATTCAAGGGAGTCTTTACAGCGCTGATCACGCCCCTGCAAAATCAGGGACGGACGATTGACTTTGGCGCTCTTCGGGAGCTGGTTGAGAGGCAAGCCGCTGCGGGAGTGAAGGGCGTCGTTCCCTGCGGAACCACCGGCGAATCGCCAACGCTCAGCCATCAGGAACATGCCGAGGTCATTCGCAAAACGGTGGAATACGCCCGCGGGCGCTTGCTGGTCGTAGCCGGCGCTGGATCCAATGCAACTGCCGAAGCCATCCAGCTGACCGCAGACGCCTGCGCGGCCGGCGTTGATGGCGTAATGCTGGTCAGTCCATACTACAACAAACCATCCCAGGACGGGCTGATCCGGCACTTCCAGGCTGTGGCCGATGCCAGCACGGTTCCAGTGATGCTGTACAATATTCGCGGACGGACCGCTGTAAATATCGAAGTCGAAACGCTGCAGCGTTTGATTGAACACCCGCGCATTCAAGCGATCAAGGAAGCCAGCGGGGATCCGGCGCAGATGACCCGCATCATTCGATACTGCGGTTCGCGCGTGGCAATGTTGAGCGGAGACGACAATCTGATTCCGGCAGTGATGGGAATCGGCGGTCAGGGCGTGGTGTCCGTGGCCTCCAACCTGTATCCGCGGCGCATGGTGCGCATGATGGACCTCTATTTGAAGGGCGACTTTGTTGCGGCCAATCAACAATTTTATGAACTCTTCGATTTCATGAATGCCCTGTTCTGGGATGTGAATCCGACGCCGATCAAAGCGGCGGCGCACCTGCGCGGACTCTGCAATCCTGAACTTCGCTTGCCCTTGCTCAGCCTCGATTCGGTACGTCAGGCGCAACTGTCCGATCTTCTGCAACGAATCGGAGAAGACTCTTGATCCGTTTCGCCATGTCCGGCGCCGGCGGGCGCATGGGCCGAACGATCATTGCCCTTTCGCGAAGGACGCACAGCCCGGAGGGCAAGTCCTTTGAGCTGGTGGGCGCGCTGGAACGTCCAGATTCCAGCCTGCTGGGACTGGACGCTGGCGTGACTGCCGGCGTTGGACCGCTGCAGATTGCGATCAGCGATCAGCCAGGCCTGGCCTTGCAGCAGGCCCAGGTTGTGATTGATTTCTCCAGCGCGGCAGGCGCACTCGCTGTTGCTGCAGCATGCGCCGATCGTGGCGTGGCGCTGGCCGTTGGGGCTACCGGACTGAGCGCCGCTGAGCGCGCCAGGCTCGAAGGCTTTGCCGCTCGCATTCCGTTGCTGATCTCGCCCAATATGTCGCTGGGCGTGAACATCCTGTTTCGGCTGACAGAGATCGCCTGCAAAGCTCTGGGCCCTGGCTTTGATGCTGAAATACACGAAGTGCACCATCGCTTCAAACGCGACGCGCCCTCCGGCACAGCCATGCGCTTGAAGGAAATTTTGTTGCGTGAACTGTCTCGCGAAGAAGGCGATGTGGTCTACGGACGCAGCGGCGAACCAGGACCGCGCGGTGCAGCGGAGATCGGCATTCACGCCTTGCGCGGCGGAGATGTCGTGGGAGACCACACTGTTTATTTTTTCGGCGATGGCGAGCGCGTCGAGCTAACACATCGCGCCTCATCGCGCGAGACATTTGCGGCGGGCGCCCTGCGAGCTGCCGCGTTCCTTGCGGACCAGCCGCCGGGACTCTATGCCATGAAGGATGTACTGGGCATTTGAGCCCGGAGCGACGACGTGCTGGAAAGCATTTCACAGGCCACGGCATGGAGCGTCTTGCGGACGCTGGCCGACATTCTGATCGTCGCTTTTATCGCTTACCGCGTCTTCCTGCTGCTGACGCGCACTCGCGCGCTGCAATTGCTGGTAGGCGTTGCCATCATCTTGCTGGTGGACCTCTTTGCCAGGCTGATTGACCTTTCCACTGTTAGCTGGATCATTACCAATGTCTCGCAATACCTGGTCTTCGGACTGATTGTTCTGCTTCAACCAGAGCTTCGGCGATTGATCAGCGAGATTGGCCGCATGCCCATCTTTCAGTGGATCAATCCCAGGGCGACAGTCGAGGTTGCGCCGATTGTCGAAGCGGTTCGGAATATGGCCCAGCAGCGGGTTGGATCAATCATTGTGCTGCTGCGCGAAATCAGGCCGCAAACGATCATTGATTCTGCCGTGCGCGTCGACGGCGCTATCACCGCCGAACTATTGCAGACCATATTCCATAAGGATACGCCGCTACATGATGGCGCGGTCTTCATTGAAGGCAATCGGATCGTGGCAGCTTCCTGCTACCTGCCGATGTCCGGCGCCAAACTCAAGAAAACGCACGGCGCACGCCACCGCGCTGGAATGGGAATGTCTGAAGAAAGCGATGGCATTGTAATCGTAACCTCCGAGGAATCGGGACGGATTTCTGTCATGCTAAACGGAGAAATTCGGAGCGGCGTACGACCCGGGGAACTGGGGCCGCTCCTGCAGCGTTTGCTCTCCTCGTCCTCAGAACCGCTGGCGCCGGAAGAGGAGGCGCTGGACGAGGCTCGTAAGCAAGAAGCGCAGTCGGCCTCCGCTGCGGGACGAGACGGCGGCGCTGCAGCCGAGGGGCGCAAGAAGTGAGGCGCTGGCTGATCAACTGGCAACTGAAGCTGGGTTCGCTGGCTGCGGCTTTCGCCCTTTTTGGCTACGTTCAGTACGCGCGCAATATCACTCGCACTGTCAACGTTCGCGTCGAGCGACCGGCGCTGCCAAACGGCCTGGTGTTTTCATCTCGGACTCCTTCCTTTATGAGCGTAGTATTGCGCGGCGAACGCGAGATGCTGGAATTTGATCCTTCCGACTTCCGCATTCAGCTGACCAATCCCTTGCCTGCGCCAGGACCGGTGGTCTATCGAGCGCGCTTGAGTCCTGAACTGCCGGAAGGAGTGCGCGCCCAATTTGACCAGGAAGTTGAATTGATCGTATCGCGATTGTTGGAGCGCGAATTGCCCATCTCCGCTCGCTTGATCAGCGAGTTGGACCCGGGCCTGGAACGCGGTTACGTCGAAGTGCGCCCGCCAACGGTCCGCGTCCGCGGGCCATACGAGACAGTTCGCGGAATGACGCACGTGCTCACAGAAGGCTTTACCTTGCGCGGGCGAGCCTCAGTCTATACGGCCCGTTTGCCAATGGCCAGCCTTCCGGAATTTGTGGAGGTGGCGCCCAATCAGCCAATCGATGTCGAGTTGCTGGTTAATGTTGCGCCGGCCACCGCCAGCGATTTTGGTCGGCTGGAATCAGTTGCAGTGCATTGCTGGAATGATATTCGCGGAATCAACATTGCAACTCCTGCAACGGTGCGCCTGGAATTCAATACGCCTGGACCCTTTCGCCCCGAAGAGTTTTCCGCAGAAACGTTTTGCCCGGTTTTTCTGGACGGTCAGGAAATCCGTCCTTCGTTTCTGGTGAGCGGCTTGCCGGTTCGCGTAGTTGATCGTTTGCGCCGGCCCGACCTCCAGATCATGCGCGTTTCTCCGCCCAGCGTCGAATTGCAATTTGAGCGCGCGCCGCTGCGAGCGTCGCCGGAGGCGCGCGAAGGCTTCCAGGAACACGTGATACCGCAATCATGATTGTCGGATTGGGCGCAGATATTGTCGAAAACTCGCGCATTGCGCACATGCTGGAGCGTCATGGTCAACGCTTCCTGGAGCGCATATATACGCCGGAGGAAATCGAGTACAGCGTTTCCCACGAGGATCCGGTGCCGTACCTTTCCGCGCGCTTTGCAGTCAAAGAGGCGGCAATTAAGGCGCTCAATTTACCAGGCGGCGCGGGGCTCAGCTGGCGTGACGTGGAGACGGCCGGTCGTATTTTTGGCAAAAAGCGACTGGCGCTTCACGGTCGGGCGGCCGCAGCGGCGCAGACCCTCGGCGCAAATCGCACACACCTGACACTGACGCACAGTCGAGAATGGAGCATGGCCGTTGTAATCCTGGAACAAATCCAGGATGGCGCCAAGTAGTTCAAGCGATACGAATTGTACGACTCAGCGATTCTGCCAGGAGCTCGATTTTTTCTTCCGCCGCCCACCGTTCCAGTTGGATGTCCGCCTTCTGACCCGACTCCTGTGCGGCGTGCAGCCCAAATACCAGCGTCTCCCCTTCCAGCTCCAGATCGACGCTCTCCACTCGCGAGCTCATTCCACGATCCAGGGCTACCGCCAGCCGCAGAATACCGGAAAACAGTCGAACCCGCTGTTGATCGCGAGCGCCAAGCAGGGCGAATTCCGCATGTTTGCGCGACGGCGCCGCCTTGCGGTGGTAGCGCGCAATCTGGGCAATGATTTCAATTTCCGCGCCAGAAAAACCCAGCAGAAGTTCAGAGTTCTTGATAATGTAGTAACTGTGTTTGTGATGAGCAGAGTGCGAGATCAGCATGCCAACGTTGTGTAACAGAGCGGCGCTGCTCAAGAGCAATGTATCCTGTTCCTGGTCCCCGGTTTGCACAAGCCTGCAACGACGAAGTTCAAGATAGATCTGTTCGGCCAGGCGAGCAATGTGCTTGGAGGATCGCAACGCCGCCGGATCGTGGCGCAACATCTGCTCTGTCAGATGTACAGCGGAAGCGCGCCGGATATCCGGAATGTTCAAAGCAACGCGATTGCTTCGCAGCAGCGTATCAAAAATGACGCCTTCGCGCAGCGCAAAGGGGGAAATCAACAGGCTTTGAATCTTGAGAGCGTGACATGTCTCCTGCAACAGGATTGCGCCGCCGACGATGATATCGGCCCGTCGTTCGTCGAGACCCGGGAGTCGGGCGCGTTTTTGATGCGTTGGCTGCTCCAGCAAAGCCGCTACCACTAGATCAAGTTCGTTGCGCGACAGTATCAGGCCGCGTCTGTCAATTTCCTGACCTCGATTGCGGCTCAGCGCTGCCATGATTGCCAGAGTTTCTGCCGTTCCAGAAGAAGCGACAGCCGCTTCAAAACCGATGCCGACTATATGCTGCAGCGTGGAGCCAATTTCTACGCGCACATATCGACGGCATGCCTCAACCGCCGTCGGGCGCAGAGGCTCTGAATCAAAAAATCGATCCTTCAGCCGAATGGCGCCGATCTTGTGGCTGGTCAGGAATTGCGGCGCTCCGTGCTGACCGACAATAAACTCCGTCGAACCTCCGCCAATATCAATCAGGAATATCTTGCGCTCAAAAAGCGGTAGTGCTTGAATCACGCCGAGGTAGATTAAACGCGCTTCCTCCTTCCCTGGAACTACTTCGATGGAGAGCTGGCAGCGATTGCGGGCGGCCAGCAGGAATTCTTCGCGGTTCCGCGCCTCTCGCAGTGCAGATGTCGCCACTGCACGAAGATCGGCGCCATGACTGCGAGCAATCTGAACAAAGCGATCCAGCACGCTCAAGCCCCGTTCCATGGCCTCGGGCGTAATCTCTTCAATATCTCCGGCCCCGCTGCCTAGTCGAACAGACGCTTTTTCGTCGCCTATAACTTCAAATTTCCCATTTTCACGAAAGCGCACGACAACGAGATGAAAGGAATTGGTGCCAAGGTCTATGGCCGCCAGGGTTTGCGACAGCGTCATGGCAGCACGCCCTCCAGCTCCAGAATCCGCAGCGCATTTCCACTGGCAACAGGCCCAGGTCGCAATAAGTAATCGAAGCTCATACGCCCATCCTTGATCGTCTCTTCGAAATGGCAGGAATAGAATTGCGTGCGACTGGCGGCTTCCGCCGCCAGATCCAGATCATGCGTTGCCAGAATGCAGGAGGCCCCGCTGCGTAGCAGTCGCTCCAGAATAATCCGGGAGGCGGCAGTCCGCTCGCGGGCGTTCGTTCCACGCAACATTTCGTCAATCAGTAGCAGCGCGCAAGCCGCCGCACGATCTGCAGCCTCAAGCAGCAAACGCAACCGCTGCACCTCGGCGTAGAATAGAGAAACGGAGCTGGCCAGGTTGTCCTGTTGTTGCATGGAACTCCAGACGAAAAGCGGTCGAAACCGAAAACTGCTGGCCGCAACCGGCGCTCCGCACATTGCCAGCGTAAGATTGGCGCCAATCGAACGCAACAGCGTGGATTTTCCGGACATATTCGAGCCCGTCAGCAGCCAGAGCGGCCGCTCTGTGCCAAGCTCGATATCATTGCCCACCCGCCGTTCCGAAACAATCAAGGGATGCGATAACTGCCGCGCCTGCAGGCGCAGTGAAGATTCGTCCTCGCTGAACCATTCCGGAAAACAGAGGCTGCGATCGGTATCCAGTACTCCGGCAAGGCTTTGCAGGGCATCGAAAAGGGCAAGGTCCTGGAACCAGAGTCGCGCTACGGCGCTATGATGTTGACGCCATCGCCGCCAGCGCGCCGCGGCATGCAATTCATGCAAATACAACAGGCCGCTGAGGAAATGGAGCAGCGGGTTGCGACGAAATGCAAACTGGCCGCTGATGGCCGCCAACTCGCGAATGGCAGCGGCCGGACGCTGGCGGAATATGGTTAAGGCGCGCAAGTATTCGCAGGAAGGCCTGTATGACTCCAGCAATTTGAAAAGCCGATCTGCCCGCGTTAACTCCAGCGACAGCGCCGCGAGCCGCGCAGCCAGCGAACGAAATCGCAGCGTAACGGCGATATAGGCGCCTGAAAGTAACGGAATCAGCAAGAGAAAGTACGCTTCAATCTGCAACATTTGATACAAGATAAACAATGACCAAAACAGAATGCAGAGCGCCAGAGCGCCGCCCCGCCACCAATTTGCGACGCCGTCGCCAGCGAACAAGACGGCCTCGATGTCCGTCTGTAGCGCCGCGGCATTGGAATCCGTTTCGCCAGCGGCGTAGCGTCGAAACCGCTGGCGAAACGTGCGCGCTCGACTGAGTTGTCGAATGGCCTCTTTTCGCTCCTGCCAGCGATTCTTAGACTGGGCATCCTGATCCGGCTGAGAGATCAAGAGCTCCGCCAGTCGACTTCGCCCCGAGGCAGTAGCACAACGGTCTGTGTACTGATGAAGCGAGAAGCTGCCGAGCAGGTTCAAGTCGCCGGCGGATGGATGCGCTTGATCGACTTGCATTGTGAAGGGCGCGCCGATATCCGCCAGACGTCCCGCGGTGCGTAGCTCATCGGCGCGCAGGGTTTGCAGATGCTCCTGGCTTTGTCGCCAGCGCAGATGCCAGCGCTGGTTGATCCACAGCAGCGCCACGAATGCCGCCAGAGCCAGGATACAGCTTGCCCAGAACAGGCCCGAAAGAGATAGCCAGCCGCTCGCTGCAGCCCATCCGGCCAGTAGAGCCAGCGCCGCCGCCGCCAGACGCGCCAATGATATGCGACGCATGCCGCTCTGGACCTTTGCTGCGCGCTGCTCAATTCGGCGACGCAGAGTCGAAAGAGCAGGGCCGGTCGATGTAGAATTCATCGGGTGTACATTCTTGTCCGGCGATATCAGGCGGCAACTACAACCGCTTGTCGTTCCGCTGGCAGATATTTTGTGCTTGAGAGAGGCCAGGCGGCCCTGGCAAATCGGCAGGGATGGCCTTGAAGCACAAAGACCTCCCGGTCAGTGTATGTCCCCTTGAAGACAATGAGGAGGGCAAACGAATCCAGACTCTGCTACGCGGCCTCGACAGCCAGTACATCCGATTGTATGCACCGGGCGCCGCCGAACTTCGAAAGGGACTCGAGCTTTCTGTCGAATTCAGGGTAGATCGACATGAATTTTCTCTGACCACCACCGTTGCCAACGCCACTCCAGAGGGCGAGGTCACCCTGTACAAACCGGCGGTCATCCACCGCCGACGTTTGCGCGATGCCCGTCGAAGGCCGCTGCAGATGCGCATCTACTTTACGCTGTGGACAGAGACCGGCCGTCATGACGGGGAAATGCAGGACATCAGCGCCGATGGCTTCCGAATGATCAGCCGCAAGAGTTTTCGACGCGGGGCTTTGATTTCTCTGGATTTCTATATCCGCTCGGCTCGCATTCGGGTGATCGGTCAGGGACTGGTCGCCTGGTGCAGAACGATGGAAGACAACGAATATTTGCACGAATGCGGCATACAATTTACAACCATATCCAATGAGACGCGCAAGAAACTGGAGCGTTTTGTTGGCGATGGCCCCGAGAACGCCGAAATTCCGGAAACGGAGGCGTGAGCCCTGGCGCCGAACAGATTCGTTCGCTGGCCCAGCAGTGCGGTTTTGTTGAGGCGCGAATCTCCGATCTGGGAATTCCGGAGTCTGATGCCGAACGACTGCGGCAGTTTGCACAGTCCAAAGAGCTGGGCGACATGCAGTGGTTTGCCAGGAGCCTGCCGCTACGAATCAATCCGCACTTGATAATGCCAGAGGCGCGTAGCGCCGTCGTGCTTGCTGCGCTCTATCGATCGCAGCAGCATGAGCAAGCCCTTGCCAGCGCGCGCTACAAAATTGCGCGCTATGCAGGCGGTCGCGACTACCACCGATCGCTGCGACGCAAGGCTGAACGATTTGTCGCGATGGTCGGTCAGTATCTGCCGCCAACCGCTGAGAGGCTGGTCTGGAGAATTTGCGTAGACTCGGCCCCGCTGGCGGAGAAGGTGCTGGCCCGCCAGGCCGGTCTGGGCTGGCAGGGCAAGCATACCAATTTGATCCATCCCGAATTTGGCTCCTACTTCCTGATTGTTGTAGTGCTCTGGAATCTGGAGCTGCCTCCCCAGCAACCACTGCCCGATCTCTGCCGCGACTGTCGGCTGTGCGTCGATGCCTGCCCGACGGGGGCCCTTGAGGAATATCGCATCGAACCGACTCGTTGCATCTCCTACTGGACCATTGAGCGACGCAGCCAGTATGATGCGGATATTGCCAGCGCGACAGACTCCTGGGTATTCGGCTGCGACATTTGCCAGGAAGTCTGCCCCTACAATCGCAATCGGCGAGCGCGCCAGCTCTACAGCGAAGATCCAGACTTCCAGTTGCGCGCCGAAGCGCTACACTGGATGCAGTTTGGCGGGCCAGCAGATGAAAAAGAATGGGAAGAAAAAACGCGCGGCAGCCCCCTCCGTCGACCGGGCTTCGTCCGGCTCAAAGAGAATTTCGAAGCAGTTGATCGGCAACGCAAAGCCGATTGACTGCGCAGCGCTCTACCGCTGGTACAAGAGTAAAGCGCGCCAGCTGCCTTTTCGCCGCCGCAGCGACGCTTATGCCATCTGGATTTCAGAAACGATGCTGCAGCAAACTCGCGTCGCAGCGATGGAAATGCGCTACGTGGAGTTTCTGCGCATCTTTCCCGATCTGGCCAGCCTGGCCGCAGCCTCCGAAGAGCAGGTTCTGGCCGCCTGGAGCGGGCTTGGCTACTATCGCCGCGCCCGCAATCTGCACGCTGCAGCGCGACAGATCGTCCTGCACCACGGCGGCAATTTTCCAATGCAAGAGGCGCAGGCTCTGGCCTTGCCCGGCATTGGCCCCTACACAGCGGCGGCGATCTTGAGCATTGCTGGAAACCAAGCGCTGCCCGTACTGGACGGAAACGTTTCGCGTTTGCTGATCCGCTTGCACGGCTGCAGGCGATCTTCACAGGCCACTACCCCTCGGCTGCGAGCGCTGGCCGCCCTGGCCATGGAGAATCGCGGCCCTATCGCCGCCGGCCTGCACAACCAGGCCATGATGGAATTGGGCGCATTGATCTGTCGGCCGGGACAACCGCTCTGCGCAGATTGTCCCTTGGGCGACCAGTGTTTGCTGTACCAGCGCGGCGGGGCCAAACTAGCTGCGCGCTATCCGCCCCCCCGCAGAATGCAGGCGCTCGATGTGGAGCTGCAGCTGTGGCTGCTTCGGCAGGGAAAGGAGGTCTGGCTTTTACGCGACGCGGCGGCTCGCTTCCTGGCCGACGCCTGGCATCTTCCCGGTCGCTGGCGCGAGGTCGGGACCGCGTGGACTCAGACTTCAGGCCTGGGGGAAATACTTAAGAAAAGCGAAGCTATTGAACGGGCCCCCGTGCTTCGATTTCGGCATGCGATTACCCGCCATCGGCTGGCGGTGGAGGTGCGAATGGTCGAATGGAATGGCCATCGGTCAGCGCCGGGTGAAGTTGGTCGCTGGCGCCGTCTTGGCTGGGAAGCGGCGCGCAAGATCGCCGTGAGTTCGATGACCACACGGGCATTGGACTATTTTCAGCGCGAAACCGAGGCAGAATCGGCTGGATCCGGCAATGCGAGGCGGCGCATCTCCAATTTCAATCCGCACAGATAGTCGATGCATTCGGCCTGCGTTTTGGCGCGGACTTCGTCTGGGCCCCAGACGTAGATGCCGTGATCGCGCACAGCTACGGCCGGACTGCGCGGATACCGTTGGATGGCGGCGCGCAGCGTCTCCGTCAATTCACACTCCCGCGGCGTATTGTCGATGACCGGCAATTCGAAAATATCAAGGTAGCCGTGACCGGCGATGCCCTTGAGCATCTCCTGTCGTGCAAAACGTAGAACGGAAAGGAAAGAATCGACGCGCTCCGCAAGCAAAGTGGCCAAGACTACGTTCGGAGAATGAGAATGCAAGACCGCCCCGGCCTCACAGAGCTCGTATGCTGAAAGAAAGAGCGGCGCACACTCGCTCAGTTTCAGTGCGGGATCGGCGGCCTGCTCAATGATCTGGCCGCTGCTATCCAGGACAAAAACGTCTTCGGGTCGAATCTTCTCTTTTTGCACCCCGCTGGGCGCCATATAAATGCGATCCTTGCGTCGCAGTGAAATTCCGCCGCCAGTGCCGCTGACCCACCCCAGGCGATAAAAGCCGCGACACATCTCGGCAATCAACAGACGAGGATCGGCTCCGGTCGCAGTGGCAGCATCCATCTTGATACCCATAAGAGATCTTACTGAAGATCGACGGCAAATACAACGCCGCTTGCTTCTGCAGCATAGTCAAGATTGAAGAAGGCGTCGCGCACCTGATCATGAAATTGCCGCGTCTGGAAGTTATTGAAACGCCGCGCCGCATTTGCTGATCCCAGCACGGAGGCCAGATAAAAGATCAAGCCGAGGATACCAAACACCAGCGATCCGGAATGGGGCCGGCTGGCTGCTCGCTCCAGGTCATAAAGCAGGAGGGCAGGGCCAACCGTGGCCGCCGTAAAGAGAAAAGAACTCGCGCCGTCCGCCCATTGGTCCGAATAGACGTAGCCGGCGCCGGGCAAGAAGGCAGAGAGAACACTGGCGAGTAGCGGGCTTTTGCGCGGCGCTTGCTGATGTCGTTCCAATGCATCCAGCGCCTCGCCGCTGCGGCGCTGTACCTCCTGGTTCTGAGCATGGCTCTGCAATTCGAGCAGTCGTTGCCTGGCCTCTTCATCGGCGTTTAGCTCAAGGAAGATTGCGCTTTCCAGAAGTGCGGTCTGCTCGCGAGACGCGGCCGGCAAATCCGGCAGCGCGCCGATGCGATCTCGCTCGGTCAGCGCCTGCCGCGTCCAACCCAGGCGCATGCTGGCATACATCCGCAAATAGAGCTGGGAAAAGTCGTCGTAGCGATCGAGCAGCGTGAGCGCCTCGCGGAATCTTTCGCGCTGCATGGCGGCAAGAGCCTGTTTTAAACGCAAAGACTCCAGCTCGGAAGCGCTGGCGCCATTCTCTTCCAGCATGTAAGCTGCTTGCGCCAGAGCGAAGTCCCTGCGCGAGTAATAGCCATCGCCACTCTCGCCCCGGGCCTGCGCGCTGCGCAAGGCCAGAAAGCAGGTGGCAATGGCAACCAGGGCGGCCGTCAGACGCATCAGGATCATGCTTGCCGATTGGCGCTGGCGGACAAGCATCTACCGGTGCGCTACCTTGCCGCCCTATCCTGCGCGCTAGTTCTGGGCTGCTTCAGCGCCCGGCCCGCCGATCGATCTGAGCCCGAGTCAGTTTCCGAAGCGAGCGCTGCAGTGTGGTCAAAGCCAATCCTTGCGTTGATTCGGCAACACAGGGAGCGGGGCACGCTCTACGATGGACCACGATGTCCGCTTTATCCCAGTTGCGCTGCCTACGGAGAGCAGGCCATCGAACGTTACGGTCTGGTTGGTTTTCTGCTTACCATCGAAAGACTTTTCTTTCGCGAATTTGGCAATCTGGAGGGGCGCTATCGTCCAGCATCCAGGCTGCAAAGTTCTGATCTACGCTACCAGGACCCTCTCTCCGACGCACTGCCCTGGACTTCGCCTCCGGGACCATCGCTTTTGACCGAGTCACGCGCTCCGAACTGAATCGATTGGAGGGTCGTAAAGGGCAGTCAAAGCTCTTGTCACAGGGAGGGATAAGATTGACTTATGTCCCCGATGACTCTTGTCCGGTCGCCGCTTCCGCTGGAAGGAGGCAGAATGCGTCGCTCCCAGGAGCTGGTGGAGGCCCTGCTGGCGCTGCCGGCCTACCGCATGCTTAGAGAGGATGCACTGGCCTTTGGCGGCGAACAGCTTTTCATTCACTCGCCACTCTATCTTCCTGATATTGAAAAGGCGGCCGCCTGGCTGCGCGAGGCCCAGGAGGGCGGCTGGCCAACCCTGATCGTCGGCGACCGAGATGTCGACGGCGTTTGTTCAACGGCGATGATCGCCGCTTTCTTGCGGGAGCACAGCCCCGAGCCGGAACGCGTGGCGCTTATGGTTTCGGACGATGGCGACGACTACGGACTCAGCGGCGCCTTCTTCGATCAGGTCATGGCTTCGCCGGCTCGTCTTGTCGTCTTGCTGGACATGGGCACCTCCAACGGGCCAGAAATTGCAGCCCTTGCCAGCGCTGGAAAGCGCATCATCGTACTCGATCACCATCAGCTCCACGATCGCATTGCCGATCCGTTGCACTGCGCCTTCGTCAATCCAATGCGCCTCACTCAGCCCGTCTTCGAGCACAACAACAAGATCGCGACAGTGGCATTGGCTTTCAAGTTGCTGCTGGCCTGCGCCCTGTCGCACACCCGCGACTGGCGGCGCTTTTGCTATCTGGAGACGCCCGAAGGCTGCATGGTCTATCGTCTGGGCGCCTATCTGGGTCTTGCCCCGTCGCTGGAAGCGGCCAGGGAGCGTCTCGACAAGGCGGCGGAGGGGGAGTGGACCTCGCTCTACGGCGATGACCTTTGCGATCCAGCCACGATGGAGATCTTCCAGCAGCGACCGCTGGAGGCCGGTCGCAGGCTGCTGGCAGCCTTGATTCAGACCCGTCCCAGACTGCGTGCTTTTGCACAGCGACACAGCGATCTTGCGGCGCTTGGACTCCTGACTGACATTGCGCCGCTGGTTGGAGAGAATCGTACGCTGGTTCGCGTCGGGTCCCGCGTTGCACAGCGCGGCCAGGCAAACAATTCTGGCAGCGGCGCTGGCGTTTTCCGTCCGGGATTACGGGCTCTGCTCGATCGCCTCGATCTGCCGGAACGCGACGTCCTTTTCAGTCGCGATATCGCCTGGTCGGTCGGACCGACGCTGAACGCCGCGGGTCGGATGGGAAACACGCGTCTGGCCCTGGATCTCTTGATGGAAGAAGATGTAGCGCAAGCAGCGCGACTGGCGCAACAGTTGATTGCACTAAACGAAGAGCGCAAGCGTAGAACCGGGAGAAACCAGGAGATTGCCGACCAGTGGTTGAGTTCGCATCCGGAATGCATTGGCCCCGGATTGCTTTTCTGCTACCACCCGGATCTTAAGCCAGGCGTTTCAGGAATCGTCGCCGCGCGCCTGTCCGAACGCTATGACCGGACAGCCGTCTACGTTAACCTCGATGGGGAGCGAGCTAAGGGCTCCGTGCGCAGTACGCCTGGCGTAGATGCAGTGAAGCTGCTGGAGTATGCCGCCGATTTGCTGATCCAGTACGGCGGCCATCCGGAGGCGGCGGGATTCTCTCTTGCGCCGGATCGGATTGCTGAGCTTCAGAAGCGCCTGCTTTCACTTCCTCAGGAACGCTACGCCGCTCCCGAATTCGCAGCGACGCCGGGGGACGCCCTCGTTGCAATCAGTGTGCGACCCGGCGAAATCAGCGAAGAACTTTATCGATTGCTGAGCGAGCTGGAACCCTTTGGTCCTGGGAATCCGGCGCCAATGCTCCACCTGAGAAACGTCACACCCGCCCAGATCAAGCCGATGAAGAACGGACTCCACCTTCGCTTTCAAGTTCAGGGGATGAATCCCAGGATCGACGCCGTCGCCTGGCGCCTGGGTCCAAAAATCCAGCAATTGCTGGATGCATCCAGTTCAATCGACTTAGTAGGGGCGCTTGAACTCAGCGCCTTTGCCGGTCGTCGCCGCCTGCAATTCCGCGTCGAAGAAGTGCAATCCGCCGCAGCCCTCTCAGGGAGCGGCGTCCTTGACGATGGATCCGTTCTTTGAGCTCAAATAGTACACGACTTCCCAAACTTGAACATCGCTGATCGACTGTCCGCCGCGGGCTGGCATCGGCGTGCCGCTTGGTTGTTTTGTCTGTCCGCCAGGAACGCCACGCATGATCAAGCGGCCGAGATTAACTTCGTTGTCATAGTGCAGCCAGGTTGCATCGCTGAGCGAAGGGCCGGCACCGCCTTCGCGGTTGGCGCCGTGGCAAGCCACGCACACCTGCTGGTAGGTTTTCTCTCCGCTGGCAATTGCGGCAGGACTGCGCGGCGGCGGCGGCGCCACGGAACGCGGCTGCACGAAATCAAGACCCTGCGAGGCGCGCAAACTTTGCGCGTTGCTCTGTCCCAGAAATCCCTGCATGAAAATTGCGTAGCCGACTCCGGCCAGCAGCGCGCCGAAAAACAGAAAAAGGATCCAATTTGGAACGCCCTTCGTATCGTTGTGGCTCATCAGTACTCTATCCTCTCGCTCTTCGGATCTGGATCAATTCGTGGCGTAGAATTTGCCGGCGGATTCTCGCTGTCGTTTGCCAAGACTGAGCAGGTAGGCGACCAGCGCGTCGCCGCGCGTTTGATCGGCAAGCTGCGTGAACGCGCTGCGCTGTTGCGGATCAGAAATTGGCGAACCAGCATTCATCTGCATACGCGTCCGCCAGCTCAAGCCAAGCGGATCGAGGCCATCGTCAGTTTGAAACAGGTGGCCAAAACGGTGGAACACAGCACGGGGCGTATCGGATTTCTTGCTTTGAAGCAAGCCGCGCAGCTGTGATTCATCCATCCGACCGGATAAGCGCGCCAGATCCGGTCCAATCCGAACGCTTCCACGCATCGCGGGACTTTCGTAGTAGTATTCCATCATATCCGGCGCCAGAAAGTAGCCATAGGATTCGGCATTGGCCATACGCAAGGCTTCCCACGCAATGGGGCGCAAGGCTTGCGTGTGACAGTACTGGCAGCCCTCTTCAAAGTACACCTGCTGGCCGGCAATTTCCAGCTGCGACGGAGGATGAAGGTTTGCCATCGAACCGTGGCTGGGGAGCGCGTTACGTCGGAACGGGAGCCACACGACAGCGGTGATGGCGAACAGCGATGCCGCCAGCAGAGCAATAGCCAGGCGCTGTGGATTCTGGAAGCAGGCGGCCACGCGGGCCAGAATGTTTTCGTAAAGTGCGCTCATCAGTGGGCTCCGTGACCTGCAGCATTCTGGCCAGCGCTGCGGGCTACGCCAGTATTGAAGGAATACGTTGTATAGGGACGGCTGCCAAGTCGCGCCAGAAGCGCCGCAAATGCGCCGGCCAGCGCACACAACGCGACCAGCAGGCTACCGGCCAGCTCAAATCCCGGAAAACTGATCGCAATGCGCAGCGCCTCAGAGGGGGGTTCTGGAGCCGGCGAACCAGCCGTCATCAACGGCGTTGTTGCCGGCTTCTCCAGCAGCGAACCGCGTGCATTCGCTTCAACCCACTCCTTGTGCGCCAGGGCCTCGCCCTCCATTGCCGACAGATGCAATGCTTGTGTAATACCCTGCAGGCTAAAGGTAAGCAGGAGGACAAGAACCGCCAGACCGCCGCTGATCATTAGAACTCGACGCGCTGCCAGCGGGCTACTGCGGCCAAGATTCAATTCGTAGATCAATACGCCAATGGCGCTCATTCCCAGGATGCCATAGATGCTGGCATCGATCATGATATTGCGAAGATCGAGCGCCGTATAGCCAAGTTGTGCCTGAACGGACGGAAAGGCGCTCAGGATGCGCACTACGGCAAAGACGCTGATCAACGCAGCGCTCCAGCGCAGGGCCATGCCAAGATGATTGGATCGAACTCTGGTGGCGCCCCTGGTAAAACTGTAGTGAGCGCCAAAGGAGAGCGAAAGGATCGCCGCGCCCAGAGCAATCGCGCCGGCCACGCCCAGGTTTTGCAGCAGCCCCGGCGCGGCGCTGAATACAAGGGCGCCTGCGGCCGCCAGCGGCAGAACCACTGCTGTTGCTCCAAGCCCAAAATGGGTCATCGCGGCCGAGTAGTCGCGGAGCCCGTAAAACTTAGGAATAGCGAAGTAAAGTCCGGTTAGAATCGGGATTACGATAAAGTAAACCAGAACTCCAAGCCGGTAGACCTCTTGCACAGCTTGATCCTGCATTCCGGTGAATGGACTTACTGCGCTGAACAGGCCGTAAGGCAGAGCCAGGTTGCCAATCAGCCAGGTGCTCAGCATGCCTGAGAGTCCGCCTACGGCCAGAACGCCGCGCAGATCAAATTTGCCGGACTGCTTGAAGCCATCAATCATTGCCGCGAGGGCAGCCAGTATGCTCAACAGATAGAGTTCATCGGCCGGCCAGCTCAGCTCGCCAAACTCGCGACCGCTGTTGGCGCCTGCCAGTATTCCAATGATGCCAACCAGCAGGCCCAGGATATAGAGCAGAAGGGCGAGGCAGGCGGCGGGGGCCAGTCTTGGCGTGACGCCGGACGAATCTTTCAAAATGGAAAAGCAAAGCGCCAGGAATACGCCGAAAAATCCGCCGAAGATCAGCAGGTTATTAGCGACCGGCGCCAGATAGCCGTAGTCAAATAGGAGCGGCAGATTGCCTGGCTGAACTGCAAGGACAAATCGTCCAAGGCTGTAGAGCACGGCGCCAATCGCGCCAAAGGCCAGGCCAATTCCGGCGCCAATTCGAATAGCGCCATCCAGGTTGCGGCTTGAATCAAACATTCTCTTTAGAAGCTTCATGAGTTCCAGCTCAATTAGAATTGATCCGGCCTACTCGCGGCCGGTCAGCCCTCGCACATAGGAATAGAGATCATTCCACTCATCCTCTGTCCAGCTATCCATTCCGCTGACATGCAATGCATTGGAATCTGCATGCGCGCCGCGAAAACTGGCAAGACTGGCCGCGCCGGGCGCGCTACGCAGGTCGGCTGTGGAAAGATAGGCTCCACACAATCGGCCGTCTGCTTTGCAAGAATAGAGTCCAAAGCGCTGGGCGGCGCCGCGTCCTTCGCCAAAAGCGCCATGACAACCGGAGCAATTGCGCGCGTACACTTCGGCTGCAGGATGATCAGCCAATTGCGCGGCGCTGTCACGCCTCGCTTGATCCACGGCGCCTGCCGAGCCCTGATCGACTGGATTTGCAGCGCCAAGCATACTTTGCAAATCCGGCGATGCCGGTCGCTCCCCGATCGGCTTGTAGCCCATTTCCCAGCGTCGCGAAGCAGCATATGCCGTCCGGGTCTCGCTCGCAGCGGCCGCCAGGGCGGCATTTCTTTCCGCTGCAGCGGCGCCGACTGGCTGCTTGGTCATTGCGTAGAGAAAGTAGGCCATGGCCCAGCGGCCGCGGTCCGTATAGGATTGAAAAGCGTGCGAGGGCAGGCGCTCGCTACCCACAGTGATCGTCTTAAAAAAGTCATTGGGCGTCCGCGCCGGAGGAATTTCGGCATCACGGAAGCCTGGCGTAACAATGCCTCGGGCTGAGAGTTCGGCCGTATCGCTGCCGTGACCATCAAAGAGGACGCCGTGGCAGGATGCGCATCCGGCGGAATTATACATCACCGAACCGAAGAATCGCACTTCGGCATCATTTGCATAGACCGGCTTGTCAGCAGGGCGACAATGCGTCGCTCCCAGCAGCAATGAGCCGACAGCAGCTACAAAAAAAGTAGTTCTCAAGATCATATCAGTCATCCCAACGCAAAGCCTACTGATGGAAGTGGAGGCATTCCTCCAGCCGCGGGTCCTTTTGCGGTATCAAAGCGTGTCTTTCCAGCATCTTGCCAATGATGAGCACAAAAGAACCGCCCACAATCAGCAGCGGTCCCAATTCAGCCAGCAGAACCGGTACTCCGCCATCGTGGTGCAGTACCGGATAGAGAATCCAGAACATGTCCAGCACCTGGCCAAACAAGACCAGAATGGCCACACGCTTCATGTAATTGTAGTCGCGCTTCGGTTCGCGACGCACCAGCAAAAAGAAAGGCGCCACAAAGCGAGTAAGTACCAGCAACAAAGTTACGTAGTACCAACCGCCTGTCAGTCGATACTGATACCACACCGTCTCTTCGGGTATATGGCCGTAATAGATCAGCATGTATTGGCTTACAGCAATGTAAGTCCAGAAAATCGTGTGCCCGAACATGAACTTGCCCAGGTCATGGAAGTGATTCTCATTCAGCGCATCGCCGTAGTAGCCATTTTTTTTCAGATACCAGACCCATAGCACCAGCGAGGCATACAGCGTCAGCGCCATGCCGGCAAAAATGTAAACGGCCCAGATTGTGGAGAACCAGTGCGGATAGGTGCTCATCGAGAGGTCCCAGCCGCTGATGGAGTAGCTGAGTCCAAAAAAGACCAGAAAGCCGCCGCCTAGTTTGGCCATCAGCCGGGTCCGTGAAATACGGCCGTCCGCGTCCTGACTGGTTGATTGCTTCCAGAATAAGAATCCAAAAAGGATCCAGAGCAAGACAATGATTACGTTGCGGAGCTCAAAAGTCGGTCGGTTCAGCCACCAGCTCTTCTTCTGAATCAGCTCGTCTGTGGCCGGTGCGTGCACCCAGTGGCTGAATACAGAATCCATTCCACCGCCAAAGAGCACTATGGCTATCAGTAGTAGAGGGACAGGCAGGAACCACCAGTAGTTCTCAGCTACCCTGCGGACCGTCACATTCCACGCTGCGCCGGCAAGGTGATTCACTGCTACAAAGAAGATTCCGCCCAGGCCCAGCGGAATTGCAACCAGCGCGGCCAGATGAATAGCAAAGAAAAACCGCGGATTCCATGCCCCGGCTTCATGTTCGCCCCCGCTATGCTCTGCCGCTGTTGCACCATGCTCAGCCGCATGCTCGCTGGCCGCGTGTTCCCCGCCAAGCGTCCAATGTGGCGCCAGACCAAGCGCCAGCACAACCGTCAGGGCAAGGCCCACGCCGATCAGCGCCAGGCAGATTGTTTGCAGCCGACCAGGCATGCGAAACTTCAATTTTTCTTCTGATACTACGCTGGTTGACACGCCCGTACTCCCTCTCAGTTGTTCCCGCCGCCGCTGGTTGCGCCGGCTGGCGCTCTGCTTTGCAGCAGTCGCACATAGCGGATTACCGCCCAGCGGTCATCCACCGGCAGTTGATACGCGTAGGGCCGCATGCGGGCGCGCCCCATGGTGACGATATGAAAGATCTCACCGTCGCTCCAGTCCTTGATCTTGCCGGTCAACAGTGATGGCATATCTGGAAAGCGCGGCGTCACCGGCCCATCGCCAGCGCCGGTATAGCCATGACATGTGGCGCAGTAAGTATTGTAGCGGTTCTGGCCGCGCGCCAGGACCTCTGCGCTGCTCGGCAGCGGATTGTGCAAGCTGCGGGGGCCGACAAAATCCGCTGCCGCAAAAGGATATGGCTCGAAGTTTCTGGGTACGGTTCCTTCCGGCGGTACGCGAACGCCTGAGCCGGGACCGCCAAAGGCCTCATGCTCGTCTGCGCCCCGTTCCCAGGCGCTGCCCTTCACGTTGGACAGTGTGGTGAAATCTTCCTCTTGTGCTTCTACCGCCGGGCTGTCCTGCATATCCAGAAACCAATGGATGCCGGACTTATTGCCGCGATAGTTGCAGTTTGTCAGCGGCGCCAGCGCTGCCAGCAGAACAAGAATGCTCACGATTCGAGAAAACATCTGCGTTGATCCTTTCATTCCTGGGTCTCGTTGGCCTCTGGTCTCAGGCCGCTCCGTGCAGTGTTGTTTGCTGGTCGCCGTCAACGCGAGCTACGTAGCTCGGTCCAAGACCCTTCATGAAATCGGCTACGCCGTCTTCAGTGTAGTTGGCTGAATCGCTGGGGATCCACAGGCAAAAGCTGTCATCCGTAATCGAAGGATGCAGCGGCTTGCGCGACGGTCGAAACATCTTGGCCAGCAAAATCAATCCGGCCACCGTAGTGTGTCCGCCAAAAAGCACCGTGAGCTCAAACCAGATCGGCACCATTGGCGGCCAGGAGAATGTTGGCTTTCCGCCAAAATTCAAGGGATAGGATCGCAGGTTCGGAACAGCATCAAAGAATTCGAAGATTCTGGGCATGACTTGCTCATGCACGCCCGTCTGCAGCGCCAGAGCAGTGAAAAATCCGGTCAGTCCCGCGAAGAAGGTAATCCAGGGAACTTTGCTTCGCTTCAGGCCCATGTCAAATTCCAGGCCATGCACCGGGAAGGGCGTCAGGCAATCGAAGTGAGTAAAGCCGCGCGCATGCGCTGCCTTCGCCGCTTCTGAAATCTTTTCCGGACTCTTGAATAGGGCGTAAACGCCCTTGTTTGTCTCACGGTATGTATACTGAAAGAATCGGTCCAGAAAGCGAAATAGCGCATCCACCGGCGCTTGCAGGAAACGGTCCAGCCTGGGCGCCAGAGCCGCCAGCATCGAATCAGCCTTTCTTAAAGTGGTGTTCATTGCCTGGGGTCCTCCTGCGACGCCGCTCAATGGCGCCCGTAGCCTCGAGCTGCGTCGGGCGATTTGATGACCGTCTTGATCTCGGCAATTGCAATCGTCGGCAAGAAGCGACAGAACAGCAGGAAGAGAGTGAAGAACAGGCCAAAGGAACCAAGCATGATTAAATAGTCATGGATGGTCATAATATACATATCCCAGCTGGAGGGCAGATAGTCGCGGTGAAGCGAAGTGACCACGATCACATAGCGTTCGAACCACATGCCGATGTTTACAAAAATGGAAACAATCCAGAGAACATATACGTTAGTGCGCAGCTTCTTGAACCAAAAGATCTGCGGCGAAATTACGTTGCAGCTGACCATGATCCAGTAGGACCACCAGTAGGGGCCAAACATCCGGTTGATGAAGGCGAAGCCTTCGTTGGGGCTTCCACTGTAAGCAGCGATGAAGAACTCCGTGGTGTAGGCCAGACCTACGATCATACCGGTCAGGGTCACAACTTTGGCCATGTTCTCCAGATGCTTGATAGTGATGTACTCTTTCAGCTGGAACACTTCGCGCATGATGATCAGCAGCGTAAGCACCATGCCAAATCCGGAAAAAATGGCGCCGGCCACAAAGTAGGGCGGAAAGATGGTAGTATGCCAACCAGGGATAACCGAAGTCGCAAAGTCGAAGGAAACGATACTGTGTACGGAAAGTACCAGCGGCGCCGAAAGTCCGGCCAGAATCATGGCCGTCGATTCGTAGTGCGCCCAGCTTCGCGCGCTGCCGACCCAGCCCAGGCTCAAGGCTGAGTAAACTGCCTTGCGTGTTTTCTGCCACCAGTCGCTTTCTTTGATGCGATCTCGAACAGACGCAATGTCCGGCACCAAACCAAGGTACCAGAAAACCAGTGAAATGGTCAGGTAGGTCGAAATAGCAAAGAGGTCCCAGAGCAGCGGCGAGCGGAAGTTTGGCCAGAGCGATCCGCGTTCATTGGGGATCGGCGGAAACCATAGCAATACATACCATACGCGTCCGACGTGAATGACAGGGAAAATGCCTGCTGCCGCTACCGCAAAGATGGTCATGGCCTCCGCTGAACGGTTGATGGCAGTGCGCCACTGCTGACGGAAAATATAGAGGATCGCCGAAATCAGCGTACCGGCGTGGCCAATGCCAATCCAGAATACAAAGGTGATAATGAACGATCCCCAGCTGACCGGAACGTTCACGCCCAGGATGCCCATGCCATTGGCAAACAGGTTGCCAATCTCGAAAAAGAGCATTCCAAAGAGGGCTACGGCAATGCCGAATGCCCACCACCATAGTTTCGTTGGAAAACTTTCCAGCGGTCGAGCGACGTCGTTGGTTACATCGCGGTAAGATTTTGCGCCCTCTACCAGAGGAAGCGAAAGCGGTTCTTGTTCAACAGTTGCCATGGTTTAAGTGTTCCGGCGAACGCCATCAGGCGCTTTCATTTCTGTTTCGTATTTTGGCCAGATAGGTGACCGAGGGCTTCACCAGCAGATAATCCAGCACCTGGTAGCCGCGTTTTCCTTTCTCGCGTTCGACCAGCTTTTTGACTCGGCTCTCTTCATCGAGAATGTTGCCGAAAGTTATCGCGCCGGAGGGGCAGACTTCCTGACAGGCGGTTATCACTGTTCCATCAGTGATGTTCTTTTCTCCGCGTGCATGGGCTTCCTGGCGCGCTGCTGCGATGCGCTGGATGCAGAAGGTGCACTTTTCAATGACCCCCCGCGTACGCACTGTGACGTCCGGATTCAGACCGAGATGCTGCGGGTCGCGGATTTCGCCGCGATTGCCGCCCCAGAATTGACTGAAGCTGGCCCCGGAGGTGGCGCCGCCCACTGCGCCATCGGCAGCGCTGCGGCGGAAGCCTTCCCAGTAGTTCCAGTTCTCATGCCAGTTGAACCGGCGGACTTTGTAGGGACAGTTGTTGGCGCAATAGCGTGTTCCAACGCAACGATTGTAAGCCATGACATTGAGGCCTTCATTGTTGTGTTGCGTTGCCGCCACCGGACAGACATTCTCGCAGGGCGCATTTTCGCAATGCTGACAGAGCATCGGCTGATGCGCCACATCCGGATTCGCTTCCTCTCCAGAGAAGTAACGATCGATACGCATCCAGTGCATCTCGCGTCCGCGGCGCACCTGATCGTGACCGACCATTGGAATGTTATTTTCGATATTGCAACTGGTTACGCAGGCCCCGCAGCCGGTGCACTGATTGAGGTCCACTGCCATATGCCAGCGGACGTCCTTGTAGTTCCACTCCGGCATCAGCGAAGCAGTCGGATAGTAGAGCGCCTCTGGACGTAACTTGAACTGACCCGATGCGTACTCTTTGCGCGTGGTCTCGCGAAGAATGGGACGATCCAGCTGCCCGGAGCCGCTGTAGGGAACGTTGAGCACTCCCTGCGGCGTCAGCGGGTTCTTTTCCTGATCATTGAATCCGTTACGGTAGATGGTTTGCGTAGACGCTAGATGGTACTGATCCCCGGTAGCAGACAGCTGCGCGACCATGCCGCTGAAAGCAAATGAATCAGGACCGCGTACCGATAGGCCCAGGGCATTCTGCCCAACGTTGTCGGCAATTTTTCCGGCTGCGCTGCGACCGTAGCCAAGAGCGACCAGCGCCGACTGCGGATGAAGGCCAGGCTGCAAATGCAGAGGAAGTTGGAGTGCGCCTCCGTCGGTTTTCACCGTCAAGAGATCGTCCTGCTTCCAGCCGAGGCGGCGGGCAGTGGCCGGAAGCACTGCGACAAAGTTGTCCCAGACGATCTTTGTTACTGGATCGGGCAATTCCTGGCGATAGGCATTATTGGCCAGCGAGCCATCGCCTACCTGCACTCCATAATAGAGCCCAAGAATCAACCGGGTTCCCTCAAGCGTTTGCGCCAAAGAGGATGGAGAAGCGGGCAACTTCTCGGCGGCCTCGCCGCGGAAATTGCGCGCTGCGCGCGTAGCCCGCAGCGCCGCGCGACCTGGAGCATAGTAGCCATTTTGCAGAACAGAATTCCAGAAACGAGTAAAGCCGCCGCGGGCAAAGCCTTGCCAGCGGGCCTTAATATAGTCGTGGAAGGACTTTGCCCCGCCAAGTTCGCCGCCCGCCAGCTGGATCAACCAATCTTCCAGGCAGCGAGTTTGGTACAGCGGGCGAATGGCCGGCTGCTGAACGGATAGAATTCCTTTGACTGGCTCTGCGTCGGACCAGGCTTCCAGGAAATGACTGAGCGGAAGGGCTGCGTTGCCCAGCAAGGCGCTCTCCTGGAGTCGGTCCACGATGCTGAGCTTGTAGGCGACGCCGCCAAGCGCTTTCTTCATGTCGATTCCAGCGGGGGCGTGGTAAAACGGGTTGCTCCCGGCCAGCACCACGCTGCGAATCTTCCCGGCGGCCATATCTGCCGCCAGCGATTGCAGCTCCGAATCAGATATTCCGGGGCTTTGCAGAATTGGCGTTCCGTAGTCGACGGTCTTGCCGTCGTTCTCCAGCAAGGAGTTTAGCAGATTGATAGCAATTTGACCGGCGGCGTTGGCGCCGTTGGCGGCAAGCGGCGAACCGCCCACCACCAGACTGCGGCCGCGCGCGTCCCACAACTCGCCTGCGATTCGCTCAATATTTTTCTCAAACGAGCCCTTCTCGTAAAGGCCCTCGCCGTGATTGAGGGCTGCAGCTACTTTTGCAGGCGTGTAGTTTTCCAGGATGCTGCGCGCCTTGCCGGCGACGGCGCCGCGGCCGCTGACCACGGCAATTTGTGCGGCAAGGCAAAGCGCGAGCAGCGCCTGATCGCCCGGGCGGATCGCAAAGCGCTCATCCGCATTGGAACCGGTAACGGTATACATCGACTCAAATGCGACCAGTCGATTGAAGCGTCCGCCGCGGCGACGAACATCGCGTCCCGAAGTGTAGTCGCGCGTGAAGACAGCAGGCAGCAGCATTGTGCCCAGAAAATCGCCATCGATGGAAACAATCAAATCGGCTCGATCAAAACGGTAGTACGGAATCAGATCGTCTCCGTAGCATTCGCGCTGACCGGCGGCAATCTGGCGCAACGTGGGATCCGCTCGCAGCTCCACAAGCCGTCCGCCCGGAAAAGCGCGCATGAACTCGCCCACCAGAGCGCGACTCGATGGGCCATTGAGCGGCCCGCTGATCAGAACATAACCGCCCTCGCGCAACTTGCCGCGCGCCTCGCTCAGAACCTCGGCTTCCGTAGCCGACTGCTTGCGCCCGCCATTCAACTTCACAGCGCGACGCAGCCGATCCGGATCATAGAGATCCATGATTGCCGCCCCATCGGAGGCGCTGATACCGCCGCCGCTGAGCGGGTGATCAGCATTCCCTGAAAGGTGGACCGGCCGCCCTTCGCGTGTGCGGATGATCAGGCCAATGCCCTCGGGTGTAACACTTGAATAGAAAGAAGGCAATCCCGGAGTATTCTCTACCGGCTGGATCACAGCCGGTACGATTTGCTCAGTCGGACGCCGACACGCCGCGCCGGCCATCACAGCGCCAGCGCCCATCAGCTTTAAGAAGTTGCGACGGGAAAAATGCCCGCGGTCTGCCTGGCGGATTTCTTCAATATTCTCCGGAAACTCGGGCCGCGACCAATCGGAGGACTTCTGTCCTTGTTTTTCTTCGAGTGATTGCCAGTAGCGTTTCTGTTTCGTTTCCCGATCAGTTCTGTTCATACGTTCCCGGTAGCTCTGAAATTCCCGCAGCGCATCAGTAATGGCAGGTGCCGCATTCCGCCAAATGAACTGTAACATTGTGACCGGGCTGCTCGCCTGGCTGCACAACATGCATATTCCCACGGTGGCAGTTCACGCACCAGCCCATGTTAAAAGCCGTGGTGATCTCGATCTTTTCCATCTGCGCTACATCGCCGTGGCATTGCTGGCACTGAAATCCAGCAGCGATGTGCGGCTTATGGCTGAAGCGCACATGATCCGGCAAATCGTGCACCTTGAGCCAGCGCATCGGCTCGCCGCTGGCGTAGGTGCTTCGCAGGTATTGTATGTAGCGACTGTCGCCAGCCACATATTCATGGCAGCGCATGCAGGTCGCGGTATCCGGCACCGACGCTGCAGGACCGCGTTCCACCGAGACGTGGCAAAACTGGCAGTCCATCTTTAGCTCGCCGGCGTGAATCTTATGGCTGAATGGAATCGGCTGATCCGCAGCGTAGCCCTGATACTTGGGATCTACTACATAGATCCAGTAGATCAACCCCAGAGATGAGAAGATCAGGATCAGTTTGATTAGGTGTTTGCGGATTACAGTGACAAGTGCGTTCATCTACAAAAAACTCAGCTGAGTTACCGCCCCGAATTCGCCGCCCCCGCCGCGACGCCGCGCTAAACCGAACGCAAGCGGCGGACCGCTTCGTGTCGGCGTGCAATTGAACCGCCGCTGCAACGCAAAGCGTGCGGCTCCAGAAATCTTTCCGACCAGGCTATGTCAATTGGATTCAGGCGAAATGACCGAAGACAGCGGAAATATTTGCAGCTCCACTGCCGAAATGGCGTGCGTATGAATTGGCGAGCGGCTTGAACGCCAATTGGAGGCAGAGGTTCGCTGGCGCCGCTTCTGCATCTGGAACAAGCAGGCGGAACGGGACACTCTGCAGCAGCATCTGACGAGCTGCGTCCAGCGGGTCCACAATTTGAGAGCTTGTCTCAAAACCACGGCCCTGGCGAGGGCAAAGACCGGTCTGCAGCTCAAAAATAAAGACAGAACAGGGGGAATTCATGCGCCTGGATCGACTGACTCAGAAAGGCAACGAAGCCATACAGGATGCCCAGAATGCTGCGGAGGCCGCACAAAATCCAGAGGTGACTCCCGAGCACGTCCTGTTAGCTCTTTTTCGCCAGCATGATGGCATCGGACCAATGATCCTCAACCGGCTCGAACTGAATGTGGAGCCGTTGGAGAAATTGTTGGACGACGTGATCCAGCGCCAACCGCGCGCCCAGGGCGGCGAAACTCGACCCTCCCAGGCTTTTGTGCGCATGCTGCAAGCTGCAGAGAAAATTGCCCGCAAGCGCGGGGATGCCTATCTCTCGACAGAGCATTTGCTTCTGGCCTACCTGAATGACCGCCAGCAACGCCTCGCTGCTGATTTTGCGCGGCTTGGCCTGAGCCCCGATGCCGTCGAGCGCGCTGTCGGCGATTTGCGCGGCGGTCAAACAGTCAGCAGTGAAAATCCCGAAGCGACCATGCAGGCCCTGGAGAAATACGCCCGCAATCTGAATGCCGCTGCGCGCAAAGGCGGTCTGGATCCCGTTATCGGCCGCGACGAGGAGATTCGTCGCATCATGCAGGTGCTGTCCCGGCGCACCAAGAACAATCCGATCCTGATCGGGGAACCGGGCGTGGGCAAGACAGCAATTGTGGAAGGTCTGGCGGGCAAGATCGTTGCCGGCGAGACGCCTGAAGGCTTGCGCGACAAAGAGATCTATACCCTGGACCTGGGCGCGATGATCGCCGGCGCCAAATACCGCGGCGAATTTGAGGACCGTTTCAAGGCTGTACTGACCGAGGTGCAGAAGTCAGATGGTCGCGTCGTATTGTTTGTCGATGAGTTGCATACCCTTGTGGGCGCGGGGGCCGCGGAAGGTTCGCTGGATGCTTCCAATATGATCAAGCCGGCCCTCGCACGCGGCGAGCTGCGTTGCATTGGCGCGACCACGCTGAAAGAATATCAGAAATACATTGAAAAAGACCAGGCGCTGGAGAGGCGCTTTCAACCCGTCTTTGTCAAAGAACCGACGGTAGATGAAACCATCATGATTCTGCGCGGCTTAAAGGATCGCTACGAGTTGCACCACGGAATTCATATTACCGATGGCGCCATCATTGGCGCCTCTAAACTTTCGGACCGCTACATTACGGACCGCTTCCTGCCGGACAAGGCCGTCGACCTGATCGATGAAGCTTGCTCGAAATTGCGCATTGAACTGGATTCGCTTCCCGAGGAACTGGATACGGTTCAAAAGCAAATCCAGCATCTGAAAATTCAGCGCGAGGCGCTGAAAATGGAGAAGGACAAGGCTTCTCAAGAGCGCCTGCAATTGGTGGAGAAGACGCTTGCAGATCTGGAAGAGGATTTCACCCGAAAGAAAGGGATATGGGAGGCGGAACACCGCGAGGTGGAACGCTTGAAACAACTGCGCGAAGAGATCGATCGACTGCGCATTGAAGAGAAGGATTTCGAGCGTCGCGGAGACTTCAACCGGGTCGCGGAAATTCGCTACGGCAAGCTCGCGGCCCTTGAAAACGAGATGAAGTCGCTGGAGCAAACCATTCAGCAGAAGCAAAAGCAGTATCTGAAAGAAGAAGTCGCTTATGAAGACATCGCCAGCATCGTTGCCCGCTGGACTGGCATTCCCGTATCGCGCATGATGCAAGGAGAAAAGGATCGATTGCTGAACATGTTCGATGAATTGCGTCAGAAGGTAGTGGGACAGGACGATGCGTTGCATTCCATTACCGACGCGATCCAGCGCTCGCGGTCCGGGCTTTCTGATCCCAATCGTCCCGTCGGCGTATTCCTGTTCCTGGGGCCTACCGGCGTTGGCAAGACCGAAACCGCGCGCGCCCTTTCGCGATTTCTTTTCGACGACGAGAACGCGATGCTGCGCATCGATATGTCCGAATACATGGAGAAACACTCAGTTGCGCGATTGATTGGCGCGCCTCCGGGCTATGTCGGCCATGATGAAGGCGGACAGCTAACGGAAGCAGTGCGGCGACGTCCCTACCAGGTGATCCTTTTCGATGAAGTCGAAAAGGCCCATCCCGATGTATTCAATATCTTTTTGCAGATCTTTGATGATGGCCGGCTAACGGATAGCAAAGGACGCATGGTGGACTTCAAAAATGTCATCATTATCATGACATCCAACATTGGAAGCCAGCATCTGATGCAGGATGGATTGGGCGAAGAGCAAAAACAAGGACTGGTACGCGAAGAGCTGCGCTCCCGTTTCAAACCAGAATTTTTGAACCGGCTTGATGAAATCATATTTTACCAGCCGGTCTCGATGGAGTCGCTTTTGACGATCGTCCAATTGCAACTCGAATTACTATTTCAGCGAGCAAAGGAGCAAGGATTGCATGTCCGCGCAGAAAGGGCAGTCATGGAATGGCTGGCCCGCCGCGGCTATGATCCGCAGTTTGGCGCCCGGCCGCTGAAGCGATTGATCCAGCAGCAAGCCGGCAACTTGATGAGCCGGATTATTCTGAAAGGCGAGTTTGATTCGGAGAAGACTTACGAATTGGTAGCCGATGGTGAACGCCTGAAACTGAAAGGATAACTGAAGATTGTTGCAGCGGCGCTAAGGTCGCCGCTGCAACGCCTGCGTCGACTCATCGCGCAGCCGAACGCAGGCCGGATTGAAGAAGGCCGCCGTTCCAATTTGACTGCAGTCGGACTTCAATATGGCATCGTAGCAGAGGACGCTCCAGGCGCGGATACTCTCTGTCTGGTAGCGCATCTTTTGATCGATATTCTCCAGCGCTGCGTCGCGGCATCCTTCTACAGTCATAGCCGTCCGGTAGCGTGCGGGAATTGTAAATGTCAGTTTTGCATAGCATTGGAGCATCTTTGCGCAAACCCGTGGCGTGACGGCGCGCAGGTACGCAGGGTAATCGAGCGGCGACGGCAAAGGCGGCGGCTGGCGGCAACCAGCGCACAGGCCTATGGCCAGGGCGAGTGCGACGACAGGCGGTCTGATCCGGTTCGCAGAGATCATTGGAAGTACTCCTGCAGCAGCGCGCCAAGGCCATTGCGCTCTTCGCCGCTGCAACCCAGCGCGGCAAGATCCTGACAACGCTCGCGGCCGCGCAATTGTTGATACATTTGCAGCGTCATCTGAAGCATTTCTCTGGTGCTGACCAGGGAAATGTCCTCGGTATCGAGTCGAGGATCCCTCAAGTTAGGCATGAGGTCGAGGATCGCTCTACGCTGCATGTAATCGACCAGCAGACCCGACCAGTGCCGGCGGTAGCCTTTGCAATACCAAAGCTGCATTCGCAGAACGACGCCTTCCGGCTGGATTGAGATCTCCAGTGGCGGCAAGTCGCGAACTTCGCGAAACATGTACTTCAATATGGGCGGAAAAAAGGCATGGCTCTTGTAGCGCGGATCTTCATCAATATGAAAGACGATGTAGTTTTCTCCTGCAACTGGTTGCGTCCAAAAACTGTACTGCGTCTTTTGCAGAATACTAAGCGCCGGCGTAAAGACGCGCTGCCGTCGATACCAGGAGGCAATGGCGGCATCCTGATAGCGATTGGATGCAATCCTGGCGCCACTGTCCACTGCTTGCGCCCTTTCTTCCAGCGCGGCTATCGCCAGGGGATAGGCCTGCAGCTGCAGCGCTGGCAAAAGGACAGGCGCTTTGCCGGCGAGACTGCGGATCAGCGGTAGCGATGCCAGAGCAAAAGTATCCAGCAACAGCGCCGGCAGAAGGCCGCTGACCAATACAATTTTGCTGCTCCGCGCTCCGCTGGCGCCGGTCCGCGGAAGACGAGCCGCAAGCAGGATGCAGAATCCGGGGTAGGCGGCAAATGCCCAATTGGCCTGGACGCTGCGTGTCAGCGACAGAGCAGCAAAGAAAAGAAAATATCCAGCGGACAGAAATCCGATCCAGCGCAGCGCCGGCGTCGCCTGGACATCCGCCGTTTCGAGCTGCGCACTGCCGGCAGACCTTCGGAAGGTCTTCCCTACAAGCTGCCAGAGAGGGCGCAATGCCAGAAATGCTAACAGCAAAAGCCAGAGCGGCGAAAAGGCTGCCAGCTGTCCCAGCAGAAATTGATCAATGGCGCCGCGCCCGCCGCTTGCGCCGGAGGAACGCAGATTCAAGATCGCCCCGACCCCATCCCATTCGTTTAGCGCATTCCAATATAGGATCGGCGAAACAAGTAACAGACAGAGCAAGACCCCCAGCCAGAAATCCCAGCGCGCCAGCAGCCTCCAGCGGGCGCGCGCAACGAAGATCCACACTGCAAATGCCAGCGCGAACAGTAGCATGGTGTGCTTGGAGAGGGCGCCCAGACCGACAAAGACAAACATCGCAATCAGACTCAGGCGCCCGCCCCCGGAAAAAAAGCGCACGCTGAAGTAGCTTGCCGCGCTCCAGGCAAGCAAGTAGGCGGTGTCATGGACAATGAAAAGCGCGCCGCCAAAAAAGCCTGGCGCCAGTACGATCAATGCAAAGGCCAGTGCAGCGCGCTGCATTGTCAGGCCGGCCGCCACAGCAGTTTCAAAGACCAGAATGCTGCAGACAATCGCCGCAATCGACGCTGCAAGCTTCAGGGCAAATTGGCTATCGCCAAAGAGTAGCGTAAAAGTTCGGATATAGAATGCAATTCCGGGCCCCTGATCAAAATAGGATGCAGAAAGATTACGGGACCATTCCCAGTAGTAGGCCTCATCTGGATGTAAGGGAAGGGATAGTGCATACGCCATTCGCAACGCGCCAAGCGCAATGGCCGCAACCCATACCGTTCCGCGCATGTGCCGCAGAAAAAACATCATTCCATCCTTTGTGGCATTAGAATTCAAACAATGTTTTTTCAGGAATTTGGTAAGTTCCATGAAGCTCATGACAGGAGAAAAAATTTGAAAGACGGGCGATTGCAGTCTGATTACTTTAATGTCATAGGGGGAGTTGTATCTGTCGGTGCAGCCGATGAACTCGACGAGTTGCAGCGCAAATACCTTGGGCAGGCCTTGCAGTCGCTCGGTGCACAGCGCAAGGGACCATTTTCACTCTTCGGAGAACGTATTGATGCGGCCTGGCGCTCAGACATCAAGTGGCGCCGGGTTGCAGAACTGATTGGCAGCTTCCATGATCTGGTCGTCTGCGACGTAGGCGCCAACAATGGCTACTATCTCTACTGCTTGGCGCAGGCCGGCGTAGCGTCGGCGCTTGGCCTGGAGATTGCGGCCCAACCGCTACAATTTTGGAACTTCGTTTCGAGCATTCACCAACCTTCCTGCATCTCGATGGAGGAGCAAGGCTACGAGCGCCTGGCGAGCCTGGACTCGACTTTCGACTTAATTCTATTGATGGGCATTCTGTATCATCATTCCGATCCAGTTCGCATCCTTCGACTCTGTCGCGACGCATTGCGTCCAGGCGGCCGATTGCTGGTCGAGACGATGAGCCTGCCCGGCGGCCTGGCAACCGGGCCGCTCCTGCTTTGCCCGCGCGCCCGTTTTGCGGGAATGCGCGGCGTCTGGCAGGTGCCCGCCGTGCAGGCCGTGCTGAACTGGCTGGAGCGGTGCGGCTTCCGAAAGGTATCGTGGCACGGGGAGTACGAATACATGGAAGAGCATCCCGGAATTGCCGCACTACCCGGACTCAGGCAGGGATTGAATGACGACTGCACTTTGACCATCGAGGGCTATCCAGCGCCTCGTCGGAGCTACTACACTGCATATCGTTAGCCGACTTGACGCTGACAGACGAAATCCTGACCTGTCCTTGGATCGTTGCGGCTCCGGAATTGTCATGGAAGTACTGAATTTCTATTCCTTTTATCCCCTCGAAGACCCGGCCGCCAGCGGCGCCGCCTGGCGAAGCGCGGCCGAAGGCAATGAGCTAACCGGCACTTTGCTCCTGGCTGCAGAGGGCCTCAATGTTTCGCTTTGCGGCTCGCACCAGAATCTGCTGCACGTGCTGAGCACAATTCGCGAAACTGCGCCAGTGGCCGATGGCGCGTTGAAGTGGCACCACGTTGAGCAATCGCCGTTTCGCAGACTGACTGTGAAGATCAAGGCGGAATTGATCAAAACCTCATGGCATGCAAATCCAGCGCTAAACAGCGGCGCCTACTTGCAGCCGATGGAAGTGCGCGCATTGCTGGACGACCCGAATACACTCTTTGTCGACATGCGCAATCGATACGAAAGCGCGATCGGCGCCTTTCGTGGCGCGCTGCGCATGCCCCTCGACGAATTTCACGAATTGCCACAAAAACTTGCTCTCCTCGATGCGTATCGGGACAAGCGCCTGGTAACCTACTGCACCGGAGGAATTCGCTGCGAGAAATCGACGCCGCTCTTGGTCGAGTCCGGTTTCAGCAAGGTATATCAAATTGAAGGCGGCATTTTACGCTACCTTGAGGAATGCGGGGGCGAGGGCTGGGAAGGCGAGTGCTTCGTTTTTGACGATCGCGTTAGCGTTGATGCACAACTGCGGCCTGGGGGCTACCAGTTCTGCTCCGCCTGCGGACAACCGGCCAGGCGCGGTCACTTGATCTGTGATAGCTGTTTGAGCCCTGCTACAGGCCCAACCGTTTAGACGCTGACCTCAAATTCGCGCAGGGCGGTCTCCAGACTGGTCTTTTGATCGGTGCTGTCAGAGCGCTTGCCAATGATCAATGCGCAACTGACGCCGTATTCTCCGGCTGGAAATCGCTTTGCCCTTGTGCCAGGGATGACCACTGAACGCGCGGGAACGCGACCGCGGTAAATCGTTTCCGTGGTTCCACTGACATCGATAATTTGCGTGGATGCCGTGAGCACTACGCTCGCGCCCAGCACGGCGCCTTCCTCTACCATCACACCTTCCACCACGATAGCTCGCGATCCAAGAAAGGCGTTGTCCTCAATAATGACCGGACGCCCCTGCGGCGGTTCCAGCACGCCGCCTATGCCAACGCCGCCGGATAGGTGCACGTTCTTTCCAATCTGGGCGCAGCTGCCAACCGTTGCCCAGGTATCGACCATGGTCCCGGAGGAAACATAGGCGCCGATGTTTACATAGCTGGGCATCAAGATGGCGCCCTTCTCAACGTGCGCGCCGTAGCGACAAACGGCCGGCGGCACGACTCGTAAGCCGCGTTCGCTGTGGTCGGCGCGCGGATCGATCTTATCATAGAAGCGCAGATCGCCGGCCTGATAGCTGCGCATCTGCTGAATGCCAAAGTAAAGTAAGATCGCCTTCTTGACCCAGGCCTGCACGGTCCAGTCGCCGGGGCCATTGCGCAGGGCGACGCGGATCCGTCCGTCGTTCAATAGCGAAATAACCTGGCGCACCGTGGCGCGCGCCAGATCGGAATCAAGCAGAGAGCGATTCTCATAAAAGCGGTCAATGCTTTCTTGAAGTTCAGAGTACTCGCCCATTGCAGCTCCTTACGCGCCAGCCGGCGTGTTCAATGCAGATACTCGACGCCTATCTTCAAGGCCTCCGCGTGCTGGCGCCAGGTTTCCTCCGGCGGCTGCCCGCGTAAAATTTCAAGAGTAATGGTTGGAATCAGCCGTTCCCAACCGGCATAGGTGCCCAGAGAACCGGGCGTCGGATAGCCAATGTCGCCTTTCGGCGGAAGCCCGTTGCGGGAGGACATCGCTATGGCCATCTCTTCCGATGGACCATTAAAGTTCACCATCGCATTCTCCCAGCTATGCAGGGATAGTACGCGCGTCGGCCGCAGGTCTGCTAGCAAGCGCACCAGGAGAACATTTTCCAGCTCGCTGCCGGGGCCCGGGCCAGGATAGTAACGAACATTTGTGAATGCAGCGCTCCAGTCGGCGGTAGGTAAGTTTCGATTCAGATCGACATTGCGCTCGTTGGTGCGACGATTTGCAGCGCAGCCATCGGGGTTAAGACGTGCAATCACGTACAGGCTGATCGTCGGGTCCAACTGCAGCGAGCCGATATCGAGCTCTCGAACAAAGCGCTCGGCCAGAAGATATCCTTCGATTTCATCGCCATGCACGCCGCCAATCAAGAGTACGACACGCGTTCCGGCGCCGCGCCGCTGCAGGAGTATCTGCCGGTCGCCATAACTTCGGCCCAGGGCCGCCTCGGCGCCATTCCCGATTGAGCCGGGCAGGCTCATCACTGGCCGGCGCCGCCGCGCGCAGAATTCAGGCCGATGCCAAAGCGTCTGAAGCCGTACCTTTCCAGAAGCAGAGGATCATACATGTTTCGGCCGTCAAAAAGCACCGGCGTCTTCAGCTCTTTGAGTATTCGCTCAAAATCCGGCTCTTTGTAGTCCGGCCACTCGGTGAGCAGCAACAGCGCATCGGCGCCGGAGAGGCTTTCGTACATCTCACAGTATTGAATCGAATCGCCAAAGACGGCGCGTGCAGTGGCCTGAGCCGCCGGATCGTTGGCGCGCACGCGCGCGCCAGCTGCCAGCAAGGATCGAATCACTTGAATCGATGGGGCGTCGCGCATATCGTCAGTTCCCGGTTTGAAAGCGAGTCCCCAGATGGCGAAGGTTTTTCCAGCCAGACCGGCCTCAGCAAAGTGTGTTTGCACCAATTCGAAAATTCGCAGCTTTTGGCGTTCGTTGACGGTCTCAATGCTTTCAATCAAGGGCGAGGCGTAGTTACTGTTACGTGAAAGCTGGACCAGCGCTCGAACATCCTTGGGAAAGCAGGAGCCGCCGTAGCCGATGCCAGCATAAAGGAACTGCCTTCCAATTCTACTATCCGAACCAAGCACATGGCGGACTTCCTCGTAGTTGGCCCCCATCAAATCGCTGAGATTCGCCATTTCATTGGCAAAGGATATCTTCAACGCCAGAAATGTATTGCAGGCGTATTTGGCCAGTTCCGCCGACCGAACGCCAAGTTCCAGAATGGGAGCATCGGTTTCCTTTACGAAGGGCGCGTAGAGCTCGCGCATTCTAGCCGAGGCGCGCGCACTATCCGCGCCAATCACCACCCGTTCGGGCTTCATAAAATCATCAAGGGCGCGTCCCTCGCGCAAGAACTCGGGATTGGAGACGACGTCAAACTCGCAGCTTGCTCGCCGGGCTACAGCCTCGCGCACCCGGTCGGCGGCTCCTACCGGCACTGTGCTCTTATTCACTATGATTCTGTAAGAAGGCATGGCAGCGCCGATTGCTTCTGCCACCGCCAGAACTCCCTTGAGATCGGGATGCCCATCGCCCCCATCCGGCGTACCCACGGCAATGAAAAGGATTTCACTTTGCTCTACTGCAAGCTGCAGATTGGTTGTAAATTGCAAACGTCCGGCGCGACTGTTGCGCAGACAAAGCTCTTCGAGGCCCGGCTCGTAGATTGGCATCTCGCCGCGTATTAAGCCATCGATTTTCGATTGGTCAATATCAACGCACGAGACTTGATTGCCGTATTCGGCGAAGCAGGCGCCCGCAACAAGACCGACATAACCGGTGCCGACCACTCCAATTTTCATCGGCGGACAGCTTCCGATTGCCGGCGACTATGTCCAGAGAGAATCGCGCTACAGCGCCAGGCTATTGGAAGTCAGGGCGAGGAAAGCGCAGCCCGAATGCGAGCGGCATTGGGGTGCTCCGGCCGTCGCTCCAGGCAGCGCGCCAGTAAGCTGCGGCCGTGCTCATGCGTCGCCGCATCTTGTAGTTCCAGATACCCCAGCTGTTCCATCGCCTCCAGGCTATCAGGACGCTGGGCCAACAGGCGCCGGTAGGTTGTCGCTGCATCGCTCTGCTTTCCCGCGTTTCGATAGGCAAGGGCCAGATTCAGGTAGGCCTCCTCGCTCCCAGGCTGCAGCTCAATGGCGCGGCGGTAGCAGTCGGCGGCGGCAGCAAGGTCGCCCAAAACGCGAAACAAGTTGCCGGCATTGAACTGCACCTGGTGATTCCGCGGATTGGCGGCGGCCGCCTGGATCATGATCCGCCTGGCCTCTTCTTTTCGGTCGGATTGCAGAAGCAATGGCGTCGCTTCAATGCTGGCTGCCGGGTTGCCAGGCGCCACGCTCAGCGCCTGCAGGAATCGCTGCAGGGCCAGGTCGTTTCTTCTTTGCGCTTTGAACGCCATTCCAAGCGCAGTGAGGGCATCGACATCATTGCTGCGTATGCGCAATGATCCCTCAAGCGCCTCGATCGCGGCGCTGGCGCGATTGGCGCGCAGCAGACTCAGGCCGCGATTGAGCGCCGCCTCGAAATAATCGGGCCGCGCAGCAAGGGCCTGGGCGTAGCTTTCTGCGGCCTCGCTGTAGCGCTTCAGACCCATCAGGACTTCGCCGCGCTGAAATTGCAGCTGTGCAACTGCTGGGTTGGCCTGCGTATATTGATTCAGGATATCAAGCGCAGCAGTTGGTCGATTGGTTCGCTTCAGAAGCAGCGCTAAATTCAATGCCGCCGACCAGCGGCCCGGATTGATTTGCAGCGATCGACGGTAAGCCTCCAGCGCCTGATCATTGCGGTTCAGTCGATCGAGAGCGATTGCACGGTTGTAGACAGCATGGTCATGCGCAGGATCAGCGCGCAGCGCTTCGTCAAAACTTTCTACGGCGCGCGCATAGCGACTGCGGTCGAGATGAAGTTCGCCGGCGTGGTAGCTGGCTCTGGGATCGCGGGGATTCAGGCGTACAGAACGGGCATAGCTGGCCAGTGCATCTTCCTCGCGACCGAGCTTCTGCAAGGCGCGGCCGGCCAGGTAGGGCGCTTCGGAATTTTGTGGCGCCAGCCGTTCGACGCGCTGAAATCGATCCAGAGCTTCGCCGTAGCGCTGTTGTCGATAAAATTCGCGACCCTGATTGAGCAGGGCAGCGATGTCGGCGCTTTCGCCGGCAATAGCTGCGGTAGAATTTCGATCGGACAGTGCAATCCTTTGCTCCTGCTCGCGTCCATTTTCGTCGCGCGAACGCACGATGATATCGCTGACCTGCGCCGACTCTTCGGGCGGGCGACCTGCGTCGCTTTGATTCTGTGCAGAGATCGGCCTTCGCTGATTGATCGAAGTCTGATTCAGGGCAGCAACGCGCTCCGCAAGCTCAGCATTGCGCGGATCATAACGCAAGGCCTGCTGATAATGTCTCAGCGCAAGTTCATCTTCGCCGGTCTGCTGCCGGAGCGCGCCGGCCTGAGCAAAGGCATAGGAGTTACGCCGATCCAGCGCGCCAGCCCGCTCGTAGGCCGCCAATGCGCCAGCGCTGTCGCCGCGCAATCGAAGCAGGTCGCCGCGCAGCGCATGCAAACGACTGTCGCGCGGATTATGACGCAGAGACTGTTGCACCACGCGCAGAGCGGCCGCGCTATCGCCGGCCGCCGCTTGCGCCCGCGCCAGCTGTTCTGCAGCGCGTGCATCCGAAGGATTGACTCGCAATCCGCGATCCAGCGCCGCTCGGGCGCCAGGTGCATCGCCGCTGGCAACAAGAGCCGCGGCCTGTCGTTCATAGGATTCGGCATCATGGGGATCAACTTGCTCAGCGGTTCGAAATTCGCTCAGCGCCGCCCGGTTCTCTCCGCCCCGAAGATGTACATCGCCGCGGCGATTGTAGCCCGGCGCGCGCTCGGGGTGCAAACGGGTCGCGGCCTCCGCAGCAGCCATTGCTGAATCACGATCCCCGCGCAACAGTTGCGTCCGTGAGAGTTGCACCAGCGCTTGAAAGCGCTGACTGTCGGACAGTTCTGCGGACCGTAGCGCATCGTTCAATAGAGCAGCGCTCAGATCCCATTGGCTCAGGCGATTGTGAAGTTCCGTCAACAGCATGAGATCGGCGAATCGCCCCTGCTGTCGCCAGCGCTGCTCCAGGTCGGCAAGCTCCGCTTCGATGCCAGCAGCCGGGTCATCCGCGTTGAACCGATTCTGAAATGAAGACCATAGTGCAAAAACAAGGATTCCTGCGCCAATGACAATGGCCAGGTCCAGGCCACGGGCAATTGTATTGCGATTCACAAGCTTCTCCCGCTACAATTCATAGTTCATCAAGCAGCTCTGCGCCGCCGGGCGTATCATCAGGTCGCGCTGCCGGAGGCGAAGCCGGCTGGTAGGGACGTCGCGTCTGTGAACCATCCGGCAATCGAGGCGTACCATTCTCTTCTGGAATTTCGTAGTCCGCCCGCTTCAGAATTGCAATCGCAGCATCAATGGCCGGTCCTTGCGGATCGTCCGGTCGCAAACGCCGGTACTCTTCCCAGGCCGCGATGACTGCGCGCTTGTTGCGAAAGATGCGAAACTGCACGATGCCCTCCAGAAAGAGCGCCTGCATCAACTGCGGATCCGCCTGTCGCGTTTCCTGTAGCGCAGCCATGGCGCCGGGGCCGTCGGCCTGCAGGTAACGCGATTGCGCAATACGAAACCATTCCTCAGCGGGTCGATCCGAAAGCTCACGAGCGAGTTGGAAGTATTGCTCCGCTTCCGCGGCCTTGCCAAGCGCCAGCTGAATATCCCCGGCAAATCGATAGGCGGCCGGATTTTCTGGTTCGCGAGCCATCAACATCCGAAACAGTCGCATGGCGATATTGTATCGTTGCTTAAAAAAATGCTCCTCGGCGCGGGCCAGCAGAGCCAGTGATTCCGCATCTTCGATCGGCCGTCCGGGACTGCTTGTGGCCGGCGACGGCGCGCCTCCGCCTGGCGTTGATTCGCCGCCGGACTCGCCCGCGCCCGGCGTAACCGTCTGATCCATCGAGCTGGCCGGGGCAGGATCAACCGCCGGCTGAGACAAAATCGCTGCCGGAATCAATGAGATGGCAAGGGCCAACGAACAGTATCTGGACATTGCGAACTCTTCTACAATCTATCGGACGGATGCCCGAATGATTGAGCTCCTGGCGGCCGCAGAAAGATGGAAGGAACTAGAGCGCGTCCGGCGGCGGCAGCATGCCTGCCCCCTGAAGAGCGGCAATATTGTTTAATACCACGCTGACTATGGCCAGAACGCCTACCACTACAACTGCCAGCAGCGAGAACAGGAATAGCGCATTGGAAAGAAAGCGGTAACCGAGAAAGGCCGCCGGTCCCGACCAGGCAACTGCAGGGCTCTGCGCACGGCCGACCTGCCGGTAAGCGCGAACATAATAATAGGCCAGAAGGGCAAGGCCGCCAGCCAGCAATCCCGTAAACCAACCAGGCAACTGCACCTGTAGATAGTAAAGCGGGAGCAGGGCCAGATTGGAGACCAGGACCGCCGCCAGGAAAATTGCGACCATGTGCAGGATCGTATAGAGCGCCCGTCTGAGCGCTTGTCGCTGGCGGCTATCCGCCGGCCGAATATGCGCCATGAAGGCGCGGTCCATTGCCTCGTCGCTATGGCGCGCCGGCAACAACCGATCCATGGCCACGGCCACTCCGGCTAGGGCCAGCAGGATTTCACCGAGTCCGGTAATCTGGTCGTAGATGGGGATGCTATTGCTGAGAATCTGCAGGGAGCGATCGATCAAGGCGCGGTACAGTATTACCATACCGGAAAAGCCAAGGGCCCCGGCTGACATTGGCCCATAGAACCAGAGGCGAGCGCGCATTGCCGGGATCAAAAGGGCTAATAGCGTCGTCCAGAATATGGTTGCAAGGAGCGCCAGTACATCGGCCGCGTATCCCCGTTCCAGGGAACGCTCCAGCTGATCGGGACGGGCGTCGGATTCGAGCAGCGGATCGGCAAAGGGCGCAAGCAGCGAGCGCTGCGCTACCAGGCGCTCCACAAGGCCAGGCGACCAGATCCAGTGCGGAGCGGGTTGCTGCGCCAGCGGCTGGTCCGGACCGGTCACCCCGCCTTCCGCTGCCTCTTGAGCTTGCTGACGAAAACCAATTGGCTCGCGGTCCAGAATCGCCTGAGGCCGCTCCAGAGCAGGTCTGCCCGTCGCCAGAGTCGCGAAGTAAAGCAGATATGCGCCAATAACAAATAGATTCCAGCGGGGCATGGCTGTGATCCCTGGACAACTGCGCGGTTGCGCAGCACGCGTCCAGTCAAAACCCTGATTGACCTGTCTGCCTGGAGAACAGACCTGTCCGGGATCGCCGGTCGCAACCGGCGTCTATTCGGCATGCTCCCACGCAAAAATTTTCTGGAATTGTTTATCGCCTGGCGCTACCTGCGAGGCCAGGGACGAACCGTCATCTTCAACCTCGGCGCCAGGCTTTCGCTGATCTTCATGGCCTCCATGGTGTTTTTGATGGTCATTGTGCTTTGCGTCTTCACCGGATTTCAGAAGGAAGTGCAGAACACGCTCTGGAGTTCCGGCTACCACATCATTGTAAGCTCAGAACCGGCCGGCGCGCCGCTGCGCGATTACCGCAAGCTGCTTGAGGCGATCCAGAAAGATCCGCTGGCCGCTCCGCGTATTCGTAGTGTCTTCCCAAGCATTCAACTCAACGGACTGCTCGAAGTACAGAATCGCTACGAGGGAAAAGCGGTACGCGCAATCCCGGTCGCCGATGCCGATCTGAAACGCGGCGTTCTGCCGGATTTTCCGCGCTTGGTACACAGCAATCGGCAGCTGCTGGAGCGCTTGAATTCCGGGAACTATGTGATCGTCGGCCGAGAAATGGCGCGCTACTTTGGCTGGAGCCTGGGCAGCCGCATTCGATTGCTGGTTCCGCAAGGCGGCGTACTGACCCGCGGCATTCAGGTTCGCGAAGAGGAATTCGTCATCGCTGGTTTGTTCCGCACCGGGTACTATGAGTTCGATTTGAATTTGATATTCATGTCGCTGGCAACCGCCCAACGAACGCTGGGCCTGGGCGATGCGTCTACTGAGGTAATCGTCCAGCTGCGCGACCTCTCTCACCTGGATCTGGTAGAACAACGCGTTCGCAACAGCCTGCCGGGCTCCGCCTATACGTATTATGCGGTGCGAACATTGCGCCAGGAAAAGGGCAACTTTCTGGCCGCCTTGCAGCTGGAAAAGACCATGATGCTGGTCATCTTGAGTCTGCTGATTTTTGCAGGCGCTTTTGGCATCTGGGTCACTGTACACATGCTGGTAAAATCCAAGGCGCGCAGCATCGGCATGTTGCGCGCTATGGGCATGCCGTCCTCCTCAATCATCGCTATCTTTACCGCCCATTCGATGTGGATCGGATTTCTGGCGGCGGCCATCGGCGGGTCGCTGGGATTGTTCATGGCCTCCCGTCTGGAGTCGGCATTGCAGCTGATTGAAGATCTCTACAACGCTTCCTGCAGCCGGATGTTTGGGTCCTGTGAACCGCTGCAATTGATTCCCAAACATATCTACTATTTTGATCACCTTCCGGTATCAGCCGATGTGACTATCGCCTTTGGCGTCTGCCTGGCGACTATGATCTTAAGCGGCTTGGCCGGCTATTTCCCATCGCTGGTAGCAGCGCGAATAGATCCGGTGAAAACGATTCGGGCGGAGTAGGGTTGATGCAGCACGCCATTGAAATTAAGGGCCTGGTCAAAGAGTACCGCGGTGAAAGCGAAACGATTACCGTGCTGAACGGCCTCGATTTGAGCATTGCCGATCGTAGCATCGCCTCTGTGGAAGGCGCAAGCGGCGAGGGGAAGAGCACGCTACTCAACATACTTGGCGCCATCGATCACGCCAGCGGCGGTAGCGTTCGTATCTTTGGCCAGGAGCTGCGCGAGCTTGGCGAGCGAGAAAAGGAGCGCTTTCGCGCCGAAACGGTTGGCCTGATCTTTCAGCACCACTACCTGCTTCCGGACTTTACGGTACTGGAAAATGCAATGATGCCGCTACTCATCCGTCGCTCTTCGGCGGTCGATGCAAAGCGCGAGGCGCAACGCGCTCTGGAATTGGTCGGACTTGCTCATCGCTTGAACCATTTTCCAAATCAAATCTCTGGCGGCGAGATGGCCAGGGCCGGCGTAGCGCGCGCACTGGTGGGCGGAAAGAAACTGATCCTGGCTGATGAGCCAACCGGCAACCTGGATCATGGCAATTCGGCGAAGTTGCAAAATCTGCTCTGGCAACTTCAAGAAGAAATGGGATTCACTTTGTTGATTGTGACCCATGACCAGGAATTGGCATCCCATGTTCCCCTGCGACACCGACTGGCCGATGGCATGATTCGCCCTTTTGGAAATTGAGGAGCAGTGTACTGCGAACGCTGCGGCGCCGAAATTCACGTCCATTTGCTGACGCCCGATGCCAGCGGCTGGAGCGCTGGCGGCTATTGTCCGGACTGCGCCGAACTTCAGGTATCCTCCGACCGTTGCCGTCATTGTCAGTGGAGCTTTGGCCTCTTTCGTAAGACGGGTCAGCTGGGTTGCGAACACTGTTATCAAAGCTTTGCGGCGCGCCTGTCCCCGATGTTGGAGGACTATCTGGGTGCGCCGGCAGCTGCCAGAGCAGGAAAAGCGCCGTCGGCGCCGGGCCTGGCCAGAGCGCGCAGCCAGGAGATTCGTGAAGCCCTGCTGGTGCAAGACAGCGCGCATCTGCCCTGGCGCGCCGATGAGCCCGGCGACAGCGCCGGGTCCTCCCTGACCAAGGACAAAGGGCGACAGCGACTTGATGAAGAGATCTGCCCGGGCAGCGTTCGGCTGAGAGTTGCGCGAAATCTTCGAGGCGTGCCATACTGGCGCCGATTGAACCCTGCGCAGAGGGAGACACTGAGCGACATGTTACTTGCGCCTGGGGCTGCCGCCGCCCAATTCATATTCGCGCAATCTCCCCATGCTGCCTGGCGGCGCCAACGACGGAGCTTCGGCTGCGACCGGGCTGCCCTGATTGCAGGCGATGAGGATCATTTGCGGGCCGTCTGGCAATCCAATGCCGGCCTATCCTGGCTCCAACTGGAAGCGTGGATTAGTGCGACTCTGGAGCAATGCTTGGAGCTGGATCGCTTGCTGGAATGGCAGTTCGAGCCGGGTCTTGGATTTCTGTGCGCCTGCCCCGCAAATAGCGGTTCGGGCATGCGTTGCTCTATTCGTTTGCATATTGCCGGACTGCAGGCCAGCGGCGGCTGGGAGACCTGGCGGGACCAATTGGGCTCGATCGGTTGCGAATTACGCTGGTCCGGCGGCGAAGGCTCGCCGCCAGGCGACTGGCTGGACCTGTCCTGGCGACGATGGCCAGGAACCGTTACAATTCAGGCGGCCCTGACGCAGCTCTTGTATTTGGCGCGCCGTTTGCATGCTGCAGAAATCGCCTGCCAGGCCAGGTAAGTAGCGCTGCACGCCGACACTAGAGATTGGGGCGCAGCAGCAGGCCAGCTCGGGAAAAGATCGTGACAGCTTTGCCTGCGCTGGTTTTCCTGTGTCGAGTCGCAGTAGGGGTCCCGCCAGGCGGGACGAAGGGCTTTTCTTCGTCTGCCGAATCATCGCGGCGTCCAATAGTCATAGCTGGCGCCGGTGCGCAGGAAGAGGCCCCGGGGGGCCTGGAGAATTGAGCATGTTTGATTTCACCAAGAGAGCGAAGCGGGTGATCAACGAGTACGCCCAGCAAGAAGCCAAGCGCCTTGGCCACGACATGATCGGACCGGAGCATATCCTGCTTGGCCTGTTGCGTGAGGAGGACTCGGTTGCGATCAAGATTCTGAAAAACCTGAATATCGACCTTGGCGAATTGAAAAAAGAAGTCGAACGTCGATCCAAACAGGGCGGCAGCACGCTGCTAATCGATATATCACCCAATCCGGACAAGTACCAGAAGATCATTGATTACTCCAAAGAAGAAGCAAAGCGCCTCAAGCATAACTACGTAGGCACGGAGCACATCCTGCTTGCGTTGTTGCGCGACAACAACAACGTAGCTGGCGCGGCGCTTGCTAACTTCAGCGTTAACTATTCGGTCATCAAAGGCGAAATCCTGCGCATACTGGGCGTGGCAACCTCCGGCGCCGCCAGCTCCAGCCGGCAGCAAAGCCAGGAGAAATCGCGCACGCCAACCCTCGACGAATTTGCACGAGACCTCACGCAACTGGCTCGCGACAAGAAGCTGGACCCTGTGATCGGACGCGATGCGGAGATCCAGCGGCTGATTCAAGTGCTGTGTCGCAAGACCAAGAACAATCCCGTCCTGATCGGCGAAGCTGGCGTCGGGAAGACTGCCATTGTAGAAGGCCTGGCCGAGCGGATCGTCAGCCACCAAACGCCGGATATCCTTTTTGAAAAGCGCGTCATTGCTCTGGATCTTGCCAGCCTGGTGGCCGGCACCAAGTACCGCGGTGAATTTGAAGATCGCCTGAAAAAGATCATGCGAGAGATTCAGAATTCCACCAACATCATTGTGTTCATCGATGAATTGCATACCTTGATTGGCGCCGGCGCCGCCGAGGGCGCCATCGATGCGGCCAACATGCTGAAGCCCGCGCTGGCTCGCGGCGAGATCCAGTGCATTGGCGCCACGACGCTCAATGAATTTCGCAAGTACATTGAAAAAGATTCGGCGCTGGAACGTCGCTTTCAATCGATCCTTGTAAAAGAGCCGTCAATGGACGATACCATTTTAATATTGAAAGGTTTGAAAAGGGCCTTCGAGACGCACCACAAGGTCAGCTACTCCGACGAATCGCTGGAGCTTGCCGTTAAACTTTCAGAACGCTACATCAATGATCGCTACCTGCCGGACAAGGCTATCGATGTGATCGACGAAGCGGGCAGCCGCGCCCGACTGCAGAATTCTTCACGGCCCGAGGAAATCGTCACTCTGGAGGAGGAAATCAAAGACCTCGTCCAGAAAAAAGATGATATGGTCAAGGCGCAGGAGTATGAAAAGGCTGCGCAAATCCGCGACGAAATCAACGCGCGCAAAGAAGTACTGGAAGAGAAAATCAGTCAGTGGCAGGAGAAAATCGCCGATTACTCCGTGGCGATCAGCTCGGAAGACATCTTTGCCGTACTGAGTCTCTGGACTGGAATTCCGCTGGAGAAAATCGAAGAAGGCGAAGCCCAGAAGCTGTTGCGTATGGAGCAGGAACTCGGGCGCCGAGTCGTCGGCCAGGTGGAAGCCGTTACGCAGGTCAGCCGCGCGGTGCGTCGTTCACGGACTGGCTTCAAGGACCCCAAGAAGCCTTCGGGCAGCTTTATCTTTCTGGGGCCTACTGGCGTGGGCAAGACTGAGCTGGCTCGCGCCCTGGCGGAATTTCTTTTTGGCGACGAGAAGAACCTTTTTCGCCTCGATATGTCCGAGTATATGGAGCCCCATTCGGTGTCCAAGTTGATTGGTTCGCCCCCGGGCTACGTGGGCTACGACGATGCCGGACAGCTCTCCGAGTTTATTCGCCGCCGCCCTTACTCGGTCGTACTCTTTGATGAAGTAGAGAAGGCCCATCCCGACGTATTCAATCTGCTCTTGCAGATTCTGGACGAGGGGACGTTGACCGACACCCACGGTCGCAAGGTTGACTTTCGCGAAACAATCGTAATATTGACCTCCAACCTGGGCGCCCGTGAAATGCAGCGCGGCGGCAAGCTTGGCTTTGCCGAAAGTTCGGACCGCAGAGAGGAATTCAAGAAGGACAAACTGCTTGATGAGCTCAAGAAGCACTTCAATCCGGAATTTCTGAATCGAATCGACGAGGTGATTACCTTCCACACGCTAACGCGCGAAGACATTCGCAAGATCATCGATATCATGGCGGCGCGTATGAATCGCCACCTCGTCGAGAAAAAGGTTCAGGTGCTGCTCGACAACGAGGCCAGCGACCTGATCGCCGAAATGGGCTACGACGAGAAGTTTGGCGCCCGGCCCTTGCGTCGCACGCTGCAACGCGAGCTGGAAGACTATATGGCCAATCGAATGCTGGAGGGCGCCTACAAGGACCCTACCGAGATTCTGGTCGGATGCAATAAGGACGACGCTGGCAAACGCAGCTTGCGCTATGAAGAGCGTTTCTGGCCCGGTTATGAAACGTTGCGCAAGGAGCGCGAGGCTGAAATCCAGCGCAAACATGAGGAACTGAATCGCAAGAATGCGCCTCCGGCTGCCTCTGCGGGCGCCAGCGAGGATAAGGAGACGGATCCCAATCCTTCCAGACCGGCAAACACCGGACAGGTAGGCTGATGGATCAACCGCTGAGCGTTTGGCTGCCGTACATTGCGGCAATCGCGCCAGCGGCGCTGCTACTGGCTGCCGCGAGCGTCTGGCTACGGCTGTGGCTGCGCGGGCAGCGCAGCGCGCGCGCCAGCATTGATCAGTTGCGTCCGGCCTTTGCCGGTCCATCGCGGCTACGCACCGACTGGTTGGAACTAGAGTATTCCTTCGACTCCGGCCGCGGTTGCAAATTCCGAGGAAGCGCCCTGGCGCCTCTGGAGTATTTTCTCGGTCAATCAGAGCTCAACCTGGCGGTGCTGTGGCTTGACCCGCGCGTAGATTTGCCCGTACTGGCGCACGGCGACGAACGCTACGTTGGCGAAGAAGCCATTGAGCACTACCTCCTGGGCCGACGCAGCGAAATCGAGATCCGCTATGTTGCACGCCGACCGGAGCGCAACGCTCCCGCTGGCCTGGAACGGGCTTTCAAAAAAGTGGTCGATAAACGACCGTCCAATCCCTGAGTGGACCGGCGCCGGCGCAATAAGCCTCCCGGCGGCGGAGTCCGCCATGCATCGAAACCTCTTCTTGCTACTGTTCGTGCCAGCCGTATTGGTTAGCGCTTTGATTGCCCAATCCGCGCCGCGTTACGACGAAGCGCTGAACAATTACCGCGCCGGGAAATACGAAGATGCCCTGGCGGTGATACGCTCGGTCTTTGACAGCAATCGCAATTCGACGGAACTACGCACTCTGGCTGGCGCCAGTTATCTGGCCCAGGGTCAAACCGACCCGGCGCTGGCTCACGCGCGCTACTGCATTAACGCCAACCCTCAAAGCATTTCCTGCCGCATACTCAAGGTTCGAGTCTTGCGGCGCAGCGATCCTGTCGAGGCAGCGCATAGCGCAGAGGGCGCTATCCGTGAAACAGGAGAAAATGCGGCGCTTCGCCTGGAGGCCGCCGCCGCCTATTTTGTAGCCGGTCGCCTGGATCTTGCCCGCCGGCACCTGGAAAAGGTAATTGCGGCCAATCAGAAGAATTTTGCCGCGCTCTATCTCGACGGACTGATCTTCCTGAAACAGATGCGCTACGAAGAGGCTGAATTTCGGCTGCGCAACGCGTTGAATGCCGCTCCGCCGACCAGGGCCGATGCAGTGCGCACTCTGGTGAATCTTGGCGCCGCAGTTGAGAACCAGGCCATGGCATTGCGGAGCGCGGCTAAGAGCGCGGAAGCCGCCGGTCGATTTCGCGAGGCCGGCGACCTCTACCGCCGGGCGCTGGAACTCAACGAGCAGCACGCGGCCGCGCGCGCTGGACTGGAACGGGTCCGCCAGGCACAGTGAATCCGATAGCAGCTCCTTCCCTGGCTCGCCCGCTGCGGGTGCTCATTGAAACCCTTGGCTGCCGACTCAATCAATTTGAGAGCGATGGCTTGCTTCGGCGCTTTGCTGCAAGCGGGCGCTATTTGCCGGCGGAGGAAGATGCCAGCGACATCGACCTGGCCATTCTGAATAGCTGTACGGTTACCGATCAGGCGGATGCTCGCAATCGCGCCTCGCTGCGTTCGCTCCGTCGCCGCTATCCTGGCGCACGAATTGTGGCAACGGGCTGCTATGCCCAGACCGACAGCGAAACGGTCGCCGCCCTGCCAGAGGTTGATCTGGTAGTTGGCAATGATCGCAAGTCACAGCTCTTTGAAATTGTAGATCGCTGGCTGCTGGATGGCGCTGAAGCAGCTGCTACCGACCTCCTCGAAGATCCATCCAGGGACCCAATCAAGCAACGCTCTCAAAATGGTTACGGCCGGCGACCGACCATGATCGCTCCCTTCGACTATGGCAGCAAACTGCCGCTGACGCACACGCGCGCCTATTTGAAGATTCAAGATGGCTGCGATCGCCGCTGCAGTTATTGCAAAATTCCGCAGGCCAGAGGCCCAGGCGTATCTCGTCCTGCGCAGGATTGCATCGATCACGCCAGGGCGCTGGAGGATGCCGGAGTTGCGGAGATTGTTCTGACCGGCGTTAACCTCGGTTGGTACCGCGATCGCTCCGAGAGTTTGCGCTTTGTTAAGCTACTGGAAAGGGTCCTGGATTCCCTGAAAAAGGCCCGCCTCCGACTCTCCAGCATCGAACCCTGCGACATAGATGCAGATCTTGCCCGATTGAGCCTGCATCCGCAATTTTGCGATTTTCTGCACGCGCCGCTGCAAAGCGGCAGCGATCGGATTCTGCGAGCAATGCGACGCAGCTACAGCAGCAAGAGTTTCCGGCTGCGCATTGAAACCTTCTTGAAGATCAATCCGCGTGTATTTCTGGGTTCCGATGTAATCGTTGGTTTCCCCGGCGAGACGGCGGAGGATTTTCGGGAAAGCTATGATTTGCTGGAAGAGCTGGGTTTTGCCAATATCCACGCCTTTCGGTTCTCTCCACGCAGCGGAGCGCCGGCGGCGGAGCTTGGTCTGCCACGAGTCCCGGACCAGGAGATCCGCCAGCGAATGGGCAAGCTGGCCGCATTGCGCGATAGGAATTTTCAGAGCTACTGGGAACAGGAGCGGGGACAGCGTCGCGAAATGATAGTCGAGCAGATTTCGCCGACAGGCGAGTTCTGCCTTGGACTGACTGATAATTTCCTGCGCGTCATTGCAAGGAAGAGCGGCGCGCGCCGCGGGCAGATACTTCCCGTAGAAATCGGAGACAGATGGATCGAGAACCGCATCGAGTGTCGCCTGATCGATGAGAGCATCTAGTTCGGCAACTCGAGGCGCGAATAGCGATCATGCTCCTCGCGCGCTTCATCGCCCTTTTCGATTTCCAGAAGATAGGTATAGGAGTTGGCCTTTAACGTGCGAACGAGACGATAGCCGGCATCGCGCACAAAAAAAAGCATCCGATCTTTGCTAACCTTTTGGCCGATCTCCGGACCGGAAGGCGCCTCCACGCGCTCCCAGTCAAGTATGATCATTCGCCCATCGTTCTTGACGCTGCGGCCCACGCCGCGAATTGCCATTGCCGGGTCGGCGAAGGTCGAGAGGACACAGGCGCAAAAGGCCATGTCAAACTCGGGCAGCCAATCTGGCAGCAGCGGGTGCTCCGTGCGTTCCGTATAAAAGGGCGTAAACCGCTCGATACCTTCCTTGACCTTTTGACTGAGACAATAGTCTATCAAATCCTCCTGACACTCAGCGCCCCAAACCGACGCGTTCTCCGGGAGGACCTCCAGCAGGCCGCGTAAAAAATAACCGTTGCCCGACCCAAAATCGAGCAGGTTCTCCACGCCTTCCCATTTGATCTGCGAGAGCAACGAGCGAACGGGAAAGAGGTCTCTTCTCTCCCGGGAAAGGAGGTAGTCATGGAACTCTGGTTCCTCGTAATAAGGGCGACCGCGCATCGATGCTACTGCGTCTAAAGAGAACGGGACTGTCTGGTATCGGGCTTGAGTTTCCCGGCGCCCGCGCTTCGCTACGACGCCGGCTCCATTTGGCCCACAGCGCAGCCGATAAATACAGCTGAGGTTGGCGGATTTATGTCAAATCCAATCGTCAGAGCGGCTGTACTCAGCCTGGCGTTGCTCTCGGGGGGTCTTTTAGCCCAGGGAATTCCGGGGATCGATCCAATGCCGCGCGCCGAAGAGCGACGGCCACAGCCGGCCCAGCCGTCCAGCGAGCAACCGGCCGCAGGCCCGGCTCAACAAGAGCCATCCAATCCGCAGCAGCCTGCGACCGGGCCCGCTCAGCAGCCGACAGCAAATTCGGAGAAGCCAGCTGAGCAAGCGCCTGCCGGTCGCCTCGACAGCGAGCTGCCGCTGATACGCAACCTGCGCGTGGAACGAGTCGATGATCCTGGCTATTCCGTGCGCCTGAGCTGGGACGTCAGTCCACACAACGACACGGCGATCTATGTGGTTCGATATATTCGACCAACAGCGACCCGCGAACTGGTAATGGACGCCGACAGCGTCGCCTATCCGTTGCTAGGACCACAGGAGACGACCTTTTTGGACCGCGGTTTGCCGGACGGAGCCTACTACTATGCCGTGGTAACTGTCTACGAAGCGACGCGTTCGCAGGGCATGAATCTAGTAGCAGACGGGAATTATTCCACCAAGCCAATGATTGTCTACCGGAGCGCCAGTCCGGCGCAGCCGGGTTCAGCCGCCGACCAGAATGCAAGGCTGCAGGTGCGCGCTCTGAGCGCAGTCAATGCTCAGAGTTCTGTCAAACTCAACTGGTCTGCTCCGGCCAATAGCAATGTGAGCTACAACGTCTACCGCAGCTTTGAGCCGATGGCCAATCCGATGGCGCTGCGCGTTGCCCGACGTATCGGACAAACTCAAGCCAATCAACTGCAGTTTGAGGACACGACGCCGCCCCTGGGACGAGTGGTCTACTATGGCGTTACAGTTAACGATCCGCAAACAGGAGAAGAAGGCCGGGAATTGAGCTTTGGCCAGTCCTATATTCAAAATGTATTCCAGCCGGTTCAGGTAAGCCAGGATCGCAGTCGTCTGCTTCCCGATGCATTGACCGCATATCTGGAAAATCGTGACACGGTCAAATTGCTCTGGGCTGATCCCGATGGACCGGTGAGCAGTTTGCGCATCTATCGTTCCACGCGGCCCATCAGCAACGCTCAGGAGCTGGCCCGCGCCACAGCGCTGGGGGAAGTGGGCCGCGGCGTTAACAGCTACCGCGACCGTTCGCTGGCGCCAGGAGTTTACTACTATGCGCTGGTGCCTCGCGATAGTTCGGCACAGGATGTGCAGGCCTTTGTCGAGGGTCGCACCTTCACTGGTTTTGGCTCTCGCATTCTTGGCGGTCAATCGCCCGGCACAGTTGTTGAAAATCAACAGAAGCCGCAGCAAAACGATGTCCGTCCGGACAGCCAGCATCCAGATCCAGCGACGCAAAACACAACCCGTCCCTACCTGTCTGAGCTGCGGGCGCGCGTTGATGGCGACAGCGTGCAGTTGAGCTGGAGAGTCGTGGGGCGCGAACGAGCTCGCAATGTGCGCTTGCTGCTGTATCGATCCGATCGCTCCTTGCGCAGCTGGGGAGATGTTCGCAGCCATGGCGACCTCCTGGCCGAACTGGAGGCCGATACGCAAAGCTATACCGACGCCGGACTCCCACACGGCCGTTACTTCTACGTTCTTTCGCTGGAAGCGGATGGCCATGCCGAAGACCGCTTGCTCGCGGGGCGAAACTTCGTCGGCAGCGCATTAGCGGTTGGCGGAGGCCGCCCCGAATCCGATCAGCAGGAAACTGCCTCTGACCTGGAAGAGGGCAGCTTGGCCCCAGGTATGGTTGGCCTGAGTCGGATTTTGCAGGAAACATACTACCGCCGTTCGTACGGCGAAGCGGTGCGCCGTATCGCTCCCTATGTGCTCGGGCGGGGCGTTGATGATTCAGTAAAGGCCAGAGCGATGCTTTTTACGGGCATGTCCTACTTCCACATGGGTCAATTTCGAAGCGCGATGGAGTTCTTCTTGCATGAACGGGTGCGGCGTCAATATCCGGAACGCGCGCGCTTCTGGTACAATCGCTCCCTGGAGCGAGCGCGCTGAGTGCAGCAGGTAGCCGGCGATGAGTCTAAAGCAAGGTTTCATATTGATGCTGGGCGTCTCCCTGCTTACGGGAGGGGTGGCGTTGCTGGCCGGTCGCTCTCTGGATTGGTTTCGGGGCGAGGACGCACATCGTCAGGAGCTGCGCCAAACCGAGGCGCGGCTGCGCGAGGCCGATGAGTTGCTGCGACAGAACAGCGAGGAGGGGGCCCGGCAGGCGGCTGTCATCTACAACCAGGTTCTGTCACAGAATATCGGCCGGCGTACCAATCAGTTTGCGCGCTTTGGCCTCGCGGCAGCCCTGGAGCGAACGGACAATCGCCCCACCGCCCTGGATTACTTTCGCGAATTGAAATCCGATCCGCAGCTGGACCCCGAACTGCGCGACCGCGTTGACTTCTCCGTTGGACGATTGCTGCTTTTCATCAATCATGAAGAGGAGGGCCGTTCCCTGCTTGAGGGGCTGCTGGCGCGTAATATCGATCAACGTTTGCGCTCGCACGTTCATACGGCTTTTGGCTATTTCTATTTGCGCGCTGGCGAGTTTCGGCGGGCGCGGGATAACTTCCGCGTCGCCCTGAAATACCATCCGGAGAATCTGGAAGCGGAGCGCGGGCGCGCCCTGGCTGCCAGTCGCGGCGGCCGCGAGTGGGCCGGTTACGCCTACTATGATGAGTATCTGACCGGTAACGCCAATCTGCAGCCGCACGAGCGCGCTACCGAGGCTCGCGCTCTAGGCGAGGAAGCGTTTCGCAATGGAATGGCGGCGGAGCGCCAGGGTCGTCATGACGAGGCAATTCGCCATTTCCGCAGGTCGCTGGAAGGCGCCGACGCTGATTTGAATGAACGCGCCACCTACTGGATGGCCGAGAGCTATGCCGCCAGTGGCGGCATTCAGGCGGCGCTGGCGCACTACGATCGCGTTCTCCGCAACGGCGATCGCAGCCTGGACCAGCCGGCCCTCATCCAGCGCGGCATATTGCTATCCAGACTCGGCAAGCTAGATGCCGCGGCGCGCTCCTTCCAGCGTGCAATTGACGATTTCCCCGCCGGCGCCTATACGGAAAAGGCAATTGAATGGAAACGTGAAATCGACGCTCAAATTCAAGAACGCTTTTACCAGGAAGACCTTGAACGGCGGCCAAATGGACAGACACTTTATCCGGAAGGCGGCAGGCCGCCGGCCGAGGTCCCGGGCGGCGATAGTGACAGCGACGATTCCGCGGCCAGCTCCGCTGACCGCCGATGAGATTCTTCCGGCGAGCCGTCCGGCAGACCCAGCTGGCTATACAGGAAGGGCGGAATATCAATCAGGCTGCGAATTGACTTTGCGCCTGCTTCGGCCCCATTTCCAAAAAGGAAGGTTGGCACGGCTCGATGAGTATGCGTCTTTACGCTCAGGTCTTCCGAGTTGCCGTGATCTGAGGCAATTACCAGCAGGTCGCGCTGCGGATCCATGGCCGCGCACAATCCATCAAGGAATTCCTCCAGCACCTGGATGCACCAGGCGCACATCTCGAAGCTCTGCTCGTGGCCGGCCTTGTCGGTCAAAAAGAACTCAAACAAGCACAGATCGTAGTTTGATGCAATCCTTGCAAAGTCCGCGCCGCGCTGTCGGGCCGATTGCGTGGGAAAGCGCTCGGCGAGATCCGGATAAATCTGGTGCATGATTTCATGGGTGATATCCATGTAGAGCGCATCATTTTGCTCCAGATCATCGACAGTCTTCAATCTCTGACCGGAGACGCGCTGGACATGCGTCGAGGCGCTTGCCAGGCGCGGCCTTTGTTGAATCCGTTCAATATAGGAATGGGTATAGGCGTTCATCAGGGAACAGCGCAAGCCAGCCTCGCAGAGGCGTTTGATGATCGAATAGCGCTCGATGACGCGGATCAGAGTTGGGCCGGGAAAGCCCGTCATGTGGCGGCCCATAGCTCGGGCGCCATTCACGCCAGTCCAGAGCGCAGTTTGACCGGTAGCAGATTGTGGCAGCCCGGGATAGCCCAGACTGGCATCGGTCTCGACAACGGTCCAGTTCCCGGGCGTGTTTCCTGTTTTGCCTCCGGCGGCCGATAAGAAGCTATGGGCGTAGCGGGAGTAGGGATTGCGATCCGGATCGTTATCGCCCAGACCGACTCCATCGAGGAAAAGGTAGATGATGCTCAATTTCGTCCGCCAGGGTTCCTTATTGCCGGGGCTGCTACTACAGGTATAGTGCTTTAGGGGCGAACTGGCCATGAACTCTTTGCATCTGAAATCGCCGCCAGCGGCGCTATGGCAGGAAATGGAGCGGCTGCGCTGGCCGCTGATAGCGAAGCAACTGGACTTGCTGGCCAGCGCCTGGCAGACGACCGAAGACGCCTTGCAATCAAAGCCGTCGCCGGGGCCCGTCCGAACGGTCGCTAAGACTCATCCTGCACCCGCGGCACGCGCTCGCGTCTTTACGCCCGCCCTGAAGGAAGCGACGGCAGAAGTAGTGGCGCACTCCGCTTTGGCGCCTGACCCGACCGCTGTACCTGCTCGGAGCGCTGACGGCGACAGCCGTACAGAACTCATGGAACTCATTGCGCGCGATGCGGAACAAGAAATCGCCGCGGATATTGCCAATTCCGCAGACTCGCCCTCGGCGACCGCTGTGGCTCTACGGCAGCCACCGCCGCCAATGCCGACTTCGGTCCCTGTCGCCCATGCGCCGGCGCTCAGCTATCGTCTTCTGGCCGACGAGAGTGCGGCATCGCAGCTTGATTCGATTTATTTCGCCGATGCTGGCGAATCGGGGCTGAAGCAATTGACTGAACAGCTGGCGCGGAAGCTTGGCGCTCAGAGCGCGGCTCTCTTGTTGCATGATCCTCTGTCGCGAGTGTACCGAATCATTGCAAGCTGGCAGTGGGATGAACTCAGCGAGCGTCGCTTTGTGATCAGTCCGGGTGATGAATATATCAGTCCTGGCGCTACGGAACAATCGCTGATGATCGGTGAAGACGGATTGGTGGATCATAACTTTCGCAAGCGCTTTGGCGACGAGTTCTGGCGCCTGCATCGGGAGTTGCGCCTGTTCAATCTCCAGCAATGCGGCGGAGATGGTTTTATGGCGTTTGCCTACCATCGACGGCCGGCGCTGGCAGCCGGCTGGAGCGACTGTTTACTTCCCGTCGTAAAGGCCGTATTGCCGGCCGCGGAGCGACTTGCCCGCGCCCGCTGGCGCCGTCCAGAAAGCGCCGTGCAAGATCGAACATCGCTTGAGTTGATTCTCGCACAACTACACCGCCTGGCGATTATTTCGGGCGGTCGTATGAGCGTAATTCATAGTATTGCCCCGGCGCTTCTGGAGCATTCCGACTGGCGCAGCATCCAGGCTGATATTGTTTCACGCTGTCTCCAGGCAATGGACCGTGTTGAACGTGCGGCAATTCTGGCGCCGCATCGTTGGCTGCTGGCCGTGCGACCACAGCGCGTGGGTGTTGTCCGGGACGCGCTGCGATTGGCGCTCGAGGCGCACAACCTTGAAGGCCGGGTGCATGTTCTGCAGTACCCGGATGATGGCCGAAATTTCTATAACTACGTCATGCCGGAGGAGGCCGTACTCTGAGACGCCTGGCAAGCGCCACGCTATTTCTCTTGCTCCTGGGCGCCGGCCTGGGTGCTGAAAGCGTCAATCAGCGGCGCGACCGGATTCGTGCGCTGGAAGCTGAATCAGCTGCGCTTTTGCGCGACGGCAGAATACAGGCTACGATTCCGCTGCTCAGTCGTCTGGTCGAGCTTGAGCCCTATAACGAGAATGCTCTCTATCGCCTGGCGCTGGCGCTGCTCTACCAGGAGTCGCCGCCCTCAGCTGCGGCCTACAGGGAGAGCCTGCAGCAGGCGCGACGCTTGCTCGAACGATGTGCAGTACTTCAAAGCGAGGTTTCCGAGCGTGGCAGCGCACTCGCCTTGCGGCATTTTCATCTGGGGATGCTGCTGTGGATGCAGGGGGACCGGAACGGGGCGCTTGCTGCCTTTGAACGAAGCTACCTGGCCGACTACCAGCGCCTCGATGCCCTCTACAACCAGTACGCCATCCAGGAAGAGCTTGGACAGCTGGCTGCCGCTGCAGCAACGCGAAAGCGCTACCTGCGCCTCGTTGCCCGTGGCGATCTGGACGATTGACTGCTGCCGGCCGCTTTTATGCTTGACGATTCCCTGGCAATCGAGCTACCTTCCTGCTAGATTAGCAATCGTAAGGGTCGACTGCCAAAATTGGAAACTGGAGCCGAAAGAAAGACTCGCCGACGCAGGGATATGTCGCCTGGCATGGACCACCAGCAGGAAATCAGCCCCCGTCAGGCTGAGATTTTAAAGCTGGTGGTGGAAGGCTATATCCAGCACTCGACGCCTATTTCCAGCCTGTTTCTAACCGAGAACTATCAGATTGGGCTGTCTTCGGCCTCCATTCGCTCGATCTTTGTCGACCTCGAGGGGAAAGGTTACCTCTACTCACCGCACCGCAGCTCCGGCCGGATCCCCACCGAAAAGGGGTATCGTCACTATGTCGCCCACCTGCCGCCTGCTCGCGTTCTGCTGGAAGAAGATCAGCGGGTCATTCAATCGGAATATCTGAAACGTGATTTTCGGATCAATGAGGTCCTGGATGTGAGCAGTCGCATCCTGGCTATGCTGACGAACTATGCGGCCGTGGTGATCGCCCCGGAGCCGGAGAAGGCTGCCCTCAAGCATATTGAGCTGATTGATATGGGCGGCGATGAGGTGCTGGTCATACTGGTTACGCGCTCCGGCGCCGTTTTTTCGCGAACGGTCTTTCTGGAATCGCGCATTCCGCCGGATACAATCCGCGCCATTTCACGCAGCCTGAACGAACGGTTCAAGGGGATGGATCTGGCAGAGGTGCGATTGCAACTGAAGCACGATGCGCAGCAACCGCCCGCCCCTGGCGTTTTCCTGCCGATGATTGCGCGTACCATTGCCGAGCATTTTGATTCCGTCAAAGGCGCCGAAGAAGTCTACACCGCCGGGATTGAAAGTTTATTCAATAGACTGGCGCAAGAAGAGAGCGGCCGAGCCCGGGATCTTGGCGCCCTCTTTGAATCGCCAGATTTTGTGCGCGGGATTTTCAAACGCACCATTGATCTGGATGATATGGACGTCTTGATTGAGGGCGACCATGATCAGCGCTTGCAGGGCCTCTCCATAGTATCCGCCAGCTATAAGATGGGCGAGCGACGGATTGGCGCGCTGGGAGTTGTTGGCCCCAATCGCATGGATTACGTTCGCGTTCTAAGTATTGTTGAGTATTTGCGCAGAATCATGTCGAACATGATTACTCGATTGAGCAATTGAAATGGGAGGAAGGGCAGTGGCTGAATCCGAACAAAGTTCCGACCAGAATGTTCCGCCCGGAGTCGAGGTGGCGGCCGGCGACGGTTTTCCTGAGCAGCGGCAACAGGGCCAGCAAGGCGACGCCGAGCAGGCAAGCGGCGCTGATGCGGGATTACTGAGTCGCCTGGCGGCGGCAGAGCAGGAAATCCAGGAACTCAAAGAGAACTGGCAGCGAGAGCGAGCTGATTTTTCCAATTTTCGAAAGCGCACGATGCAGGAGCGGGCTCGCGTCAGGGCTGAGGCCTCTGCCGCTTTTGCTCAGGATCTCTTCGAGCCTATGGACAATCTGGAGCGCACCCTGGCAGCGCCGGCCGAATCAGACGAAACGCGCAGTTTCAAGACTGGCGTGGAGATGATTCGCGTCAGTTTGTTGCAGGCCTTTGACCGTCAGAAGATACGGATGCTCCGTCCCGAAGGCCAGGCCTTTGATCCTTTCACAATGGAAGCGATTGCCTCACAGGACAGCGAAGAAGTCAGCGTCGACACGGTGGTGGAAGTCTACCAGCCTGGATATCAAATTGAGCAGGAAAATGGCGAACGGCAAACGCTGCGACCGGCGCGCGTCCGGGTGGCGCGCGCGCGTAACGCAGCGACCAATTCTGCTGGCGAAACCGCAAACTGAGGGTCGATAGGTGCAGACGAAACTATATTGGACTAAAGAAAGTGGAGCGCCGCCACGGCGGCCGAATACGGAAAAATTGGCATAGGAATTTCAAACAGCACAGGCATTGCGAGTAACAGCGGGGATAGTAAAATGGCAAAAGAGAAAATCATAGGAATTGATCTTGGAACTACCAACTCCTGCGTCGCCGTCATGGAAGGCGGGGAACCGGTGGTCATCCAGAATGCCGAGGGCGCGAGAACTACGCCGTCAATCGTTGGATTCGCGGCGGAGGATTCCAAGCTTGTGGGCCAGATTGCCAAAAACCAGGCAATCACCAACCCGGGCAACACGGTGAGGTCGATCAAGCGCTTCATGGGCAGACGCTTTTCCGAGGTGCAGGAGGAGCTGAAGCGCTCGTCCTACAAGATTGTGCGTTCCGGTCAGGACGGCATCAAGGTAGAAAGCGACTTCGGCGCTTACACTGCCCAAGAGGTCTCGGCGATCATTTTGCAAAAGATGAAGCAAACGGCTGAGGACTACCTGGGCCACAAGGTGACCCGGGCAGTGATTACAGTACCGGCCTACTTCAACGACGAACAGCGCCAGGCAACCAAAGACGCCGGGCGCATCGCCGGGCTGGAAGTCGAGCGAATCATCAACGAGCCTACGGCTGCAGCGCTGGCTTACGGACTGGACCGCAAGAACAAGAACATGAAGATTGCTGTCTACGACCTCGGCGGCGGCACTTTTGATGTAAGCATTCTGGAGCTGGGCGACGGCGTATTCGAGGTCAAGTCTACCAATGGCGATACGCATCTTGGCGGCGATGACTTTGACGAGGCAATCATTGATTGGATGACCGCGGAATTTAAGCGCGAGTCCGGCATCGATATCAGCAAAGATCGCATGGCTTTGCAACGACTCAAGGAGGCGGCAGAAAAGGCGAAGATTGAATTGTCCGGGACGATGCAAGCTCAAATCAATATACCTTTCATCACTGCCGAGAATGGGGTGCCCAAGCACCTGACCATGACGCTTACGCGATCAAAGTTCGATCAGCTCACCCAATCCCTGGTGGATCGGACGCGCACGCCCTGCGAAAATGCGCTGCGCGACGCCAGTCTGAAGCCGGCCGAGATCGACGAGGTTATTCTGGTGGGAGGATCAACGCGCATCCCGGCAGTTCAGGAACTGGTTAAGAAGATCTTTGCACGCGAACCGAATCGCTCGGTCAACCCGGATGAAGTCGTTGCAGTGGGTGCAGCAATCCAGGGCGGAGTGCTGGGCGGCGAGGTAACCGACGTTCTCCTGCTTGATGTGACGCCGCTTTCGCTGGGGATTGAAACCCTTGGCGGGGTCTTTACCAAGCTCATCGAACGTAATACCACGATACCGACGCGCAAGTCGCAGGTGTTTTCCACAGCCGCGGACAATCAAACGGCGGTATCAGTACATGTAATGCAGGGAGAGCGCGAAATGGCGCGCGACAACCGCACTCTGGCCCGCTTCGACTTGCTGGGAATCCCGCCGGCGCCGCGCGGCATCCCCCAGATTGAAGTGGCCTTCGATATCGATGCCAACGGCATCGTCCATGTTTCGGCAAAGGATCTGGGCACCGGCAAGGAACAGAAGATCCGTATCGAAACAACCAGCGGTCTCTCCGAGGAAGAAATTCAGCGCATGGTGAAGGACGCTGAAGCCAACGAATCGCGCGATAAGGAGCTGCGCGAATCCGCGGAAGCGCGTAACGAAGCCGATAGCCTTGCCTATTCGCTGGAAAAGTCGCTGCACGAAGCGGGCGATAAAGTCGCCGCGGCCGATCGCCAGAAGGCCGAGGAATTGATCAAGCGCACGCGAGATGCTCTGGATTCCAACGATCCTGCGCAGATCAAAGCGGCTCGCGATGAGATTCAAAGGGAGGCCATGGAACTTGGCCAGCGCATCTATGCGGCCGCAGCGCAAGGACAGGGAGCCGGGGCCGCCGGTCATGACGGAAATGGGCAAGGCGGCGGACCAAACGCAGAGAACGCTGCAGAAGGCGAGAAAGTCGTCGATGCCGATTACACGGTCGTGGACGAGGAAAAGAAGTAAGTTTGTCTTAAGTGTCCCGTCGGCTTTGGCCGGCGGGGCGCCGGTGGAGCAAGAAATCTATGGCCGAACGCGATTACTATGAGGTGCTTGGTGTGGGCCGGCAGGCTTCAAAGGAAGAAGTCAAAAAGGCTTACAGACAATTGGCAATCAAGTACCATCCGGACAAGAATCGCGGTAACAAGGAAGCTGAAGAGAAATTCAAAGAAGCTACGGAAGCTTATGAAGTTCTCTCCGACGACGAAAAGCGCCGGGTCTACGATCAGTACGGCAAGGCGGGTCTGGGCGGCGCAGGCGGACCGGGCGGATTTGGCTACAAGGCCTATACCGATTTCTCCGATATCTTTGGCGATATTGGCGACATTTTCAGCGAGTTTTTTGGCGGCGGCGGCGGCTTTGCCGGCGGTCGCCGCGGCGGCGCACGGCGCGGCGCGGACTTGCGCTACAATCTGGAAATCAGCCTGGAAGATGCGGCCATCGGCAAAGAAGCGCGCATCGAGATTCCGCGGCTGGAAGGCTGCGAGGAGTGCGGCGGCAGCGGCGCGCGCAAGGGAAGTCAGGCGCAATCCTGCACTGTCTGCGGCGGCGCCGGACAGGTGCGGCGAACCCAGGGATTTTTTTCCGTAACCACCAGCTGCCCGCGCTGTCAGGGCCGCGGCGTCGTCATAGCCGATCCCTGCAGCGCATGTCGGGGGCAGGGCGTATCCGAAAAACGACGTACATTGAATATCAAAATCCCTCCCGGCGTGGAATCGGGCAGCCGCTTGAAAGTAAGCGGAGAAGGAGAGGGCGGGCCGGGCGGAGGTCCGCGGGGCGATCTATATGTAGTCACACATATTCGACCCCATGAAATATTTGAGCGTCAGGGAAATGATCTGATTGTACAGGCAAACATTCCGCTTACAGTCGGATTGCTGGGCGGCGAAATCGAAGCGCCAACCATTGAAGGGAAGCGAGTACGGATGAAAATCCCGGCCGGAACTGAAAGCGGACAGATCTTTCGGCTCAAGGGAAAAGGCATGCCCTACGTCGGCGGCTATGGCAAAGGCGACCAACATGTCGTTATCAGTCTCAAGCTTCCGCGTAACCTGAGTCGCAAAGCGCGCGATCTGGTGGCAGAATTGCAGAAAGAATTGAAAGAAGATGTTGAGGCGGACGCTGAGTACAGCCGCGTGACCGCCGGATTCAACTGATACTCCTGGCCTGGAATCGGTCTTTACAGCCAGGCGCCCCTCAAGTCTGCTACCGGGAAGCAGGGGGCGCATGCTATGAATTCGCGCATCAAGCTTGGTCTGGTAGGTACTGGCCACATGGGCCAGTATCATGTCAACGTAGCCGCCGGTATTGCTGAATATGAAGTTCGCGGAATCTACGATGCCAGTCCCGATCGTCGCACTGAAGTTGCCGAGCGCTTTGGCGTCAGTCCGGCGGAGTCGCTCGACGACCTGATCGACGAAGTCGATGCCCTGGTGGTCGCTGTCCCCACCGTTTATCACTACGAAGTCGCCCTTGGCGCGCTAAAGCGCGGAAAGCATGTGCTGGTAGAGAAGCCGATGTGCGCCACCCCTGAACAGGCTCGCGAGCTTGTGGCAACGGCGGAAGCGAACAATCTGATCATTCAGGTTGGGCACGTAGAGCGTTTCAACGGCGCTGTGCTGGAATTGAATAAAATCGTTGATCGTCCGTTGCTCATTGAATCACGGCGATTGTCTCCCTTCAATCCGCGTATTGGCGACGTTGGCGTTGTACTCGATTTGATGATCCACGATATCGACATTATTCTGAACATGGTAAATGATCAAGTGACCAGCGTGCATGCTCGAGGAATGCGTGCGCTTACCGATCATGAAGACGTCGCTGTTGCTACGCTGCAATTTGAGAACGGTTGCGTGGCAAATCTGGTTGCCAGCCGTATGACGCAGGCCAAGATCCGTCGACTGAATATCACCCAGGAGAACGCCTACATTGTTCTGGATTTTGCCACACAGGATATCGACATCCACCGGCGAGCAACCAGCGCTTACTTGATGACTCGCGAGGAGCTCAAGTACAAGCAAGAGGCCTTTGTAGAAAAGATCGCCGTCCATCGCGACAATCCACTGCGGCAGGAGCATCTGCATTTTCTCAACTGTGTCCGGGGAGTGCAAGAACCGCTGGTCAGTCCCCAGGAGGAATTGCGCACGCTGCAGATTGCCTCAACGATCCTTGATCAGATTCGCGATTCTATGGGAGCGACGGCGCGGTGAACGCCAAAGGAAGCGCTCTGGCGACTCTTACCGTCCCGTCGATGCCAACGGTCGGCGAAGTTTACCTGGAGACTTACGGCTGCCAGATGAACGAATACGACTCGGGAGTCGTTCGCGCCATCCTTGGCGACGCCGGATTTGTGCGCGGGATCGAACCGCGCGAGGGCGGCGTGATTTTGCTGAACACCTGCGCCATCCGCGAGAATGCCCACCAAAAAGTGTACCGCCGCCTCGAGGCGCTGGCCTACCTGAAGCGGCGCAATCCGCGAACCGTCATTGGCATTCTCGGCTGCATGGCGCAGAACCTCGGGGATGATTTGTTCGCCCAGGGCCTGGCCGTGGATTTTGTGGCCGGTCCCGACAACTATCGATCGCTTCCGGAAATCATTGCGCGAGTTCGCAGCGGCGAGGAAGCTCATATCAGCATTACGCAGCTCTCGCGCAGCGAAACTTACGATGACATCGCTCCGGTCGTGCGCGCCGGCTGCCTGGCGTTCGTGACCATCATGCGCGGCTGCGACAACTTCTGTAGTTTTTGCGTGGTGCCGTTCACTCGCGGCCGGGAGCGCAGTCGCGACCCGTCCTCCATCGTGGCGGAAGTCCGCGCCTTGCAGGCGGCCGGCGTGCGCGAAGTCACGCTCCTCGGTCAAAATGTAAATTCCTACCGTCAGGGCGATGTCGATTTTACCGGACTGGTCCGTCAACTCCTCGACCAGACAGACATAGCGCGCATCCGCTTTACCTCGCCTCATCCCCGTGACTTCCCCGATTCGCTGATCGATCTGATGGCCAGCGAAGATCGCTTTGCATCATCCATTCATCTGCCGCTGCAATCAGGCAGCAGCGCGGTACTGCAACGGATGCGACGAGACTATTCGCGCGACGAGTTTCTCAACCTGGTGCGCCGCCTGCGCCAGCGCATTCCCGACCTGGGCCTGACGACGGATGTCATTGTTGGATTTTGCGGCGAAACCGATGAAGAGTTTGGCGAAACGCTGTCCCTGATGAGCGAGATTCGTTTTGATATGGCCTATATGTTTCGCTATTCGCAGCGCGAATTGACATCGGCCAACAAGCACATGCCGGATGATGTCAGCGAAGAAACCAAGCTGGTGCGGCTGAATGCCCTGATCGAGCTGCAGACATCGATCTCCCGATCGCGCGGGGAGGAGATGGTTGGCCGAATATTCGAGACGTTGGTCGAAGGTCGCAGCAAGCGATCGGCCGACGAATGGATGGCCCGCACAGCATCCGGCCGAGTTTGCGTTTTCCCCGCGCCGCCAGGCGTCACGCTACAGGACGCCCTCGGAAAACTGATAGAGGTTCAAGTAGAATCCGCCAGCAGCGCAACGCTGCGCGGCAAATGGGTTGGCTCGCAAGTTCTCCAATGAGCGAGCGCATTGCGTGAAGGTCTGCGCCTTCTGGATGGCGCTGCTTCTCTCTGGCTGCGCTGCACTGCGAGCGGAAAGCGCCAGGTACTTTGCTGTGCAATGTCCGGGTCAATCGGCTGGATGTCCCTGCAAGTCCGATAATGGCGATGAACTCTCACTCTACCATATGGAGTCCGTAGTCGCTCTACAAACGTCAAGGGATGGGGCGCGCTCCAGGATTCAGGTTCGGGGGCGGGACTGCTGGATGGCAAGCAGCAGCCTACAGGCAAAGCCTTACTACGATAGCGGGCCATCTCCGCTAACCGAATCCATAGACCACAGCCCGCCGCCGCTTCAGGCGCTGCTTGCCGAAAGCGATCGTAACTTGAATCTTGAGCAACTGCGCTCGCGTCCCATTGGACGCTACTATCCAACCTACTATAATCTGGCCGATGAGAACTACTTTCCGCCTGGAAATACCGTCGCCCTGGACCTGCAGGGTCGAGCGCTGCTTCGGACCTCGCCGGAGTTCTTGCGCGAAGTGAACCGTCAGGGAAGCGGAATCACTCGCGATGGCTTGCGTTTGCGGTATGCCGGTCGTTCGATGCGTTTTGCCTTTTATCCGCGCAATATATGGGGATATGGCGCCGGAGGCGGCTACCAGGTATTCCCCTATCGCACCATTGCAATCGACTTTGGTTTTGTCTGTCGCGCTGCTGGGATGGCCGCTGGCTGTCGCAGCGCCAGTATCATCGGCGCACTTGTGCGCATCGCAGAAATCTCCGAACGGCGTCCGGCGATGCCCGGCGGAACAAGACACGACGGCTACTTTTGCGCCGCCGACACCGGCGCGCCGGCTTCAATCCGCAATGATCGTATTGATATTTTCGTGGGTCTGCATGGCGGGGGCAATCCGTATTTGCCTGAATACAGGCGCGGCAATGCCTTGTTGGCGGGCGGCTTCGAAAACCTGAACCCCTGGGACTGGCGATTGTGGCGCACGCCGACGGAGCGCGTCTGGTGTCCGCTGCATCATTTGCCGCGGGACCCGGAGCATCCGCGCGCCGGGGAATGCAGCCATGACTACCACACGCAAGCGCGGCACAAGGCGCTGAACCTGCGCGTTTTCTTTCGTCCGGACGGTAGCCTGCTGCGTTGCAGGGCAAGCGGTCGACAGTAAATAAATCCTTAGAATTCTGGCGTAGCCGGCGCCATCTCCGCATAGTATCGCAACATTTGCGGATGTGTTACAACGATTGCACCCGATCGCTCCTTGATTACGCCGCGCTTTTTCAGCATCGCCAGCCCTTGCCGGGCGGTAGACGATGCATCGCGGTTCAGGTAGTTGGCCGGCCGACTCTGTAGGAAATCGGCGCATAAATCTCTTAGACGGGAGACAGCGACTTCTCCTTCTGATTCGCAAATCACGCGAGCAACGACCTGATTCGGCAAACGCTTGAGCCGACGAGCCCAGGAAGATTGAATCTCCCCGGCAATAGCCTGCGCCGGGTCCTCGCGATCGATGAAATGCGATACGCGAATGGGAGCGCATACTTCCATATAGCAGCGCGTCCGGCCGCGCACGAAATCGCGCATCTCACTCTTTTCCGAGACGCCGGCAAATTCGCGGTCTTCCGGTACGTTCTCGTAAGAAAGGGCCAGCGGCACGATCAGGATTTCAGCTCCGGAGCTGCGGTAGGCATCGATGGCCGTGCTCAAAAGTCCGGTCTTGATAGCGCAAATTCCGCCGCTTCGACTGCGCGTACCCTCTGGATAGACCAGCGAGGGAATGCCTGCTTCCAGCATCATCTGCGAATAGCCAGTAAGACACTCCAGATAGAGGAAGTTGCGAATTCGTTCGCGATCCACCGCGTATGCGCCCATGGCCTTGAGAATACCGGCCCAGAAAGGCTGCGTCATCAAATTGATCCCGGCAGCATAGCGCGGCACAGGCAGGCCATTCCAGCTCAGACCCAGAGCAATCTCCACCGAGTCCAGATGCGAGCGATGCGTTGGAGCGTAGAGGATGTTGTAGCGTGCGCCCATCGACTTGAGGCTTTCCACTTCGCCCTCGACATAAGGAATAGCCGCCCCGCCGTGCATTCCGCCAGCCATGAAACGAATGGGAGCAATGGTTCGGATCAGCGCCGCGCGCACCGCCGGTCGAAAATTGTCAGCGATTTCATCGGCATAATATTCAATTAACTCCTCCATTGCGTCACGAATTGTATCGGGGCCGGCCTTTTCAATGCGCCGCCAGAGTTCAAGTTCGCGCGGTATTGCCTCTATCTCACGGCGCAATTTTTTACGCCGCGCTCGCTCCAACCTGCGTTCCAGGCTTTTCAGAATATTCGGCGCCTGGCGGTGAATACGCTCGCTCATGCCGCGTTGCCCCGACACACTGTGGTAGATACGCTTACGCAAGAGAGCGACAAAGCTGGCGCCTGCGGCCTGCGAGAGCGATTGATTGTGGAGCTGCATGGCGCGCCCGGTATCCAGCGACATGGGACGTGTTACAAAAAGACCGGCCAGCGCCTCTGGCGGTTTGCGCCTGGAGAGGATATCAAATATCGTCTGATAGAGACGCATGCGAATCTTATGTTCGGCGGCGAGTTCCAGCACTGGCTCCAGGCTGAAGGCGCCTTCCACCAGCTCGGTACTGGCCAGCACTTCGCGCTCAATCACCGCGGTAGGACGGACCAGCGCCTCAATGCGCTCCATAAGCCCCGGCTCTTCCTCGCTCATCATGCGTCGTACAAACTGCATGCCAAAGGAGCGATTTCGACTGTTGGGACTGGCGGCGGTAGCAATGAGATCCGCGAGGCCCGACATCCCCATCAAAGTACTCGGGTCAGCTCCCATCGCTCGACCGAAACGAAACATCTCGCGGAAACCCTGGCTGAGGATCATGCCCTGTAAATTGGCGCCGCTGGCCGGCAGCAGCTCGGCCATGCCGCAGGCAATTGCAATAGGATTCTTCAGCAACCCGCCGACTTCAACGCCCACGCAGTCTCGCGTATCTGCAGTATGAATGGTCTCGCTATGCAATAGCGTCCGAAATACGTCGGCGGTCATTTGATCGTGCGCGCCAACATTGAAAAAACTATAGTGCTGAGCGTAGATTTCTGCCAGCAGACTCGGCCCAGTTATCACAGCGCTATGGATATCAGCGCGCTCCTTCTCTTTCAAGAGGGCATCAACGTACTGATGGAATGTCGCCGCACCATATTTGCGCCGCGTACTGCGTGAAGCCAGGCCCTTAGTCATTACCGCCAGATAGTGCGGTCCCGCCGAGGATAAACGACGAATTGCATCAGCGGCGATTTCCTCAAACGTGCGCGAGGGGCAGGCAATCAGCAGCGCCCACTGGCCCTCTTGCAAGAACTTCAAATCCAGCGCTATGTCGACATTCTCATGCAGCCGATAGGGATTGCCGCGAACGCGGCCAATGCGCTCCTGCTGCAATCGACGCGCCTCGCGCGGATCGGGAAGCCACAGCGTAACTCGCTGACTCTTTGGCGCCAGCACGCTGGAGAGTATCAGGCCAAATGGTCCGCCGCCGATGATGGCAAGATTTGCCGGCGTTTCTACTTCGGTATGATTCATCCTTCTGCTCCGCCGTCCTAGAAGAGACGGTTCAAACCATTCAGCGCCGCAACCCGATAGGCTTCGGCCATTGTCGGATAGTTGAATGTTGTATTAACAAAGTAATGCACGTCATTGACCGGTGCGGCCTGGCTCATGATCGCCTGGCCAATATGAATGATTTCTGCGGCCTGGTAGCCAAAGCAATGGATACCCAGAATTTCGCCGCTTTCCCGATGAAAAAGCAGCTTCAGCATGCCTGCCGTGGTTCCGGCAATTTGCGCTCTGGCCAGGCTGCGAAAGAATGCGTGACCCACTTCGTAGGGCGCTCCGGCAAGGGTCAGCTCGCGCTCTGTCTTGCCAATGCAGCTGATTTCAGGATTGGTGTAGATGCCGGCCGGGGCCTCGTGCAACTTCAGAGCCGCCGCCCTTCCCTGGCAAAGATGTGCAGCGGCATAGCGTCCTTGGTCATAGGATGCGCTGGCCAACGCCGGCGGACCGGCCACGTCGCCGATTGCGTAGATGTGGCTGCAGCTCGATTGATAAAACTCATTTACGGGAATGTTCCCCCGTCGATCGGGCGCAATGCCAAGCTCCTCCAGACCAAGGCCATCGGAGTTTCCGGTTCGTCCGTTGGCCCACAGCAGGTAGTCGGATTTGAGCTTTTTTCCCGATTTCAAATGCAGTATGACGCCGTCGTCACGGCCCTCGACGCGCTCGTATTCCTCATTGTGTCGAATCAGCACGCCTTGTTCCCGGAGATGATAGGCGAGGGCGTCTACAATTTCGTCGTCCAGAAAAGCCAGCAGCTTCTCACGCATATTGATCAAATTCAACTTCACGCCAAGGCCGCGAAATATCGAAGCGTATTCACAGCCAATGACTCCCGCCCCGTAGACTGTGAGGCTTTGCGGAGTTTCGCTCAAATTGAGAATGGAATCGCTATCGCAAATTCTGGGATGACTGAAATCGATGTCTGCCGGTCGGTACGGCCTCGAACCGGTCGCAACGAAAAAATTCCGTGCATGAAGCAGCCGTTCGCCCGCGGCTGTGACCACCGACAGGACCCCGGCTTCTGCAAAGCGCGCCTGACCGGCGATAATATCCACGTGGTTTCTTTCGTAGAAATCCTGGCGCATACGCACCTGGGATTGAATAACCGCGGCGGCGCTGCGCAGCAACTCGGGCAACGGAGTGTGCAAATTATCCAGAGCGCTGCGAAACAGCGGATTCCGTTTGAAGCTGATCAAATCCTGCACGGACTGACGCAGGGCTTTGCTGGGTATCGTCCCGCTGTGAGTGCAGGCCCCCCCGACCTGGGGCAATCGCTCCACCATCGCCGTTCTTCGTCCGGCCTTGGCGCACTGCATGGCAGCGCCTTCGCCCGCTGGCCCGCTGCCTATGACTACCACATCGTACTCTGTCGCCGCCGAGCCTTCCATCCGGCGGCAAGCTCAGGAAGAAACGGGAGCGAACGCCATGCTTTTTTTTATCCGGCGGGAATTCGGGCGGCTCTGCGCTGCAATCTGCCGATAACTGAAACGATATGCTGTCTCCAGCCCTCGTTGCATACGGAAGACGCCTGACGCTCTTGCTGGCGCTGGCCATTGGCGCGCCCGGCTACGCCCGCAATCTGGATCTTCCAGAGCGCGATGCCCGCGGAGACGAGACCGTGGACTATTGGTCGCGCTACGCGCGGGCCGAGCTGGCTCTGGAGCGCAGCCTGTTTCGAGGCGGCGACGACATCGCGGTGCGCTTTCGCGTCAGCAACACGGGAGTCCGCGCCCTGCGCATCTATCCCCAGGATGGACCCAATCGCACCTGGCAGCTGATGGTTACGGACCGCCAGGGACGGGAGCTTCCGCTCGAATTCAATGCCGCCAGCTATGCCAGACGCGAACACGGCAATCAACGCATCGAAGACCTTTACGGCTCGCCGGTTCGTGAAGTCATATTGCAGCCAGGCGAAACGCTAGAACGAATGCTCTATCTCAATGATTTCTTTCGCCTGTCCCCCGGCGGAGAGTATCGCCTGATTGGCTACTTTTACCCCGATGCGCGCAACGAGTTTGTTGTGCGTAGCAGCGTTACCCTCAGTCTCCGCATTCGATCGGCTCAGAGCGCGGCCCATGGCGCCGCCCCCGGACGCTTTCAGGCGCCGGACGGAAGCGCCCAGCAGATGGGCCTTAGCGCCGAGGAGACGGTCTATCTGTTTCTCTCCGCTGAGATGCAGCGCAACTGGGAGAATTACTTGAAATATGTGGAGCTGAGTCGTTACATTACCAGCTATGATCGCTTTTCGTCGCGCTTCGCTCGCGCCCAGGAAGCGGAACGCCCCAGCATACTTGAGGAATTTGCCGCCTATCTTTGCGGCGATCCAGCGGACCGCTTGCGGCGTTTTCGAATTCTCTCTGCAGAACCGGAGAGAGATGAAGACGGCGCAACCATGATGGATGGCCGAATGTTTGTTCGCGCCTCCGCTCTCCGCGAGGCGGAAGGCTACTCTGCGCAGTATGAATATACCTACACCCTGGAACGGGCGCGCGGCGGCGAGGCTGGATTCTGGAAGATAGTGCAAGTAGAAGCGCGATTGATTCGCTGAGATCCTGAGTCTGAGGAGACGTTGCAATGACCGAAATTCTATCGCAGGACGAAATCGACGCGCTGCTGACTGCAATTTCGTCGGGCGAGGTCGACCCCGAAGACTACAGCTCCGTCGGCGAACAGAAAAAGGTCAAGATCTACGATTTCAGGCGTCCGGACAAGTTCTCTAAAGACCAGATTCGTACGCTGCAGATGATGCATGAAACTTTCGCCCGTTTGACCACAACGGCGCTCTCCGCTCAGCTTCGCGCCCTTGTCAGCGTCCACGTTGGCTCAGTGGACCAGCTGACCTACGAGGAATTTATTCGCTCCATCCCGAATCCAACAACTCTGGCCGTGATCAACATGGATCCGCTGCGCGGTTCTGCTGTACTGGAAATTGATCCGAGCATTACCTTTACGATCATCGACCGACTATTTGGCGGTCCCGGCGAACCAACCAAGATCACTCGAGAACTCTCAGATATCGAGATGTCAGTTATGGAAGGCATCATCGTCCGGATTCTTGGCAACCTCCGGGAAGCATGGTCCACCGTGATCGACCTGCGGCCGCGACTGGGCAACATCGAGACCAATCCACAGTTTGCGCAAATCGTTCCGCCCAATGACATGGTGGTGTTGATTACCCTGGAAACTAAAGTGGGCGATGTGGAAGGAATGACGAACCTTTGTATTCCCTATATTACAATTGAACCTATTATTTCTAAGTTGTCCGCACAGTACTGGTACGCCCAGATTCGGCGCGGCGACGAAGATCAGAACCGCGATATCATTCAGGATCGCCTGGATCAGGTGATGATTCCCCTGCGCTGCGAAGTTGGCGACGTGGAGCTTCCTCTGCAGGATATTGTAAGCCTCAATGTCGGCGATGTGGTCAAACTTTCGGCCACCCACATAAAATCCGATATGGTCGTGAAGGTTGGGGACCGTCGCAAATTCAGCTGTCGTCCTGGCAAGATTGGCAGCCGTCTTTGTATCCAGATCGGCGAGACGCTGGAAGACATTCCAGACGAGTTGCTGGGATCAACCAAATCGGACGAAGAAGACTGATGCGGAGCCCTGCGCCGGGGGCTTCGCTCAGCTCTTGCCTGGCGGCGCGGCCGGCTGCAGAAATTCGGAATCGGCGCGCACTGCCAGCGGCAGCTTGATGGCAGCGCCAGGCGCAACCAGGTAATAGGCGCCGTGCTCATCAAGATAGAGATTTTCTACAAGCGAGGCCATGGCCATTCCAGAGAGACGCACCGCAAAGCCACGCTGCGGGATCTCAACTACAATACAATCCTCGGCAGTCATCGCCGCGTTTGCCGCAGGAACCTGAAGTTCCTCGCCGCTATCCAGACGCAGCATAAGCTGCAGTTGGCCGTTTTCGATCAGCGGATGGCAAACGATGGCGTGTAGCGGATAGGCCTCTACTGCGTCCAGGTCGCCGCGCTCCCTTAGCTCTCCAAATCGATTGTCGATCCAGTAGCCCTGTGCATCGCGCCGTAGTTGCGCCTTGAAATATCGCAATACCTCTACATTGTCAATTTCGGCGCCCTGAAAACGCCAGCGACCGGCGCGGTCGACCAGGATGCCTGGCCTCGTCCGAAGCTCTCCTGGCGCAGTCCGTTTCATCGGCTGTTCCCGACCTCGACTTCGCCGGCATAGTTATAGAGCAAGATATTCAGCTGATTGCGCGCCAGCTCCAGTTGCCCGGTCTCCTCCAGATGCCCATCCCGTTGGCGGGTTCCAGTTCTCATGGACTGTGATCGATCCAGCGCCGTTGACTGGACCCAGATGCCCGCGGCGCCGCGGCTGCGCGCCTCCGATTGGAGAAAAGCAACAAAGGAAGGGTCCTGTAAATCCGCACTCGCATCCCGTACTACCAGTCGCCCAAGGCTCTGGAAGCTGCGCTCCGGCCTGCTGCGCCTTATTTCGACTTCGCCGACGTCGCTTCGACGCAGGTTGGGATAGTCTGGCGACGGGAAGAACTCAACCGAGTAGCAGGCCCCGGAGCAAAAAATAATCCCGGCGGCCAGCGCCCTGACCAGGAATTGTACTTTCTTTGCAAACTCCCGCATGGATTCTCTGCGTCTATGGCGCGCAAGCAGGGGAACGCTGCCGATGTGTGGAGCGCACTGGCGCCCTTGATCACCGACCTGGTCCCGACACTTCTGGACCGCTGGGCCGATGCACAGGAGCGTCCGGGCCTCAAAGAGCTACAGCGCGACCAGGTTCGCATGGAGCGCAGGATTGCGACGCTGGTCAACCACATTCGACGATTGTTGTTTGTTGCGGCGCTACTGGCGCTATGGAATGCCGTTTTGACAGCGCTCTGGTTCTTGCGCAACTAGCGCGCTGACAGAAGACGAACCAGGACAAAGGGAGATCGTAGTTCGAATGGAGCAGCCGACCAGGGAGGAACAGCGAAAAGAGAACCCGCTGCGCATCGGCATGTGCACGCTGGACGAGCTGGAAGAAAAGATCAAAGCCTTCCGGATTATGAACCAGTCGGCCCTGAAAAAACGCTACATCCTCTCCCGCGAGCCCATCACCGTTCCCGGGCAGGGCGTCATCATTCAAAAAAGCGGGGAAATCGATATCAGCAAGGCCAAGCTGTTACGACGCCATTTTGTGGGCGATCACGTATTCAAGAGTTTCCAGCCCGACGAAGGAATTGTCATCATATCGGACATGTCCAGCCCTGAGGGCATTGCTCTTTCCATGGACATCGTAACTCAAATCATGAATATCGGCGGCGGCGCCTACGAAGGCTTCATTGACCGCGTGGACTCTTTTAGCGACTTCCTGAATCTACTAAAAAAGGCGCTGTTTCCCAAACTGTTGATCATTGGCTATATACCGCCGGAGCGGCTGGAGGTTGAGAAGATCAACTTTGTTCGCGCACGCCGCGTTGACTACTACATACGGGCCATTGAACTCACGCATAGTACACAGAAGCCACAGGCCTATTTTCCCAAAATCAAACAGGTCCATATTGATATTCGGGAGCCAAAGAGCTGGGGTCGATTCATCATAGAAATTGTTCGCGAATACACCAAGCCTTACTTTGTCGAAGATTTTTGAGATCGTCGCCGCAGCGGCCCCGCAATCGCAGCTTATGGACGGCGCTCAGCCGTCGATAAGTAGAATATGCCGAAGTTCTCGGATCTGATCTGCTTTCTGCTCTGTCTTTTTTTGTCGCTTCCTTCAGCGTTAGGCGCCCGCGCCTCAAGCGCACGACAGAATGCGGCGCGATCGGCCGAAGCGCGTCAGCTGCTGGTGCGAGCAGCCGGCGAGGATGACCTGCGCGCCCTGGCTACCCTGGCCCAGGCGCGCCAGCTGGATTCCTCTAATCCGGAGATTCACTTTCGCATCGGCTATATCTATCAGAAGATGAATCGTCGGCCGGATAGCGCGGCAAGCTACGAAGCCGCGCTGCGACTCTCGCCCTGCCATGTGTCAGCACTCAACAATCTCGCCAACCTTCGGCGCGATGCAAACCAGGACGCTCGAGCGCTGCCGTTGTTGCAGAAGGCAATTCGCTGCAACCCGCGGCTGGTTCAACCTTACTACAATCTTGGCAACCTCTACCGCGACAGCGAGCAGCTCGAACTCGCCGTCGCCAACTACCGGCAGGCTCTCAACCTGGCGCCCCGTCACATACACGCTCGTCACAATCTGGCGGTAGTACAACTCAATCGAGCGGAAAGAATTCAGCAGCCATCCGATCCGCGGCGGGCAGAACTGTTGCGGGCTGCGCTGCAAGAATTTGAACGCGCTGCAAGACTGGAAGCAACGGACCCCTTGCTGCTGGCAAACCATGGCCGCGCCCTGGAACTCCTCGGCTTACGGGATGCCGCGCTGCAGAAATACAGACGGGCCCTGGAAATTCTCCCCAGCGGCGGGCGCTGGCGGCTGGAGCTCGGGCGTCGAATCCAGCGATTGCAGATTCTGGACGGCGGTCAGGCCGGCGACATTTAGACCTTATAAAAATCGAGATTTTCTTGCAGTTCTTTGGGCATGGATTCGCCAAACTTCCGGTAGCGGACTTCCAGCTCGCGCAATTTGCGCGTCCGAATATTCTTGAATCGATTGTGGATATCGGAAAAGGCCGGTTGGTTGGCAACGTTGTCACGAATACTCTTGGCAAAAGGGATGTGCCGGTAGAGGATCGCACGCACCACTTTGTTCAACTTCATAACGCCCTGTGACTCGAACTTGATCCAGTTGATATAGTCATTGACAAATCGATCGCGGTCGCTGCGGAAACGTTTGAATTCTACCGCCAGCTTTTCCTTCAATTCCGGGCTCAGCTCTCTGTTCTTCTTATAGAATTGAACGTAGTCGGTGTAGTCGGCGGTGATGGAAGGCTGAGAAACGTTGTTCCAGTCCGGGCCCATGATGGTCTTGGTTAATTCCCAGCGGAAGGCGGCTACCGCCTCCATCAAAAGAGTAAAAAGGTCCGCCGTAGCGAAAACGGGAACGGCAATTCGGCCGGGCGAGCTCTTGCTTCTCCCGGAAACGTCCTGCCACATCATCACCTTGGTTCCAATGGAAGGAACGATAATGAAATTCGGAATGACCTGAGTCTGGATGAATTCCTTGAGGATATCGCGAGATTCGTCATTCAGTAGAACTTCTCGGTGGAAAGCCGAAAAGTCCACGGCCAGCAAATTGTCGATTTCCTGACTGAGGCGCTCGTAGGTAACCTGCGCCTTATCCAGCGCCATCGTGACCTGATAGCGTGTGAGCAAGGGAAAGGCCGTGGTCGGCGAGCCGGTAGTCAGTCGCACGTTGACTTCCAAAAAGCTTTGGATTTCGTAGTGTACGCGGCGCTCTGCGGTGTTTACATCCGCAGTCATATCGCTGTCTTTCTTCCAACCGCGATCCTTAAACTCCGTTTTCATCTTTTCAAAGTAGGTGAGGCCCATCTCGTCGACGGAAGGCGGTTCTTCGGCCCTGGAAACCCGGTCCAGCCAGTCCAGCGAATTGTAAATCCGGTGGCGAGCGGCGCTATTGTCTTCGGCGCTGAATATATAGGCGAGGTGATCGTCGTCCAACAGCTCCTCGTCGAAGAAGCCATAGTTCAACATCAGCTTTACGGGCATCGGCACATTGCCGTGCGATTCACGAAACTTATAGTATCCGGCCTCGTACACCTTCCAGTAGGACTGACTGATTTGCCGTCGAATCTTACGCGCATCGCCGCCGGAATCCATGGGGTTTTGCTGCTTCTTGAAAGCCTTTAGCTGAGCGATCAAGTTCTTCTGATCGTCGGCGCCGATCTTCAAGAAACTCATGATCTTACCGACCGAGCCGGCCAGCTCACTTTTCACGGCCTGCATGTCGACGCCCGCTTTGATTTCGGTAACAGGCTTTTCCTGCGAGGCGGTCAATTCGTCCTGGTGTTGATCGAGAAATGCGCGCAGCTTTTCCAGCGAGGGCGAAGTCCCTTCAAATACGATTCCAAAGTTTTGCTGATAGCCGCGCAACAGGGTGTCTGCGCTGCTAACCAGAAATCTACAGATGGCCGTAAATTCCGGCAGTGAAACATTGTTCCATCCGGAATCGAGCAGATCGGACAGCAAGAAGAACTTCTCGACGAAGGCGTAGTCTCCTTCCAGCAGGCTTTCCAGACCAAGATCTACGGAATCGTGCAGCTGATATAATTCCTGAATGCTGGCCTGCGTCATCGTCGCCAGCTTGCGGCTCAAACCTTCAAGGATCTTAATATCAGCCTGAAACATGGCGCCCTGAATGTTTGGCGCGAGCCCCAGTAGTCGCCGGACAAAATTGAATTCGTCCATATCAAATTCAGAATCAAATTCGTAGCTCTTCTTCAACAGACCGGAGTTGTCGCTCTGCAACCAGATCAGATTGATTGCCTGCGGAAACTGTCCGCCGTTTTGCAGAAAGTCTGAAACTGTAATTCTGGCTTGCGTAACGGTTGCATCGATGACTTCCCCGCCTTGAGTCTGGCCGGGATCAAAGGGTTGCGGATTGCAGCGGTAGTATGCCAGGGAAAGGTTGTCTGAAATCTTCAGCAGCTGCGCCAGATACGCGGAAAGACCGCGGACAGCCTGCTGACTCTGCATTGCCTCCTGCAGCAGCGAGCGCGCGGCCATGACCCCGACGTTGAGCTTGCTGAGAATCAACGACTGGTAGGCGCCGCGCGCCGGAAAAGAACTAACTACACAATCCTTTGAAGCAACATAGTGACAGGGAAGGGGCTGGCCATTCAGCAATTGTGCAAAGCCAGGGAAGGAATTCGCCCCAAGCGTGTAGAGACGACGTTTCCCGGTCCGATCGAGGCGATTGATTGCCGCGACCTCGCCCTGATGCACGAGCACCAGGCTTTGCATCTGGGAACCGGCGCGCAGTACCGGCGAGCCCGCTGGAATTTTCGCCTGTTGTAAAGGCTTCGTTGGGTCGAGACTCATGCCGGCTGAAAAAACGCCCGATCAGAAGGTCATCAAGCGTCGAGCCCGACAAGAAAAATCGGCGCCGTCTGCTGAAAAATCACGGGGCCTTCCAGGCCCCGCCGGCGCGCACTCCGAACAACAGGCTGCCAACCCGGATCATTGTTGCGCCTTCTTCCACTCCGATTCTCCAATCGGCGCTCATGCCCATGCTGAGTTCTCCGCCAGGCGCTAGTTCATCGCGTATTTTACGCGCCCTTTGGAAAACTCGGCGCGTTGCCCCGTGATCGCCGCTGGATGGGCCCATGGTCATAAATCCGCGAAATCGCAGGCGTTCGCTGTCCGCTTGCGCGCAGAGTTCCCTGGCGCCAGGCTCATCGATTCCTCCGGCTTTGCTGGTTTCACCGGTAAGGTCCAGTTGAATCAAGAATTGCATCGAGCCGCCTTTGTGAACCAGCGCTTTCTGCAACGACTGTAAGGAGTGCAGGGAGGATACGCCGTGAGCCCAGTGAAAAAGGCCGGCCACCTGACGCGCTGCGCTGCTTTGTAGAGGACCAATATGATGATAGATCGGCTGGCGATTGGGCGGCAGGTCCGCGACCTGCACCAGCGGAAATTTGTCCCGCGCCTCATTCTGGCGATTTTCGCCGAAATCGACCAGTCCGCACTCGAGCCAGCCTCGAATTCTCTCCGGACCGTGCGTCTTGCTGACGCCGATGATTCGCACGTCGCTGCGGCCCATCCGTTCCAGCTCCGCACGCAGCGAATCCAGCAACGCACAATCTTCCACGTCAGCTCAGGGTCGCGTCAGTCGGGCAACTCGTTCGGGGTCCAATTCTTTCAAGCCGCCGCGATCGACCAGGGCTTGAGCATTGGGACGGCTGCCAGCCACTGGCTCGCCGAAGTTCAGGGCGTTCAAGTTCTCCATTTCAACCTGGACACTTTTTAGAGCTCGAATCAGGCGCTCCATCGCCCCCTGGACCTCAGGCCTCAAGGTCTGTGGATCGATGCCTCTGGCCAACTCGGGGAAGAGCGGTTGATCGCCAAAGCGGAGATCGGCGCTGATTTCAGCAGGATTGGAGTTGAGATAGCTGAAGCGAGCCTGCTCACGCGAATAGTCGCGCTGGATGTCACCGAGACTGGACTGCAAACGCAACAGACGGGACTCAAGGACGCCCTGCTGCAGGGTATCTAGCCCGCTTTCCCGCGGTCCGGCCGCTTCGATTCCCGAAACGGATGCCTCGGGCCCGCGCTCCTGCTTGCGATCTCGTAGAATACCTTCTGCCGAGCTGAGAATGGATCTGCCGTTGATTTGCATGGGCGTACCCGGTGGTCTTATGTCTCCGCAGGCCGCTTTGACAATCCCCGCGGCCTTTCAGGTATATTTTCGGCGGGTTGAGCACTTTTCTGCATCATTTCGCAAAAAAATGCCCGGGCCATCTTCCTGGTCAAGCGACATAAAACGCTTGCCGGCTTGCTTCACGGCCGACGATCATTAGAAGCGAGTCCCACTCCGAGGTACCATGGACCGATCCCGATTGCTCACCGCGCTGGCGCTGGCCTTTACGCTGCTGGCAGTGATTCTCAGCCTGCTGAATATTAGCCTGGGGCGCGGTTCGCGGACCTTTGTATCGCCGGCGGAGAGCTTCATCAACTCCGGGCGCGCCGGTGTTGCTTTCATTGAAATCAAAGGCGTTATCGGCGATGGCGGCGGGCCGGGGGGGGCCGACCAAATCGTGGCCAGCCTGGATGCAGCGGAGAAGGATGCCGCCGTTCGGGCCGTGCTGCTCTCAATCAACAGCCCTGGCGGTTCGGTTGGAGCGACGAAAAAGATCTACGACCGTATCATGCGACTGCGTAAATCGCGCCCGGTGGTTGCCATTATCACCGACGTAGCCGCCAGCGGCGGCTACTACGTGGCAAGCGCAGCTGACAAGGTCTATGCCTATGCCGGTTCCCTGGTCGGCTCGATTGGAGTGATCGCCATCCACCCCAATGTCGGCCCCTTCCTGGATCGCTACGGCATTCAGATTGAAACCATCAAGGCCGGTCGTTTCAAGGACTCCAGTTATCCCTTTCGAAATATGACCGAGGAGGAGCGCGCCATGCACCAGCGCGCGCTTGATCAAGCCTACGATCAATTTATTGTCGATGTGGCTGAAGGGCGTCGCCAATCGCAGGCGACCGTTCGCAGTTG